>CALBUZ010000144.1 GCA_937969105.1 uncultured Collinsella sp. | reverse complement strand
GGTAACGGCGGCACCGCGAGCTGCGGCGAGAACGTGGTTCTCGACGATTGCGATCCTGCGGCCGTGGCGGCGTTTGCCCAGAGCCACGGATGCGGACTCGTGGTGATTGGCCCCGAGGCTCCGCTCGTGGCGGGCGTTGCCGATGCCGTGCGCGCGGCGGGCATTCCCTGCTTTGGCCCGGGTGCCGAGGGCGCTCAGATGGAGGGCTCCAAGCTGTTCTCCAAGCAGCTCATGGAGCGTGCCGGCATTCCGACGGCCGCCTACGGCTCGTTCACCGACGAGGCTTCAGCTCTCGCCTACGTGCGCGAGCAGGGCGCCCCGCTGGTCGTGAAGGCAGACGGCCTGGCCGCAGGCAAGGGCGTTATCGTGGCGACTGAGCTTGCGCAGGCCGAGGAGGCCGTGCGTGAGTGTTTTGGCGGCACCTTTGGTGATGCCGGCAATACTGTGGTCATCGAGGAGATGCTGACCGGCCCCGAGTGCTCGCTGCTGGCCTTTACCGACGGCAAGACCGTGCGCCCCATGGCCACCTCGCAGGATCACAAGCGTGCGCTCGAGGGCGACCTTGGCCCCAACACCGGCGGCATGGGCGTCTACAGCCCGGTGCCCATCGTGACCGACGAGGAGCACGCCACCATGGTGGAGGTCATGGAGCAGACCGTGGCCGAGCTTGCTGCCGAGGGCATCGACTACCGCGGCTGCCTGTACGGCGGCTTTATGCTCACCCCCGCCGGCCCCAAGGTGCTGGAGTTCAACGCCCGCTTTGGCGACCCCGAGGCGCAGGTCGTGCTGCCGCGCCTCAAGAACGACCTGGTCGAGGTTATGCTCGCCTGCGCCAACTGCGAGCTTGATCAGATTGAGCTCGACTGGCGTGACGAGTGGGCCGTGGCTGTTGTCCTGACGAGCGCGGGCTATCCCGGCAGCTACGAGAAGGGCAAAGTCATCACCGGCATCGCCGACGCCGAGGCCATGGAGAACGTGACCGTGTACCATGCCGGCACCGCCGTGGTGGACGGTCAGCTCGTGACCAACGGCGGCCGAGTGCTTGCCGTGACCGCGCTGGGCGACACGTTCGAGAACGCTCGCAACCTTGCCTACGAGGCCTGCGAGAAGATTGATTTTGAGGGCAAGACCCTGCGTCATGACATCGGCCTGCGCGCGCTGCGTGGCCGCGACGCCTGGGATGCCTAAAGTCCGAGAGGGATGAGACGGATGGACGAGAAGAACGAAGAGCTCGTGGACGCGCAGATCGTCGAAGAGGACAGCCGCATGTATGGGCACGCCGAGGGCGAGCCTGGTGGCGAGGTCGCTGACGAGCCGGCGCTGGTGCTGGGCGACGACGACCCGCACGATGCCGAGCTGCACGAGAAGATTCTTTCGGAGGAGTGCGCCTGGAAGGGCAAGATCCTCGACGTCCACCGTCTTGAGGTTGAACTGCCCAACGGTCGCCGTAGCGCCCGCGATATCGTTCGCCATCCGGGTGCGGCGGCCGTTGTGGCACTGACCGAGAGCGGCAAGATCGTACTGGTGCGTCAGTACCGCACCGCCATCGACCGCGTGACGGTCGAGGTTCCCGCCGGCAAGCTCGACCCAGGCGAGGACCCGCTCGATTGCGCCAAGCGCGAGCTGCATGAGGAGACGGGCTTTAGGGCTGGTCGCATTCGCTTTTTGACGTCGATTGTCACGTCCTGCGGCTTCTGTGATGAGATCATTCACATCTACCTGGCCACCAAGCTCGAGTTCGATGCACCCAACCCCGATGATGATGAGTTTGTCAACGTTGATCTGGTGCCGCTGCACGAGCTGATCGACGCCGTGCTCGACGGCAAGATCGAAGATGCCAAGACCGTCGTGGGCGCCTTGGCCTGCGATAGCATCGCGCACCGACTAGGCGGGGCCGAACTTTAACGAGTGGGGATAGCCCTGGGACAAGTAGTACTGATTGCTTTGTCCCAGGGCCTTACATTGCTGATATTTCTTTGAGGATCACATGCTGAAGAGGTTTCTTTCGTATTACGAGCCCCAGATGGGGCTTTTTGTTGCCGATACTGTTTGTGCCCTGGTGCTCGCCGCCATTGACTTGGCGTTTCCTATCATTCTGCGCAATCTGACCGGTGGGTTGTTTACCCAGGGTCAGGCTGTCATTATGCAGGCGCTCGGTATGATCGCGGTTGGCCTGGTGCTGATGTATGCCATCCGTTGCGCCTGTCGCTACTTTGTGAGTTACTGGGGCCACGTGATGGGCGCGCGCATGGAGTCCAAGATGCGCGAGGACCTGTTCGATCAGTACGAGCGCTTTAGCTTTGCGTACTTCGATCGCAACAGCTCAGGTGACATGATGAGTCGCGTGGTCAACGACCTGTTCGATATCTGCGAGGCGGCACACCACGTGCCCGAGTGGATTATCATCTGCGGCATCGAGGTCGTCGGTTCGTTTGTGATTCTCTTTGCTATCGCCCCGGTGCTGGCGCTTGCCATGGCCGTGGTGACGGCGGTGTTTGCGGTCATCATGTTTTGGCAGAACATGCGCATGCGCGAGGTCTTTAGCGACAACCGCAAAAAAATCAGCGGCATTAATGCGCAGCTGCAGGATTCGCTGGCGGGCATGCGCGTGGTCAAGAGCTTTGCCAATGAGGAGACCGAGCGCTCTAAGTTTCGCGCCTCTAACGACCGCTATCTTTCGTCCAAGGAGAATATGTATCACGCCATGGGCGTCTACACAGCGACGTATGGCCTGCTCTCGGGCGTGTTGTACGTGATCGTGGTGCTGCTGGGTGGTTGGCTCGTTGCCCAGGGGCAGCTGCAGGCGGTCGATATGGCAACCTTCGCGCTTTACATTTCGCTGTTCTGCACGCCGCTTGAGACGCTCGTCAATTCGGCCGAAACGTATCAGAAGGCCATCGCCGGCTTTAAGCGTATGGACGAGGTGCTCTCGACCGCCCCGGATATCCAGGACAAGCCGGATGCTGCGGACCTGCAGGTGACGGCTGGCGCGGTTGAATATCGCGATGTGTGCTTTAGCTATGAGGATGTTGAGCTGGGCGGCGGCGAAGAGGCTCGTCCCGTGATCGACCATATGAATCTGTCCATCAAGCCCGGACAGACCATTGCCCTGGTTGGCCCCTCGGGCGGTGGCAAGTCCACGACGTGTTCGCTGCTGCCGCGCTTTTATGACGTGGCGGACGGATCCATCAGCATCGACGGCCAGGACGTGCGCGACGTGACGCAACAGAGTCTGCGCCGCGCCATTGGCCTGGTGCAGCAGGATGTCTATCTGTTTGATGGTACGATTGGCGAGAACATCGCCTACGGCAAGCCAGGCGCCACGGCAGAAGAAGTCGCCGAGGCCGCCCGCCGCGCCAATATCGATGCCTTCATTGAGTCGCTGCCGCAGGGCTACGACACGGTCGTGGGCGAGCGCGGCAGCCGTCTTTCGGGCGGCCAGAAGCAGCGCGTAGCCATTGCGCGCGTGTTTCTCAAGAACCCCAAGATTCTGATCCTGGACGAGGCGACGAGCGCCTTGGATAACGAGAGCGAGGAGGCGGTGCAGGAGTCGCTCGAGCGCCTGGCGCGCGGTCGCACCACGATCATCATCGCCCACCGTCTCTCGACCATTAAACATGCTGACGAGATTGCGACCGTCGAGCATGGTCGCGTTGTGGAACGTGGTACGCACGAGCAGCTTCTCGCCCGTGGCGGCACCTATGCCCGTTACTATCGAATGCAGTTCGAAGGTGCGCGTGCGCACGAGCTCGACTGATTGATACGACAGGAAGTTTATGGCTGACAAGAACCCTTTGACTCCGGAAGAAGTGACGGAGTTATTCTCCGAAATCGATGCATCCGGCGTCTTGGATCCTACGCTCGCCAAAAAGCGTACCGAGCGCATGCGCGAGAAAGAGGCTGCCGTCAAGCGCGGTGACAAGGCGACGCTGGCGCGGCTGCGCAGCGAGGATCGCGCGAGCCAGGCAAAACAGATCGACCCGCTGTCCGAGGACGATCCTTCGGGCTCGCAGGTGAGCCATACCATTACGAAGACTGCCATGGTCGTGGTTATCGGCATCTTGGTGCTGATCGTGGGCATGCAGATTGGCTACGGCGTGATGCGCCGTCTGAATACCGCCAATCTGTCCGAGAGCGTTTCGGTCGATACCGTTTCGACCGCGCTCAAGGGCGGCCTTGAGTGGGGCAACGGCTTTACGCAGTTCCCGCTCGACTTTAGCGTCGACGAGGCGGACGAGCGCACGGGTACGGTAGAGGTGACGGTGTTGGACACGTCGTCTGCCAACGAGCTCGAGCTGCTGTCCAACGGGCAGATTCAGGCTGCGGCGCTTGCGACCAACGCGTTGCTCAACGATAAGATCGACCGCGTGGTGTATAACGTGCACGCCTATATCGACGAGGACAGCAAGATCCAGCACGACTCTTTCTTTGGCATGTTTCCCGCACGGGGCCATCAGAGCGCCATTCTGACGTTCGTGTGGACCAAGAGCTCGTCAAATGCCACGAGCATCGACTGGAAGATGCGTATCGTGAGCATGGACGACACGATTGCCGAGCGCATCCAAAAGCAGGTGAACTCGGTGTCGTCACTGATTGAGGACCCGGCGGTAAGCCAGACCAAGATTGACGAGGAAAAGGCCGAGCGCGACTTGGAACATCGCCTGCACGGTCGCGAGATCTTCCGCGGTGGCAAGCCCGACCGCACACCGTCCGATCTGCTGGAGCAGGATAAATAAGACGCCATCATCCCGCGTGAGCCAAGTGCCCGCGCGGGATGATTTTTCTGGGACGGGGATTAAAAAATCATTCTGTCATGTATGCAGTTGGCGGCAAAGCCCCGCGTTCAGAATGATATTTCCCGGTCCCAGAAAATCATTATGCATAGAAAGTCATAATTATCATTTCGAAAATATTTCGCTGAAATTAACGCCATGGCGCATACTTGCGGTTAAAATACCGCAAGGCCTAACTACCAACCTTTAAGCCGGTCCGGAGAGACCGGGAAGGAGAATTATGGCGAACAACCATACTGCGGGCACTGCTGCCCGCACCTTCGCGCCCAGCGAGCTTTGCCAGCGCATGCTGGCCAAAACCAGCAAGGGCACCTGCGGTCCCTGCATCCTGTACCTTGAGGATGGGACCATTTTTTATGGCCGTGCATGCGGTGCCGAGGGTACCGCGACCGGCGAGGTCTGCTTCAACACCTCGCTTGAGGGCTACTTTGAGGTCATGACCGATCCGAGCTATGCCGGCCAAATCGTAACCATGACCTATCCGCAGATCGGCAACTATGGCATCGACGAGACCGACGTCCAGTCGGCCTTCCCCGGCGATGCCGCTCGTCCCGCGAGCGCTCCCGCCATGCGCGGCATGATCGTCCGCGACATGTGCGCCACGCCTTCCAACTGGCGCTCGGCCGTCAGCGTACCGGAGTACCTGCGTGCCCACGGTATCGTCGCTATCGAGGGCGTCGACACCCGCGCTCTTGTGCGCCACCTGCGCGACAACGGCTCCAAGATGGGTATTATCTCGACGGAAATCTTTGACGTCGCCGAGCTTGCCGAACGTCTATCCGCCGCGCCCACGCTGGTCGGCGAGAACCTGGTCAAGACCGTGAGTTGCCCCGCGCCTCATGCCTTTGCAGCTGCCGACCTGCCCGCTACGCATGACTTTGCGCTTGCCCCTGCCGCTTCTGCCCGCCACAACGTGGTCGCCTACGACTGCGGCGTCAAGCGCGGTATTCTGGAGGGCCTCGTCCGCGCCGGCTGTGATCTCACCGTCGTGCCGTGGGATACGCCCGCGAGTGAGGTGCTCGACATGAATCCCGACGGCGTCTTTTTATCCAACGGCCCCGGCGACCCCGATGCCGTGGTGGAGACCTACGAGCAGGTGCAGCAGCTGATCGGCAAGGTGCCGGTCTTTGGCATTTGCCTTGGTCACCAGATGATCAGCTTGGCGTGCGGCGCCCAAATGGAAAAGCTTAAATTCGGTCACCGTGGCGGTAACCAGCCGGTTATGAACCTGGTGAGCCGTCGCGTGGAAATCACCGCGCAAAACCACGGTTTTGGCCTGCTGTTCCCCAGTCTGGGCAAACTGATCCCGGAGCTTTCCGGCGGCGAGACCGAGCATGCGGCCGATGGCGACCTGCGCGCCTGGGTGCGTCGCGGCATCGCGCCGGTCGTGATGAACGAGCGCTTCGGCCGCATTCGCCTGACGCACGTGAACCTCAACGACGGCACCGCCGAGGGCATCCAGCTGCTCGACGCCCCGTGCTTCTCGGTCCAGTACCACCCCGAGGCCTCGCCCGGCCCCACCGATGCCCACTATCTCTTCACCGCCTTTACGCGACTCATGGACGGCGAGGAGAACTACCTGGACATCGACACCGCGAAGGACCGTCTGCAGGGCTGGAATTTCGCCGAGACCGCCGCGACTGAGACCGAGGAGAACTAACATGCCGAAACGTACTGACATCAAGCGCATCCTCGTCATTGGCTCGGGCCCCATCGTTATTGGCCAGGCCTGTGAGTTCGACTACTCCGGCGCCCAGGCCTGCAAGGTGCTCAAGGAGGATGGCTTTGAGGTCATCCTGGTCAACTCCAACCCGGCGACCATCATGACCGACCCGGGTCTTGCCGACCGCACCTATGTCGAGCCTATCACCGCGGAGTTTATCGAGCGCGTAATCAAGAAAGAGCGCCCGGACGCGCTGCTGCCCACGCTGGGCGGCCAGACCGGTCTGAACGCCGCCGTCGAGCTGGCAAAGGACGGCACGCTCGACAAGTACGGCGTCGAGATGATCGGCTGCGACCTGGCCGCTATCGAGCGCGGCGAGGACCGCAAGCTCTTTAACGAGGCCATGGCCGAGATTGGCCTGGAGGTCGCGCGCTCGGGCTATGCCTATAGCGTGGCCGACGCCGAGGCTATCGCCGAGCGCGTGGGCTATCCCTGCGTGCTGCGTCCGAGCTTTACCCTCGGCGGTGCCGGTGGCGGCATCGCGCATACCCACGAGGAGCTTGTCTCCATCGTGAGCCAGGGCCTGGAGCTCTCGCCCGCCCACGAGGTGCTGGTCGAGGAGTCCATCGAGGGCTGGAAAGAGTATGAGATGGAGGTCATGCGCGACCACGCCGGTAACGGCATCATCGTGTGCTCCATCGAGAATCTCGACCCCATGGGCGTGCATACCGGCGACTCCATCACCGTGGCGCCGGCGCAGACGCTCTCCGATCTTGAGTATCAGCGCATGCGCGTGGCCTCGCTCGCCATTCTAGAGAAGATCGGCGTCGAGACCGGTGGCTCCAACGTGCAGTTTGCCGTGAACCCCAACACCGGTCGCTTGATCGTCATCGAGATGAACCCGCGCGTGAGCCGTTCGTCCGCGCTGGCCTCCAAGGCCACGGGTTTTCCCATCGCTAAGGCCGCCGCGCGCCTGGCAGTGGGCTATACGCTCGACGAGATCGTCAACGACATCACCAAGGCAACGCCCGCCTGCTTTGAGCCCACGATTGACTACTGCGTGGTCAAGGTGCCGCGCTTTGCCTTCGAGAAGTTCAAGGGTACCGACCCCACGCTCACCACGCGCATGAAGGCCGTGGGCGAAATCATGGCGATCGGCCGCACCTTTGAGGAGGCCTTTGGCAAGGCCATGCGCTCGCTGGAGGACGGTCACCAGGGTATCTGCGCCGGTGGCAAGGAGGGTGCCGACAAGCTGAGCGACGATGAGCTCGCCCAGGCCGTGGCGACCCCGACCGAGCACCGCATTTTCTTTGTGGTCGAGGCCCTGCGCCGTGGCTGGGACATCGCTCGTATCCATGCCATCTGCGGTATCGATCCGTGGTACCTCAACCGTATCAACGATATGGTGCAGGTCCAGGAGAGCATCCGCGGCCTGCGTGTGGAGGACATTGACGCCGACGCGATGCGCCTGCTCAAGCAGTACGGCACGAGCGACGCCGAGATTGCCGCGCTGACCGGCTCGGATGAGCGCTTTGTGCGCGCCTACCGCAAGGGTCTGGGCGTGGTTCCCGGCATGAAGACGGTCGATACCTGCGCTGCGGAGTTCTCGAGCGCCACGGAGTACCACTACAAGACGTACGAGAACATCTACCGCACGAGCCCGGATGCCAAGAAGTGCGTTGCCCCCGACGAGACCACGCCGGCGGACAAGCCCAAGGCGATGATCCTGGGCGCCGGCCCCAACCGCATTGGTCAGGGTATCGAGTTCGATTACTGCTGCGTGCACGCGAGCTACGCGCTGGCGGCCCGCGGCTTCGAGACCATCATGGTCAACTGCAACCCCGAGACCGTCTCGACTGACTACGACACCTCGGACCGCTTGTACTTTGAGCCGCTCACCTATGAGGACGTCATGGATGTCATCGATGTTGAGCGACCCGACGGCGTCGTGGTGACGCTCGGCGGCCAGACTCCGCTTAAGCTGGCGCGCATGCTCGAGGAGAGCGGCGTGAACATTATGGGCACCAAGCCCGATGCCATCGACTTTGCCGAGGACCGCGAGCGCTTCGCCGCTCTGCTCGACAAGCTGGGCATCATGTACCCGCCGGCGGGCCAAGCCACCTCGTTTGAGGAGGCCGAGGCCGTGGCCGCGCACATCGGCTATCCGCTGCTGGTGCGTCCGAGCTACGTGCTGGGCGGCCGCGGCATGATGATCGCCTATGATGCCGAGCATCTGCGCGATTACATGGCCGAGGCTGCGCGCATTAGCCCCGACTACCCGGTGTACCTGGACCGCTTCTTGGAGGGTGCGATCGAGTCCGACGTCGACGCCCTGTGCGACGGCGAGGAGGTCTACATCGGCGGTATCCTGGAGCATATCGAGGAGGCCGGTATTCACTCCGGCGACTCTGCGACCTGCATCCCGCCGTTCAGCTTTAGCGAGAGCCTGCAGGCGAAGCTCCGCGAGACCACGCGCCGCATCGCGATGGCGCTGGGAGTCCGCGGCCTGGTCAACGTGCAGTACGCCATCAAGGGCGAGACCGTCTACGTGATCGAGGCCAACCCGCGCGCGAGCCGCACCGTGCCGTTTATCTCCAAGGCCACCGGTGTGCCGCTCGCCAAGTGCGCGGCGCGTATCATGGCGGGCGATTCCATCGCGAGCCTGGGCCTGCCGAGCGACGAGCGTCAGCTCGATTGGTTCTGCATGAAGGAAGCCGTTATGCCCTGGGGCCGTTTCCCCGGTGCCGACGTTATCCTGGGGCCCGAGATGAAGTCGACGGGCGAGGTCATGGGTATCGCCAAGAGCTATCCCGAGGCATACGCCAAGACGCAGCTGGCGATCGACTACAAGCTGCCCGATCCGAGCTGCGGCAAGGTGTTCATCAGCGTGTGCGACCGCGACAAACGCCATATCCTTTCGGTCGCGCGTATCCTGCGCTACCTGGGCTTTGATATCTGCTCCACCGAGGGTACGGCGCGCGTGCTGCGCGGCGGCAACGTGACCTGCGAGGTCGTGGAGAAGATCAGCGGCCCGCACGACGGCGAGTGCCCCAACATCGGCGACCTCATCGCTGATGGCAAGATTGCGGTGATCATCAACACGCCGTACGGCCCGGGCTCACGTGGCGACGGCTATCTGCTGCGTACCGAGGCCGTGCGTCGCGGCGTGACCTGCGTGACGGCGATGTCTGCGGCCAACACGTACGTGAGCGCCATCGAGGCCGTGCGCGAGGACCAGCAGGGTCACGGCAGCGCCAACGACATGGGCATGGACGTCATCGCCCTGCAGGACCTGCCGCAGCACACGGTGTAGGTTGAGCTGTCCGGCCGGGGCGGGAGGGGCCGAGATTTCCCCCTTTCGCTCCGGCTGCAAGCAGAGTCGCTCAGGAGGAAACACAGCCCCTCCCGCCCCGGCCTACGGTGACTCAATTGCACCGTGTGCTGCCGAAGGGGCTTTGCGCGATGACTAGGGCTAAATAAAAAGTGTGTGGGCTCCTTCGTTCATCCGAACGAAGGAGCCCACATTTTTTATTCAAGACTTTAGTCTGCTGGCCGCGCAGCGGCCAGCTTTAAACCACCCGCTACGCGGGTGGAGACAAACGGCTTTACAAAGCCACCCCTCCGACCGATATTGACGATTGTTCAGGCCGTCAAGAATTCGAGTCGAAGGGGTGGTCGCCATGGCCCAGAAGGCCTACAGCCTTTCCCACACGAAGTGGATGTGCAAGTACCACATCGTGTTCACGCCGAAGTATAGGCGCAAAGTGATCTACAACCAAATCAGGAGCGACATAGGGGAGATCCTCAGGAAGCTGTGCGAGTACAAGGGGATCGAGATAATCGAGGGGCACCTGATGCCCGACCACGTGCACGTGCTGCTGGCGATCCCGCCGAAGTACAGCGTCGCGAGCGTCATGGGCTACCTGAAGGGGAAGAGCTCGCTGATGATATTCGACAGGCACGCCAACCTCAAGTACAAGTTCGGCAACAGGAAGTTCTGGGCGGAGGGCTACTACGTGTCCACCGTCGGCCTGAACGAGGCGACGATCGCCAAGTACATCAGGGAGCAGGAGTCCCACGACATCGCGCTGGACAAGCTGAGCGTGAAGGAGTACGAGGACCCCTTCAAGAGGGGGTGATCCCGCCGGTTCGACCGGCGCGCCACGGGTCAAGATGCACTAGGCCTGGACGAAGTCCGGGCCCGCGCCTTTAGACGCGAGCCCGGGGCCCGTGGGTTATACCCTAAGAGCAAACCACCCTTTTTAAGGGTGGTTCTGATTTTTTGCGCTGAGTGAGTGTCATGGTGAACGTTGCGTCGAAGTCCTATATACGGGACCGTTCATCCGTTTGGTTAGGTGGTCTGGGTCGCTACCGGGTATTATTGCCGCACTGGCGTTGGCGCTGCCAGGCATAGCCGGCGTTGCCGCGGGGGCACTTGCGCGCGATCGGCGCTCGGGCTTCCTGCAGGGCGTGCTTGCGCTTTCTGCCTGCGAGGTTCCGGTGCTGGTTGTGGCTGCATGTAGCGTATTTTCCCAACGCGCCGTGATGGGCGGCCTTGTTGCCGCTCTGGTTGCAACCTATACGCTTACGTGGTTTTTGCTTGCGATGGGCTTTGCCTTTGAACTTCCCGTTTCGGCACCACGACGCACAAAAGCCCAGATGGCGACTCCGCTTGCCGGTGGAGCCGCAGCTGCCCGTACTTTTGGCGGACCTGTCGAAGTATCGTCCGATTCTATTTCTACGACCAAGGAGGCCTAGGTCATGGCATCTCAAGTTGAGCTCACCCCATGCGGGGCCATGTTTGACATCTTTAAGCGCGCGGCGCATCTGAGCCATATCGAGCTGTGCGGCTTGGTGCTTTCGTCCCGTCCGCTCGCCGACGGCCGCAGCCCGCAGAGCCGAGCCGCCGATCGCTCTTGGGTTTCCCGCTTTATCGTTCGCGCGCCGGTCGGCACGCTTCAGCAGCGCTACTTTGCCGAATACGGTACCTCGGCTGCGCGTATTATGTCGCAACTGGCCCTGCGCCAGCGCAATCCCATGGACTCCACGGCTGTGATCAATATGGTGTGCGGTCCTGCAGGTGAACCGATGGTACGCGCGCTCGAAGAGTGCCACCAGGACACGAATCTCTATCGCAACGCGCTCGATCGCCTGTCCCAGGCGGCGGAACTCATGCCCGCCGAGCGCGCCGAGGCCGTGCTGGTGCTGTTTGTCGCCGTCGGTTGTTCGGCGGATGTGCGGTCCTCGGTGAACTATGCCATCGACTACGCACACGCGACCTGTGGCGGAGGCACCTCCACGCCGCGTTCGCTTGGCATGTCGCTGACTGCGGGCGAACGCGAGCCCGCCCCGGCGCACCCCTTGGGCTTGCTGCGCGTGCAAAACAGTTTTGTCGTGAGCGCCCCGCGCTGGATTCAGCCGAGTGAGCAGGGTGTTGAGATTGGCGCGCTGGCCACTGGTGAGGGCGATATTACCGACGTCGGCGACGATGTCTCGGCCCGCCATGCCCATATCTGGTGCGATGCTCAAAATATCTGGCACGTTGAGGACTTGTCGTCCACCAACGGAACCGTGGTGGTAAACGGGGCCACGCGCGTCTGCATTCAGGTCGAGCCCGGCCGTTCCGCCCAACTCAATCCCGGCGACGAGCTCAAGCTCGGCGAATCCACTACCTACGCCATTCTCTTCGGTGCCCTCTAGCCAGTCCTGCCAAATGGTCTCTCCGTCCCCAAGGGATCATTTTGCTCCCGGCAGTCACCCGAGGTAAACCTTTACCGCCCGCCTATATTTGCCGAAATTACACTTGACGGCGGGGTACAATAAACCCGCATGCGGATTTCCGTTGCGGGCGCCTCCCATCGCCGGGGCGTGCCCGGGAGCATCCGGCATGCGGCCTTTGCGGCGCCCGGTCATGTGCAAGACGGGTAGCTGGGCCTGTGGAGCGCGTGCAGCCCTCCTCGCCTTGGCATGCCTTCTCTCCACGCCATGTACCTGCTGCTCAGTCTGCCTGCCAGATGATTGGAAGCAACAGCGAAAATCCCATCACGCCAATATCCCGGCGATCGCCGGGGCCTGTATACCTATATGAGAGGAGAGGGGTATATGGCGCGTAAGTTTAAGTCTATGGACGGCAACGAGGCGGCCGCATATGTTTCGTATGCGTACACCGAGGTAGCGGGAATTTATCCCATTACGCCGTCCAGCCCGATGGCCGACCATGTCGACCAGTGGGCGGCCCAGGGTCGCAAGAACATCTTCGGCACCCCGGTCAAGGTCGTCGAGATGGAGTCTGAGGCAGGTGCAGCCGGTACCGTTCACGGTTCGCTGGGCGCCGGTGCTCTGACCACCACCTACACGGCTTCTCAGGGCCTGCTCCTGATGATCCCGAACATGTACAAGATCGCGGGCGAGCAGCTCCCGGGCGTCTTCCACGTCTCCGCGCGTTGCGTCGCTTCGCACGCCCTGAACATCTTCGGTGATCACTCCGACGTCATGGCCTGCCGCCAGACCGGTTTCGCCATGCTCGCCGAGGGCAACGTCCAGGAGGTCATGGACCTCTCGCCGGTGGCTCACCTTGCCGCCATCGAGGGTAAGACCCCGTTCCTTAACTTCTTCGATGGCTTCCGCACCAGCCACGAGATCCAGAAGGTCGCCATGTGGGACTACAAGGATCTTGCCGAGATGTGCGACATGGACGCCGTCCAGGCTTTCCGCGATCACGCACTCAACCCTGAGCACCCGCACACCCGCGGTAGCCACGAGAACGGTGACATCTTCTTCCAGAACCGCGAGGCCTGCAACAAGGTCTACGACGAGCTTCCCGCCGTCGTCGAGGGCTACATGAAGAAGATCAACGAGAAGCTCGGCACCGATTACGGCCTGTTCAACTATTACGGCGCTCCCGATGCCGATCGCGTCGTCGTGTGCATGGGCTCCTTCTGCGACGTGCTCGAGGAAGTCATCGACTACCTCAACGCTCACGGCGAGAAGGTCGGCTTGGTCAAGGTTCGCCTGTTCCGTCCGTTCTCCATCAAGCACTTTGTCGACGTTCTCCCCGAGACCGTCCAGAAGATCGCCGTCATGGACCGCACCAAGGAGCCGGGTTCCATCGGCGAGCCGCTGTACCAGGACGTCGTCTCCGCTCTCTACGAGGCCGGCAAGACGGGCATCAAGGTCGTCGGCGGCCGTTACGGCCTGGGCAGCAAGGACACGCCTCCCGCGTCCGCGTTCGCTGTCTTCGAGGAGCTCAAGAAGGACGAGCCTAAGCGCGAGTTCACCATCGGCATCGTCGATGACGTGACCAACCTGAGCCTGCCCGAGGCCGAGGATGCGCCCAACACCGCAGCCCCCGGCACCATTGAGTGCAAGTTCTGGGGTCTGGGTGGCGACGGTACCGTCGGCGCCAACAAGAACTCGATCAAGATCATCGGCGACCACACCGACAAGTACGTCCAGGCCTACTTCCAGTACGACTCCAAGAAGACCGGCGGCGT
>CALBUZ010000143.1 GCA_937969105.1 uncultured Collinsella sp. | reverse complement strand
TTTTTTTTTCAAGCAGAAGACGGCATACGAGATTCAAGTGTGACTGGAGTTCAGACGTGTGCTCTTCCGATCTTCCCAAGGGCTTCTTCGTCAACGGTTTCGAGTACATCATCGAGTACGTCGAGAACGATATCGGCAAGGGCGTCGTGGGTGAGAACTGGAAGAAGCACTTCCCGTTCCTGTGCTCGCTTTTCCTGTTCATCCTGATCAATAACATGATCGGCCTGATCCCGGGAATGAAGCCCGGCACCGGCGCAATCGGCTCCACCGCCGCGCTCGCCATCTTCGCCTTCGTGTACTTCATCTACTACGGATGCAAGGCTCACGGCGTGATCGGCTACATCAAGAGCCTCGCCCCGCAGGGCGTGAGCTTCCCGATGAACGTGCTTGTGTGGGTCGTCGAGCTTTTCTCGACCTTCCTGCGCCTCATCACGCTCGCCGTCCGTCTGTTCTGCAACATGTTCGCAGGACACGTGGTCATGGGCTCGTTCGCCATCATGGCGAGCATGTTCATGCAGCCGCTGCTTCAGCAGGCTTCCGCGGCCCACGCCGTCGGCGCCCTGCCTTCGCTGGCCTGGCTTGCCATTCTCATCCTGATCTATGCGATCGAGCTCGTGGTCGGTGCCATCCAGGCTTACGTCTTCACGGTCCTTACCGCCGTGTATGTCTCCGAGGCAGAGGAGGTCGCGGAGGAGGAGTAATCTTCCGTTCGCGCCTTAAAGGTAAGGCAATTCGTTAAACCGCCGGTGCCTGTACCCATGGAGCCCGGCAGTTATAAAAAGGTTATCCTGCGTGAAATAAGACACGCACGACAAAGGAGGAATCGTGGGAGTTATCGGTTACGGTCTCGGTGTTATCGGCGCTGGTCTTGCTATCGGCCTGTCTGCTCTGGGTGCTACGGGTGCTATGGCCCGTCAGCCTGAGGTCCAGGGCCGCGTGTTCACCGTCTTCATCATGGGCTCCGCCTTCGGCGAGGCTCTGGCTCTGATCGGCTTCGTTGTCGCGCTGATCGTTAAATAGCACGGAGCGTCAAGTATGAATCTTTCATCCCAGAAGAGCGCGATCGCACTCTCCGCGTCCGCGGCCGCGCTGCTCATGCCGGTTTCCGCGTTCGCCGAGGACGGCGCTGCCGGTGCGGACATCCTCATCCCTAAGATGGCGGAGTTCATCCCGGCGCTTATCGCCTTCCTGATCATCTGGATCGTGCTGGCAAAGGTCGCCCTGCCGGGCATCATGAAAACCATGGAGGAGCGCGGCAAGAAGATCGAGGAGAGCCTCGATGAGGCCGAGAAGACCAAGCAGGAGGCTATCGCCAAGCGCGCTGAGTCCGACTCGATCGTCACCGACGCCCGTCGTCAGGCTGCCGACATCGTTCTCGAGGCCCGTAAGGACGCCGAGTCCGAGCGCGCCCGTATCATCGAGGCTGCTCACAAGGAGGCCGAGGAGATCATCGCCAAGGCCCACACGACCGTCGAGGACGAGCGCAAGTCCATCTACGCCGGTGCCGCGAGCTCCATCGCCGACCTGTCCGTTGCCGTCGCCACCAAGATCGTGGGCGAGGCGCTCGAGGACGAGTCCGAGCAGAAGAAGCTCATCGAGCGCTACATCCAGGAAGCAGGTAGCCTGAATGCCGACTAGCCGCTATCAGGACAAGGTGCTCGAGACCTACGCGCGCTCCCTTTTGGAAGCCGCCAAGGCCGAGAACCATGTGTTCGAGGACCTCGAGATGATCGAGCGCCTGGCTAGCGCCAGCCCCGAGATCATCGCCGTGCTCGACACCATGTCCAAGCGCGACCAGCTCGACCTTCTTCCCAAGGTGGCAGCTGCCTTTAAGTATGTTGCCGAGGAAGACGAGGATGTAGTGGGCGTGACCGTCACCACGGCGATCCCGCTCGACGACGAGCTGCGTCAAACCATCACTAAGAAATGCGAGCAGGACTTCGGCCGCAAGGTATTCCTTATCGAGCAGGTCGACCCGTCTATCGTGGGCGGCCTGGTGCTCGAGGCCCGCGGCGAGCGTCGTGACATTTCCGTCAAGACGCAGCTGCGCATCGCGCAGGAGACCCTCGCAAACTCTGCTAATTCGTACGGAGGTGAAGCCTAATGTCCGAAACCCTCAATGCCCAGGATATCGCCAAGAAACTGCAGGAGCAGCTCACGAGCCTCTCCGCGACGGTCGATACGCATGAGGTTTCGACGGTCGACGAGGTAGGCGACGGCATCGCGCGCGTCTCCGGCCTCAAGAGCGCCATGGCAGGCGAGCTTCTGGAGTTCAAGAGCTCCGATACCGGCGAGACCGTCTTCGGCCTTGCCCAGAACCTTGACCGTGACGAGGTCGGCGCCGTTCTGTTCGGTGCCGTCGACTCCATCAAGGAAGGCGACGAGTGCCGCACCACTGGCCGCATTATGGATATCCCCGTGAGCCGCGCTATGCTCGGCCGCGTCGTCAATCCGCTCGGCCAGCCCATCGACGGCCTGGGCGACATCGTCGCCACGCACCGTCGCCCCATCGAGTTCAAGGCCCCCGGCGTTATCGACCGTACCCCGGTGTGCGAGCCGGTTCAGACCGGCCTGTTGGCCATCGACTCCATGGTGCCTATCGGCCGTGGTCAGCGTGAGCTCATCATCGGCGACCGCAAGACCGGTAAGACCGCCATTGCCATCGACGCTATCCTCAATCAGCGCGGCAAGGGCATGGTCTGCATCTATGTCGCCATCGGCCAGAAGGCCTCCACGGTTGCCAACATCCGCGAGACCCTCGCTCAGCACGGTGCGCTCGACTACACCATCATCGTTTCGGCCACCGCTGCCGATTCCGCCCCTATGCAGTACATCGCGCCTATGGCCGGTGCCGCTATCGGCGAGTTCTTTATGTACAACGGCGAGGACGGTAAGCCCGCCAGCGAGACCAACCCCGGCGGTCACGTGCTCGTCATCTACGACGACCTGTCCAAGCAGGCCGTGGCCTACCGTCAGATGTCGCTGACGCTGCATCGTCCGCCCGGACGCGAGGCCTATCCTGGCGACATCTTCTACCTGCACTCTCGTCTGCTCGAGCGTGCCGTCAAGATGTCCAAGAAGAACGGCTACGGCTCCATGACGGCACTGCCGATCATCGAGACCCAGGACGGCGACGTCTCGGCCTACATTCCGACCAACGTCATTTCCATTACCGATGGTCAGATCTACCTGCAGTCCGAGCTCTTCTTCCAGGGTCAGCGCCCGGCAGTTGACGTGGGCATCTCCGTGTCCCGCGTCGGTGGCGATGCACAGACCAAGGCCATGAAGCAGGTCGCCGGCAACCTTCGCCTGGACCTTGCTTCCTATCAGGAGCTCGCTGGCTTTACCCAGTTTGGCTCCGACCTTGACGAGGCTACTCAGAAGCAGCTGACCCATGGTGCCCGCATGACCGAGCTCCTGAAGCAGCCGCGCTACCAGCCGTTTGAGGTTGGCGAGCAGATCGTTACGCTGTTCGCTGGCAACGAGGGCTTCCTGGATGACCTGGAGATCGCTGACGTGCTGCCTTTCCGTGCCGAGCTCATCGAGTACATGGACAATGGCTTTGGCTCGCTGCTCGACAAGGTTCGCGCCAAGAAGATCGACGACGACACCAAGGCCGAGCTCTTGCGTGTCATCGGTGACTTCAAGCAGCAGTTCATGGCCAAGCACCATGCCGATACGACTGGATCAGAGGAGAACTAAGCCCTATGGCCAACCTTCGCGACATTAAGAAGCGAATCTCCTCGGTTACCACGACCAAGCAGATCACGCGCACGATGGAGATGGTCTCTACGGCCAAGATCCGTCGTGCCCTCGATCGCTCCAAGCAGGCCGAGCCCTATAAGGAGGCGCTGACCGACGTCATGTTGACGGTTGCCGGCGACGCCTCCTGTTCGGGTACCGATCCCATGCTGCAGAAGCATGAGAGCGTCAAACATGGTCTGATTGTCGTTATTGCCTCGGACCGCGGCCTTGCCGGCGGTTTCAATACGACGGTGGAGCGCACGGCCGAAAAGCTCGCCGCTTCTTGGGCGAACGACGGCATCGAGTGCGAGATCATCGCGTGCGGGCGTAAGCCGGCCACGTATTTCCGTGACCGCGCAAATGTCATCATGCACTTTGAGGGCAATTCCTCCGAGCCCGATTTCAATCAGGCTCGTATGGTCTCCTCTCATATCTGCGATGCATATCGTGCCGGTGAGCTTGACCGTGTCGAGCTTGTCTACCACCACGCCAAGAACCGCGTGGATCAGGAGCTTCGCGTCGAGCACTTGCTGCCGCTCGACCCCGAGATGATCGCTATGGCCCACGGTCCGCGTAAGAACGAGACCGACGCCCCTAAGCGCATCTCGTCGACGTTCGAGTTCGTGCCCTCTCCCGAGCATGTTCTCGGCAAGCTTGTACCGTCTTATATCCTGACGGTCATCTACCAGGCCCTGATCGATTCGGCGGCCGCCGAGCAGGGTGCGCGCCGCAAGGCCATGCACTCCGCGACGGAAAACGCCACCGCGATCATCTCGACCCTTACCCGCACGTATAGTCGCGTGCGCCAGGCTTCGATTACGACCGAGATCAACGAGATCGTCGGCGGAGCCTCAGCATTGGAGGAACAGTAATGGCTAATAACACCGTAAAGCTTGCGGTCGAGGAAGCCACCAAGAAGACGACTGCCGGTGATGGTCGCATCGTGCGTATCATCGGCCCCGTCGTCGACGTCAAGTTTGACGGTGCGGTGCCCCCGATCTACAACGCGCTCACGGTCGAGGCCGAGACCCCGATCGGTCACCTGAGCACGATCCTCGAGGTTGAGAGCCAGCTTCCGGGCGGCGTCGTCCGCACGGTCGCCATGTCCTCGACCGACGGTCTGCAGCGTGGTCTCATCGCCACCGATACCGGTGAGCCCATGAAGATGCCCGTTGGCCCCAAGACGCTCGGCCGCATTTGGAACGTCATGGGCAAGCCTGTCGACGGTAAGCCCATGCCCGAGGTGGAGGAGTTCTATCCTATCCACCACGCAGCGCCCCGCTTCGACGAGCTCACCACCAAGACCGAGATCTTCGAAACCGGCATCAAGGCCGTTGACCTGCTCGAGCCCTACATCCGTGGCGGCAAAACGGGTCTGTTCGGCGGCGCCGGCGTCGGCAAGACCGTTCTGATTCAGGAGCTCATCAACAACCTCGCCCAGGAGCACGGCGGCACCTCGGTGTTCACCGGTGTCGGCGAGCGTACTCGTGAGGGCACCGACCTGTTCCTCGAGATGAGCGAGTCTGGCGTTATCGACAAGACCTGCTTGGTCTATGGTCAGATGAACGAGCCGCCTGGAGCACGTCTGCGCATCGGTCTGGCTGGCCTTACCACCGCTGAGTACTTCCGTGATCGCGGCCAGGACGTTCTGCTGTTCATCGACAACATCTTCCGCTTCTCCCAGGCCGGTTCCGAGGTTTCCGCACTGCTGGGTCGTATGCCGTCCGCCGTCGGTTACCAGCCTACGCTGGCTACCGAGATGGGTGACCTCCAGGAGCGCATTACCTCGACCAAGACGGGTTCCATTACCTCCGTCCAGGCTGTCTACGTCCCTGCAGACGACCTGACCGACCCGGCGCCTGCCACGACGTTTACGCACCTCGACGCCACCACGGTTCTTTCGCGTAGCATTTCGTCGCTCGGTCTGTTCCCGGCTATCGACCCGCTCGCGTCTTCCTCCGACGCCCTCGATCCCTCAATCGTCGGCGAGGAGCACTACCGTGTCGCCGTCAAGGTCCAGGAGCTCCTGCAGGAGTACTCCGACCTTCAGGACATCATCGCCATTCTGGGTATGGATGAGCTGTCCGAGGAGCAGCGCCTTACGGTCAACCGTGCCCGTAAGATTCAGCAGTTCCTCTCCCAGTCCTTCCACGTCGCCGAGAAGTTCACCGGCAACCCCGGTGTCTACGTCCGCGTCGAGGATACCGTCCGCTCCTTCGCCGAGATTGTCGACGGCAAGGCCGATGACCTGCCCGAGCAGGCATTCCGCTATGCTTCCACGATTGAGGACGTGCGCGAGCGCGCCCGCAAGATGGGGGAGAAGTAGGTTATGCGTATCCGCATCGTGTGCCCCGTGAGCTGCGCCTATGAGGGCGACGCTGCGTTTGTGTCGATTCCGTCCACGGATGGCGAGTTTGGCGTTCTGCCTGCTCACTCCAGCGAAATCTGCACGATCGACCGCGGTTACGTTCGCGTTTCCGATAAGGCCATGGGCACTGTCGACCACACGTTTGCCGTGGCCGGCGGCTATGCCCAGGTTGCGGACGATGTCGTGACCGTCCTCGCCGAGCGCGCTTGCGATTTGGCGACCGTCGACGCCGACAAGGTTAAAGCTGATATTCAAGGTTTTGAAGAGAAGCTGGGTAATTTGTCGGAGGATGATGCACGCCGCGCCTACCTCTATAATGAAATCGCATGGTGTAAGCTCAAGCTTGCCCAATAGTCAGACGTTTTAGCGTTCGACCATTTGCGAACACATCATGCCCGGGATGGCCCAGCCACCCCGGGCATGCTTTTTGAAAGGGTAGACCTTGGATATTATCCGCGTTGAGGGTGGCCACGCCATCGGAGGTTCCGTGCCTGTTTCGGGTGCCAAGAACTCCGCGCTCAAACTTATGGCGGCAACGCTTCTGGCGCCGGGCAAGACGACGCTGCAGAACGTGCCTGATATTTCCGATGTCCACGTGATGGGCAAGGTGCTCAAGGGTATGGGCGCCACGATTGATGTTATCGACGAGCACACGCTCGAGATCGATACCTCCCAGGTCGATTCCTGGGAGGCTCCCTATGAGCTCGTCGCTAAGATGCGTGCTTCCACCGCCGTCATGGGACCCCTGCTGGGCCGTTTCCATCGCGCCAAGATCGCCATGCCCGGCGGCTGCAACCTGGGCGCTCGCAAGATCGACATGCATATCTTGGGTCTTGAGGCCTTGGGCGTTGAGTTCGATACCGCCCACGGCTATATCAACGCCAACGCGCCCCAGGGCCTGCACGGTACCACCGTCACGCTCGAGTTTGCCAGTGTCGGTGCGACCGAGAACCTCATCATGGCCTCCGTGCGCGCGCAGGGTACCACGGTTATCGATAATGCCGCCCGTGAGCCCGAGATCGTCGATCTCGCCAACATGCTCAACGAGATGGGCGCCAAGATTGTCGGCGCCGGTACGCCTGTCGTGACCATCGAGGGCGTGGAAGAGCTGCATCCCGTTACCCATCGCGTGGTGGGCGACCGTATCGAGGCCGGTACCTTTATCGTTGCCGGTGCGTTGATGGCCGACGATCGCGGTGTCGATGTCACGGGCTTTTGCCCCATTCACTTGGGCATGGTGCTCAAGAAGATGGAGCTCATGGGTATTGACTGCGAGCGCGTCGAGGATGGCGTCCATGTGAACCGTGCCGAGCGTATCAAACCGGTCGACATCCAGACGCTTCCGTTCCCCGGGTTCCCCACGGACATGCAGGCGCAGATCATGGTGCTCTCCGCCCTGGCCGACGGCAGCTCCGTTATCACCGAGAACATCTTCGAGAATCGCTTTATGTTTGCATCCGAGCTGGTGCGCATGGGCGCCGATATTCGCATCGAGAGCCATCACGCTATGATTCACGGCGTCAAGGGCTTCTCCGGCGCTCAGGTAACCTCACCGGATCTTCGTGGTGGCGCGGCACTCGTCGTTGCCGGCCTAATTGCCGACGGCACGACCGAGGTCTCGGCCATCCATCACATTAAGCGCGGCTACGAGCAGTTTGTTGAAAAGCTGCAGGCGCTTGGCGCTCATGTCGAGCACGCTACTGTTCCCGATCCCGTCATCTACTAATGCAGGTTGCCTATGTTTAAGAAAAAGCCCATTACGGAATCTCGAAGACCTTCGACCGGCGCTCAGGCAAAAATCTATAGCCGCGATAACGTTGCCCGCTATTCCGAGCGCGCCCGTCAGCGCCGTCGCGGTCATACGGTTCGCCGCGTCGCGCTCATTGCTGTGCTCGGTGTGCTGTTGAGCGCTACGACTGCCGCCGGCCTGTGGTTTGCCACCATTATGGGCAAGCTCGGCGATTCCAATGTCATTACCGACAACCTGCGCCAGATCCTGGTTGATACCGACGAGGCAAAGGACCCGTTCTACGTGCTACTCCTTGGCACTGACGGTCGCCCGGGCGAGGATACGTATCGCGCCGACTCGATTATCCTGGCGCGTATCGATCCCACGCAAAAGCAGGCGACGCTCATCTCCATTCCGCGTGATACCAAGGTCGCCTACAACGGTTCGACCATGAAGATCAACGCCTGCCACACCTACGGCGGCGCCGAGGCCATGGTCCAGGCGGTCAACGAACTGTGCGGCGTGCAGATTTCGCACTATGCCGAGGTCAGCTTCGATGGCATGCAGTCGCTCATCGACTCGGTCGGCGGCATCGACATCAACGCGATCGATGACGTTGATGACCCTGAGCACCTCGACATTAAGATCACCGCCGGTCAGCAGCACATGGATGGCGCAACCGCCCTTACCTATGCCCGCTGCCGCTACATCTATGCCGATGGCGACTACACGCGTATGCGCCACCAGCGTCAGGTACTTGGCGCCCTTGCCAACCAGATCCTCAACAACTTCGATGCCACCAAGGTCTTCGACCTCGTCAATTCGCTGTCCGACATGCTCGTGACCGATATGAGCGTTCAGGACATCGTCTCTACGGTCAATGCCATGCGCGGCATGGATGTTGACGGCATCTATTCGGCCAACTTGCCTTCGTATGCCGATGACAGCACCATGATTGATGGTGTGAGCTACGTCTTTGTCTACGAGGACGAGCTCAAGGAAATGATGGAGCGCGTCGACGCTGGTAAGGATCCCAAGGGCCCCAATACCATGGGCCAGTCCGATGGCTCCAGCTCTACGATCGGCGACCTGAACAACAACACGTCCGACGATTACGCCAACGGCACCGCAACCTCATCGGTCAGCTCTGACAATTCCGATGACTCAAGCGATTCGAGCGATTCGGACTACTACGAAGAGCCCACCGGCGACGGCAACGGCTACGAAGCCAACTATTAGAGTTACGCGGGCTTACCAGCCCGCGTAACGGCTCGACGCTGCGCGGGCCGCATTTGGACAATCTGACGTTCAACTTCAAGGGCGCGACCAGAAGGTCAGCGCCCTTTCGTTTCACGTCACCTTGTCTCAAATGCGACCCGCTCGCTGTCGTTGCCAAAACATCGACGTAGTCATTGGGGACGTTCTGACGTAGTCATTGGGGACGTTCTTAAATGACTAGTCAAAGGGGACACTCTTGCGGCACTTGACACTTGGCACTTGGGGACGTTCCTTTTGTGCCGGCAGTTGGGGACACTCCTTGCGTCAAGAGGCTGGCGCGCGTCAACCTGTCCTCAGTGCAGCAAAAAATCGCCCCGTTCTCGGTTGAGGACGGGGCGATTCGTCTTTTGGAATTGTGCGGCCAGACCTATGCGAAGCGGGCGACGAGTTCCTGGAGGACGTCGGTCATCTTGACGAGCGAGCTGACCGGGACAAACTCGTTGACGCCGTGGTAGCAGTAGCCGCCCGTGGAAAGGTTGGGGCAGGGCAGGCCGCGGAACGACAGCTGCGCACCGTCGGTACCACCGCGAATCGGCAGCACCTGGGGCTCAATGCCGCAGGCAAGGTAGGCTTCCTTGGCGACATCGATAAGCTCGGGGTAGTCACGCACGATCTCGGCCATGTTGCGGTACTGCTGCTTGATCTCGACCGTCACGCGCTCTTCGCCCAGGCGCTGGTTGAGCAGTGCTGCGGCGGAATCAATCAGCGCGAGCTTCTGCTGGAACTTTGCCGCGTCGTGGTCGCGAACGATATAGCGCGCCGTAGCGTGGTCGACGGTTGCAGACACGCCCTCAAGATGATAGAAGCCCTCGTAGCCCTCGGTGTATTCCGGGCGCTGCGCATAAGGGAGCAGCGCGTTAAAGTCGCAGAACAGATTGCCCGCGTTGACCATGCGGCCCTTGGCGTCACCGGGATGGATGGACTGGCCCTCAAAGTGAACGGTTGCCTCGGCGGCGTTAAAGCACTCCCACTCCAGCTCGCCAATGGGACCGCCGTCGACCGTGTAGGCGTACTTGCATCCGAAGGCCTCGATGTCCAACAGTTCGGCGCCGTGACCGATTTCTTCGTCCGGGCAAAAACAAATGCCGAGTGCGGGGTGGGGCAGCGAGGGGTCCTGAGCGATACGCGCGACAAGCGCCATGATCTCGGCGACACCGGCCTTGTCGTCGGCGCCGAGCAGCGTGGTGCCGTCACTGCAGACCAAGTCCTCACCCACAAGGTCGTTCAGGGCGGGAAGCTTGGCGGTGCTCATGGCCACGGGCTTGCCGTCAACGGTACCGCAGACCAGGTCGCCGCCTTCGTAGCGCACAATGTGCGGCTTCACGCCGGCGCCCGGCGCAACCTCGGTGGTGTCGAGGTGTGCGATCAGGCCCAGGGCGGGCTTGTCCTCCGCGCCCGCGCTCGCAGGAATATGCGCGCAGACGTAGGCATGCTCGGTCACATGGGCATCGACCGCGCCGAGCTCGCGCAGCTCCTCGGCCAGTACGTTGGCAAGGTCAAACTGAACGGTGCTCGAAGGCACCTGGTCGCAGTTTGCATCCTCGGATTGCGTGTTGATTTGGACGTAGCGCAAAAAGCGCTCAAGGACGTCGGGGTTCGTGGTGTTGTTTTCCATAAAGACCGCTCCAATCTTGGTCGTCGTGTGCAACAAGAACTCTAGCACGGTATGCCACAGCATACCGCGACGGGCGGATGGGGTAGAATCAGCCTTTGAACGCAGAAGGGACGGAAGGTCATGGATACGACAAATAGCTCGCGCGAGCTGCACCTAACAGTGGCGAACGAAGACTACTTGGAGTGCATGGTTCGCATCGAAAACGAAGAAGGGGAGACCAATGGCGTGCGATCGGTCGACATCGCACAGCGTCTTGGTGTCTCCAAGGCATCGGTCAATAAGGCAGTTTCGGCGCTTAAGGCGTCCGAGCTTGTCGAGCAATCGCATTACGGCAAGGTCATCCTGACCGACCGTGGTCGCGAGGTCGGCACGGCTATCTGGTACCGTCATCGCCTTATCCGCACGTTTTTGGTCCAGGAGCTCGGCGTCGATTTTGAGCGGGCCGATTCCGAGGCGTGCATGATGGAACATGCGCTTTCCGAGGACACGATGAGCCGCTGGCTCGCCTATCTCGAAAAGCAGGGAATCAGCGTCGAGGAATAGCGAAACATATATATGGATACGAGTTATTACAACCGCCCCGGCGGCGAGGAACTTATGCGCCGCATGTCGAGCGAGACCCTGTTGACGCAGGGCCCCATGGGTAGCGTGCTGATGAGCGAATACGATGCTGCCGACATCCCACCGGCGTTTTGGAACCTTGCCGAGCCGCAGACTGTTTCTCGTATCCATCGCCTGTATGTCGCCGCCGGTGCGCAGGTGCTCATTACCAATACCTTTCAGGCATCAAGCTATGCCCTCAAGCAAGATCAGATTACGCCGTCCGTGGCTGAGGTCAATCGCGGTGCCGTCGACGATGCACGCCAGGCGCACCCTCAGCTGCTGCTGGGCTCGATGGGCCCGATCGGCATTGAGTGGTTTGCCGAAGACTCTGCCGAGTATCGAGAAATACGAGGCATTTCGCGAGAGCAGGCATACGCCCTGCTCAATGCTGGTGTTGACGGTCTGCTGATCGAGACGGTGACGTCTATCCGTAATTTGCAGCCCATGCTTGCCGGCGTTCAGGATGCCGCCGACGGCATGCCTGTTTTGGTAAGTTTTGTCGTTGACGATAAAGGCGACCTGCTAGGCGATGGCCTCAACATCGAGGCTGCCGTTTTGTACGCCGAAAAGCACGGCGCAAACTCGGTTGGCGTTAACTGCTGTTCACTTGCGGCCGCGAACGTGGCGGTGCCTAGGATGGTTGCATCGGCGACTACGCCCGTCACGGTACGCCCCAACATGGGCGATCCGGTCCAAACTCAGGATGGCCCTGTGTGGCGCGAGAACCCCGAAGCCTTCGCGCGCGCTTGCATCGAATGGAGGCATGCCGGTGCCGCAATGGTGGGCAGTTGCTGTGGAACCACGGCGATCACCACGGCGGCGATGGCCGAGGCGCTCGATATATAAAGGTCGAAACCGCTCCATACGGAGCGGTTTTTTTTATTGCCTGCACATCGTCGCTAGCATTTGCCCAAATGGTGAATGCCGGTTTTGGCAGGTTGCTGGGCGAGCGTTGCGGGTATACCTCATGCGTACCATGATCCAAACACTGTGAGGTGTCTGCGCGTGTGCGCGATAATTCATTTTGGAACTGATGGTTGGCGCGCCCGCGTCGACGACGACTTTACCGCCGACAACGTTGCCCGCATTGCCGATGCCGTCGGCGAGCTGTGGCAAAAGATCAATCCCGGCAAAACAGTATATATAGGGTTCGACACCCGGCCGCAGGCGCGCGAGTTCGCTGAGCTTGCGGCAGGCGTGCTTGCCGCTCACGGATTGGACGCAGTGCTCGCATCTCGGCCTGTCCCGACTCCCGCCCTTACGTGGGCGGCGGCGTATGACGGCGAGGCCTGTGGTGCGCTCATGGTGACGGGGTCCCATCATCCGCAGGGGTATCTGTGCCTTAAGCTACGCATGGGAGATGGCTCGACGGCCAATCAGGATGTCATCGAAGAGCTCGAAGAGACCATGGCCCCCGAGCCGATGGGGATCGAGGAAAGCTATCGCACCGCGGATATTATTCCTGACTATATGCAGGCGGTGGCATCGTTTGTCGATGCCGAGGCCATTCGAGCCGCTCACCTGCGTGTGGTGGTTGACCCCATGGGCGGCGCGGCCCAGGGATATCTTGCCGACCTGCTGCGGGAGCTAGGCGTCGAGGTGCACGAGATTCATGCCGGAGAGTCGTCCGATCAAGAGGACATTTGCCCCGACCCTGTTGAGCCATGGGTGGACGCCTGCGAGCGTGCGGTTGTCGAGGACGGGGCATGCGCGGGCCTGGTAACCGACGGCGATGCCGATCGTATCGGCGCGGTCGACGAACGCGGTAGATATATACATCCGCATCAAATCATGGCGCTTGTTTTGGGCGACCTCGTTCAATTCCGCAATTTGGAGGGGCGTGTCGTCGTCAATCTCTCGTGCTCGACGCTCGTGCGCCGCATTGCCGAGGCGCTTGGCTGTCGCGTGACCGTTAAGCCGGTCGGTTTCAAATATATAGCTGCAGAGATGAAGAAGGGCGGTGTCCTCATGGGAGGCGAGGAGGCCGGCGGTATCGGCATTGCCGCGCATATGCCCGAGCGTGATGGAATCCTTGCTTGTCTGATTCTGTGTGAGCTTATGGCAAAGACGGGTGCGCCCTTGGGCGTTTTGGTCGATCAGCTCGAGGCCAGTTTTGGTAAGACGAGCTATGGGCGTCGCGATTTGCGCCTTGAGGCCGAAGACGCCGAATCGCTGCGAACGCTGCTTCCTGGCATGAATCCCAAATCGATTTGCGGCAAGGCGCCGCAGACTGTAAGCCATATGGATGGTTTACGTTTGGCATTCGAGGATGACACCTGGCTGCTGATCCGCCCTAGCGGGACCGAACCGGTGGTTCGCGTATACGCCGAGGGGTTCTCGGTGGAGGAGCGCGATGAGTTGCTCGATGCCGGCTGTGCCTTGGCTAAGGGAGCCTATCAGCTTTAGCCATATGACGCTTCACTATAAAGAGACCCTCGGTGAGCGGTAGAGAACGGCTGGCAAACGTAAGCTGGCTTTAAATATGTGTAGGAAATGTGTACGCCCAGATTCCCGCCCGCGGGGGCCCTCCGGTCTGGCAATATATCTCCTTGCCGCGCGGCCCGGTCGAACCGGATCGGCCGCAGAGCGTGCACCTTGAGAACCGGATACTGCGAGGATGGACACACCAGTTGTGTCGCATCCGGGCAGACATCGAACCATTT
>CALBUZ010000142.1 GCA_937969105.1 uncultured Collinsella sp. | reverse complement strand
ACGGATTACCGTTGCGGAGGAAAAAGAGGAAGCACCTAGAGTCACTCGAGCTAGGCATCGCCGTACGCGCCCACCAGGTGGCTGAACGGTTCTCCGTCACCTTGCCCTTGCAGCCCTCGTACTGGGTACCCTCAGAGGAGGTCCACGGGTAGTCAGTCCAATAGGGGGGACGCCAGGACGCGGGGGCCATCTCGGAGTAGCTGATCAGGAACAGCCTGTCCGAAGTCGCGGAGACAGCGGCATCCTTTGTCTTTCCATCAACGTTGTTCGTGAGCTTCGTAACGGTCTTCACCTTGGATTGGAAATCATACGGCATGAGGTTCCAGATATCGCCTGAGCTCATCTTCGCACGGAGCTCAGATTTCTCCCAGCCGCCGGCGTTGGTTGCCGTAGGGTTCACGCGAGACTTAATGCCCGACGAGGTGGTGAGGAACGTCAGCCCCGCCTTGCCGGAGCCGTCCGCGAGGTCGTCGTGGTTGATGCCGATGATTCGGTAGGTCAGCGTCTGCCCGTCCGTCAGTTTCATCGAGAACTCGGTGCCTGCGTCCATAGCGGCCTTGGCCTTGGCGTAGGCGGGAGATGCCTCGCCCTTAGCGGCGATGTCCTCGGCGACGGCCTTCTGCTCACCGAGCGTCCAGTCCTTCGCGTCCTTGGCGACGGCCGCCTGGACGGTCGCGGAATCGGCCCCGGCGGAGCCTCCACCGGTTGTTCCACCTCCCTCGACGCCGCCGGTCGCCCCATTGTTCACCGTGTTGCCGACCAGGTTGAACTGGTTGCGGATGGCCCCGGCCACGCCGGGTCCGGCGAACACGATCACCAGACCGATGATTGCGATGATCAGTACGTACTCGATGATAGATTGCCCTCGAAGGCGGGTACTCTCATGAGATACCCCCCCCCGAAGGTTATTTGCCGCTGCATGCATATGCGGCTCCCTTCGCTCAGGGTCTGTAGATACATCGCAGAGCGTAGGGCTATTCCAAGTATTTGCGCGGGTCTTGCCGCAGCGGCAACGATGACGGTGAGGGAGAAAACCGAGTGTCTTGAATGCAGCCTATTGCCCTCTCGAAGCCCTCGCACGGCTGCACCTTGTAGATATAGAGGCGATTGTGGGTGCCCTCATTGAACAGCCCAATGTTTGACCATCTTGCTCGAGTTTCCTGCGCCGGGTCTGGCAGCTGAACCAAAGGCATAAAAACGCAAAGTTATAATTACGATCGTATGAGAAACAACGCGATTCGAACTGTCTATTCGCCCACGAGAAAGAATCGTCCATGAGCATATTCGACAAAGGCTTCGACCCGCTGCAGGAGATTCAGAGGGCCACTAAGACTGCCGGCGAGGCGGCGACCAGGATTGCCGAGGGAGCATCTGGAATGGCGGTGGCGGCAGGAGCTGTGATTGCAGATGCAACGACGACGGCGGGCGAAGCAGCGAGCAAGTTTGCCGAGGGCGCCACCGGGGCAGCGACAGCAGCGGGCGCGGCGATTGCAGGGGCGGCGGACGGCGTGAAGGCCGCCCTCGACGAAAAAGAGGCCGAAAGACTTGATGCGGAGAAGGCGGAGTATGCGCCCAAGGTGCAGGAAGCCTTGAGGGCGATTGAGGCCACCCGCGCACAGGAGTTACTCGGCTCATTCCAGGAGTCTCCGCTTCCGTTGACGGAAGCCAATGCCGCCAAGGTGAAGTCAGCCTTCCCGATACCGAGGGAACAGACCGTCGTCTGGGCCGACGCCGAGTTCGACCTCAGGCCCAGCGGCATCGCCATGACCGAAAAGGGCGTCTACATCAAGGCAGATGCCGACGCGTTCGCCGTCCCGGGGAAGGAAAAGAGGCAGTCTCGCCTTTTCTACTTCGAGTGGGCGTACTTCGAACCCGGCTCCTTCGCCTCCGACGGCGAAAGCAACCTTGCGCTCACCGTCGACGAAGCGTGCCGGGGCCAGTTCGTATCCCGCTGCCAGGCGCTCCGCGACCTCGAGGATGACCGCGCCGCCGGCATCGACAGCGAGCTTGCCACGGTGGACGATACGGCGGTCAAAGCCGCGGCAGTCACGGCAGCGGCAACCATCAACGGCAACGGGGAGGTCTTCGTCGAGCAACGGGCGGCGGCCAACAACCCCGCGGGCCACGGAGAACTTGCCGAGGAGGCGAACAACATCATCGACAAGCTCCAGGGCCACCAGGCCGAGATTCTGGGGAGGGACAACGCGAAGAACGGACCCGACCGGAGTGTCGACGGCGTCCTGATCCAGACCAAGTACTACAAGACGGCACGCGGCTCCCTCGAGGCATGCTTCGATCCGAGCAGCCATCAGTATCGCTACCTCACAGAAGACCGCACGCCGATGCAGCTCGAAGTCCCGAAAGACCAGTACCAGCAGGTGCTCCGCGGTTTTGAGAAGAAGATTAGCCAAGGCAAGGTCCCCGGCGTCAGCGACCCTAAGGACGCCGAGAAGATCGTCCGCAAAGGCAAGCTCACATACGACCAGGCGGTGAACCTCGCCAAGCCGGGAACGGCGGAATCGCTGAAGTATGACGCCGCGACCGGCGCGGTCACATGCTCCTGCGCATTCGGCCTGTCGTTTCTGGCGACGACGTTCATGGCGTACAGGGAGACCAGGGACATCACCGGTTCCGTCCAGGCGGGCATCGCTGCCGGCGTCCAGGTGTTCGGCATGTCCTTTGCCCAGCACATGGTCGTCTCGCAGCTCTCCAGAGCGGGGCTCTCCAACGCCTTGATGGCGCCCAGCCAGGCGGTGGTCGGCAGGCTCGGATTCAAGGCGTCCGCCACAATCGTCAACGGCCTGCGCGCCCTCACGGGCAAGACCGCCATCGGCGGTGCGGCCGCCTCCAAGCAGCTTGCGAAGATGCTAAGGGGCAATGCCGTCTCGGCAGCGGTGACCCTCGCCGTGTTCTCGGTCCCCGAGACCTACAAGCTCTTCCAGGGCAAGGCAAGTGGCGCCCAGTACGCCCAGAACATAGCATGCCTCGCCACCTCGATCGCCGGGGGAATCGCCGGCGCCGCCGCAGCAGGAGTCGCGGCGGCGAAGGTTGGCGCCGCGGCCGGCACGGCGGTGTCGCCCGGCATGGGGACCATCGTCGGCCTCGCGGGCGGCATGGTCGGCGGAACGGTCGGCACGGCGGCCGCGGGCGTAGCCGGCGGGATACTGTTCGAGGGCGACTGCGCGTCTTTCGGGCGCTACTTCAACGCCATGGTGTCGTGCATGGCGGTCGAGTACCTGCTCGACGGACGCGAGATGGACGAACTGCTTGCAGTCCTAGACGGCGTAAAGCCGGAAGAGTTCAAGGCGCTGATGGAGGAAACGCTCCCATCGCAGTTCCAAGAGGCGAAGGTCCGGGCGTTCCTTGTCCCGATGTTCGATGAGATCGTGTCGCGCAGAGAGCGCTTCGCGCTTCCCACCAGCAGACAGATATCCGAAGCCCTTGTCAAGTTCGAGCAGGATGCCGAGGAGAAACCGACGGCTTAGCACATTGCGCTCGACGGAATCGAAGAGGTTGGCATTCCTTGTATTCTTCCAGTCCCTCGAATCGCTTTCCGGGGAGTCGGACTTGACTGCGACCTCGCACATCGCCATGGTCGCTACCGTCAACTCCGCCATCGAGGTGAGTCCATTATCCACGCACCGCATACTCCCTGAGCTCGAAACGCCAACCAGGATGAGCTCGTAATGGCAGGGGAGCGCGGCAGACCCTTGAATATCAACTTCACCCGAACACCTCCCGCATTCATACGAACATGTACGGATGAATGCGGGAATCCGATACCCTGAGGGCCGGATCGGCCGGCCCACTGAGCACGAGCGAGACACGGTCCAGAGGATGCCGGAGCGCAGAACCCCGTGTAGGGAGATCGCGAGGGAGCCGGGCAGGTCGCCCTCGACGGTGAGCGCCGAGGTGCCGCGCACGGGTTCATCGCCGCGCCCACCCATGAAAAGAGGGTTCCCTCGCAGGCGCCGCATCCGCACGCCCCCGCAAAGAAACCCTCGCACTCGCATCTCTACCTGCGAACCCGTATGCAGCCTCGCGCGTGTGTTCCGCAGTTGCTAGTCGCGGTAGAACGAGCCCATGTAGCGGATGTACTCGTCCTCGGTGTGGTTTGCCTTCCAGTCGTGGACGGAGTCCTTGTTGCGCTGGCCGGCGATGACGGAGAGCTCCTTACCCAGCTTCTCAAAGGCCTCGTCGACGCACTCCTCGGGGGTGAGGGCGATCTTCATGACGGCCTCGCCCTGCGGGCCGCCGGGGAGGTTGGACAGCAGGCTGGGGGTTAGGGTGGTGCCGAGGGTGATGACCTCGACGTCGACGCCGGTGCCCTCGCACTCGCAGGCCACGGCCTCGGTCATCTTGAGGATGAAGGCCTTGCCCGCGCCGTACTGGCCGTTCCAGGGGCTGGAGCTGATGCCGGTCATCGACGAGACGTTGATCACGGCGCCGCGGTCCTGGGCGGCAAAGATCCGCATGTAGTGGTGGAAGCACTTGAGGAAGGTCACGACGTTGACGTTGATCATGGCCTCGTGCTTCTCCCGGGGGGTGTCCTGGATCTTACCGAAGCTGTGCAGGCAGGCCACGTAGCTCATGAAGCCCATGTCCAGGCCCTCGGTCGCGGCGAAGACGGTCTCGGCAGCGCCGGGCTGGCTAAAGTCGGCGCGCACGACCTTGGTCTCCACGCCGTAGGTCTCGCGGATCTCGCCTGCGAGCACGTTCAGCTTCTCCTCGCGACGGCCGACCATGACGACGTTCATGCCGCCGGCGGCGATCTTCTCGCAGAACGCCTTGCCGACGCCCTCGGTCGCGCCCAGGATCAGGCCCCACTCACCGTACTTCTCCCTCAGGTTCATGCTGCATCCTCTCTCTCGATGCCCATGCGGGCACATCTCCTTTAGCGTGCGACCGCACAGCCGCACACGGTGCACCATTATGCGCTGAACAAGAGGGGAGCGTGTTCACGACTTTGCGAACGAGCCCGTAACAACGATGAACGGTGTCGGTCTATCACCACGAAGAAACCCTTGCGGCATCGAGAGAGGAGGTGCTGGCAGGTGGAACCAAAAGGTGAACGCCGCCCTGGCGTGAGCGGCGTTCGGTGTGGTTTTACTCACCTTGCTAGCTGTTCACCAGGAGGGTATTGCGACCTCCGGTCGCCTTTGCTGTATCCCCTTGTGTGCCCATGTACAAAGGGATGCATCGCTATTCTGCGCCGGTGCTCGACGTCACCGCTTCGGTGGGCTCGGCAAATACGTTTCTCGCAATGTTCATGGTCGGCGTGATGCTCGATGTGCACATCGATGCCGAAGACCTGGGACCTCATGCGCCTCATCGACTACGTTGCGGCGCGCGGCGCGTGGAGTCTGCGCGAACTCGGCTGCGTCGGCTTTTCCGGCGGTGGCATGCAGACGCTCTACCTCGCTGCGCTCGACGAGCGCGTGCGCTGGGCGCTCATCAGCGGCTACCTCTACGGCGTGCGCGACGCGCTGCTCACCCTCAACAATAACTGTAGCTGCAACTACCAACATAGCCCTCGCGGCTACTTCCTGTGAGAGTTTTTTGTTAAAGCAACGGCGCGAGAGTCCTCGTGGCACCCAGCAGCATCCTCCATATGTCTGGACTCTCTATGGCTGCGCTGGATAGACATCGCCGGAACGGGTATAGTATCGAAAGTTTTGTCGTTAACCAGCGGGGGAGTCCTGTGGGCATCAAGAAGAAGATCAAAAAGGAGCTTATCGGCACCTCCGATTACCCGTCGAATAAGATCTTTACGATCTCCAATTTCATCACCTTTACGCGCTTGATCCTCACGCTCGTCTTTCTGTACCTGTTTGTGACGGACAACAACCGTGTCGTCGCCATTGTCATCTATGCCATTGCGGCTTCCACCGACTGGATGGACGGTCAGATTGCCCGCATGACTAAGACGGTCTCGTGGCTCGGCAAGGTTATGGATCCTATCTGCGACCGTGCGCTGCTGTTTACCGGCGTGCTGGGCTTAGTGGTCCGCGGCGAGCTGCCCATCTGGGTCTGCGTGCTCATTATCGGCCGCGATATCTACCTGGGCATTGGCACGCTCATCGTGCGCCACTACCACCGTCGCCCCATTGACGTCGTCTTTCCCGGCAAGATTGCCACGGCGCTGCTCATGACCGGTTTCTCGCTCATGCTGCTTGGGTTCCCCGTCGTGGACGGCTTGCATCTGCTGCCCGCCACGTACACGGCATTCCCGGGCCTCAACGGCAGCTCGGTGCCCCTCGGCATCTTCTTTGTATACGGCGGCGTCATCTTCTCCATGCTCACCGCTGTCATCTATTCCATTAAGGGAGGGGTGGCCATTAAACAGGCCATCGCACATCCCGAGGACGAGGACATCGACTTTCTTAACCCCGAAATCGAAGACTGATTCATTGGGGTATGATTACGTACGGTACATTTTTTGCGGCACGTCCGCGATAGTTAGGGGTTGTCATGGACAACAAGGATAACAATATGCCTCAGAACGATAAGACTGCGGACGCTACCTGCGTTTTCCGTGTTCCTTCGAGCGATGTCACCGTTCCCGACCTTATGGCCAACGTGCGCATCACCGCTCCGGTACTGTCCATCGTTAAGGGTCCGCAGACCGGTGCTGCCTTTGAGCTCGAGGACGACGTGACCACCATCGGTCGCGATCCCGCGAACGGCATCTTCCTCAACGACATGACGGTCTCGCGCAGCCACGCACGCATTATTCGTGAGGGCCTGGGCGCCCGTATTGAGGATCTGGGGTCGCTCAACGGCACCTGGGTCGACGGCGCCATCGTCAACGGCGCTCCGCTGCACGACGGCTCTTCCGTTCAGATCGGTACGTTCACGCTCATCTACCACGAGAGCACGCCGGAGCGCATCGAAACCGGTGAGTAGGTAATGGCCGAACGCAATTATCTGAGTATCGGCCAAGTCGTCAACCTTCTTCGAGGCGCATACCCCGATCTATCGAACTCAAAAATTAGATTTCTAGAAGATGAGGGGCTCATCACCCCTCATCGTACGCCTAAGGGGTATCGCCAGTACTCCAAGGAAGACGTTGACCGTCTCGAGGTCATCCTGCACCTGCAGAAGACCCGCTACATGCCGCTCAACGTCATTAAGCAGCGCTTGGAAAACGCAACGGACCTGTCCACTTTGGCCTACGAGGTGGGTCTTCTGTCCGATGTTCCGCTGAAGACGGAGCCCAAGGAGACCAAGCAAAAGCTGCATCCCATCGAGACGATCCCCGACATGCTCGGTGTTGACATTTCGTTTATCCGCTCCCTTGCCGAGAACGATCTTATCCGCATCATCAAGAGCCCGCAGAACCGTGAGCTCGTCGATGGCCGAGATTTCCCGATTATCCGTTACTGCTCGGAGCTGTCGCGCTTTCACATTGAGCCGCGCAACCTGCGTCAGTACGTATCGTCGGCAAACCGCGAGTCCTCGATGTTTGAGCAGGTTCTCGTGAGCATGCTCGGCATGGATACCTCCGATGACGAGCGCGACGCCAAGCTCGAGCGCGCTTTTAAGAAGCTGCACGACCTCACCGAGGGTGTGCATACCGCGCTCCTTAAGAACCGTGTCTTTGAGTCGCTCAACGCCGTGGTCGAGGACGCCGACATCGATGCTCTCGATGAGGAGATTGCGCGTTCCGAGTCCACCAAGGCTAAAAGCGATGGGGCAAGCGTTCCCGCGGTTACCGCGCACGACGAGTCACTCGTGCAGCCGTCCAAGGTCGTCGTCCCCTCGCATAACTCGTCTGCTAACGCGGGTAAATAACCGCCGTCCACCCGGCAATCCATGAAAGGTCACGCCATGTACGACTTCGAATCTCATATCGTCGATATCCCCGACTATCCCGAGCCCGGAGTCGTCTTTAAGGACATCACACCGCTCTTTGGCAATCCCGAGGCTCTGAAGGCCATGGTGGATGCCCTGGCCGAGCATTTTGCCGACATGGGCATTACCAAGGTCGTAGGACCCGAGGCCCGCGGCTTTATGGTCGGTGTGCCCGTGGCCGTCGCCCTGGGTGCCGGCTTTGTTCCCGCACGTAAGCCGGGCAAACTGCCGCGCAAGACGGTCAGCGAGAGCTACGAGCTCGAGTATGGAACGGATTCTATCGAGATCCACGCCGATGCTATCAGCTCTAAAGATACCGTGTTGATTCTGGACGACTTGGTCGCGACGGGCGGAACCGTCGAGGCAACAGGTAAACTGGTGCGAGATATGGGCGCAAAGCTCGTAGGCTACGGTTGTATCCTTGAGCTTGCGTTTCTCAACCCGCGCAAGAAGCTCACGCCTTCTAACGAGGACGTTGAGCTCTTTAGCCTGGTAACGGTGGACTAGCCGCTACTCTTAGATACCGGAAAGGAAGCTCCATGCGCACAGCAAACACGCACAGAAACATGGCACGCTGCGCTGCTACGGCAACCCTCGCTTGTGTTTTGGGCCTGGGCCTCGTGGCTCCGGCCTACGCCGATACCGCATCCGACCTTGCCGCTGCTCGTACCAAGCTCGAGCAGATAGGCACCCAAACCCAGCAAATTCATGAAGAACTCTCCGCACAGACGCAGGAGCTTGATCAGACTGCAGGCGAGATCACGCAAAAGCAGCAAGAGATTGCCGAGGGCCAGGCAAAGCTTTCGAGCTACGTTGCCGGTGAGTACAAGACCGGTGGCCTGAGTCTCCTTCAGGTCCTGACGGGTGTCGACGACCTGGGCGACATGCTCAATCGTCTGTTCTACTACGGCAAGGTTTCCGACAAGCAGGCCCAGACCATTCAGGAGGTCAAGGACCTTAAGCAGCAGCTCACCGATAAGCAGACCGAGCAGGAGAAGAACGTCTCCGCGACGCAGAAGAAGGTCGACGAGCTCAATGCCCAGCAGGCTGAGGCCCAGAGTGTCGTGAACTCCCTGGATTCACAGCTGCAGGCCGAGCTTGCTGCCGAGGCCGAGGCCAACGCCGCGCTTCAGGCTGGCATCAATGCCAGCACCGCCGAAAAGGCCACGGTGAGCAACGACACCGCCGGTACGACCGAGAACACCCCCGCGCCCGCTCCTGCTCCCACGCCGCAGCCTTCGACGCCCACTCCGGCTCCCACGCCGCAACCCTCGACGCCCGCTCCGGCTCCGACGCCTTCCGCGCCGAGCCAGTCCGTTGACGGCGGTTCCGTTGTTTCGCGTGCCTACAGCAAGCTTGGTTGCGCTTATTCTTGGGGCGGCATTGGCCCGAACAGCTTTGACTGCTCCGGCTTTGTAAGCTACTGCCTCACCGGCCGTTATTGCCGCCTTGGCACCACGGGCACCTTTATGGGCTGGACTCGCGTGTCCGATCCCCAGCCTGGTGACGTTGTGGTTAACTCTTACCACACCGGCATCTACATTGGTAACGGCCAGATGATCCATGCCTCCGATTACAAGACGGGCGTTATCATCAGCTCCGTTGCCGCTGGCATGAACAACAACTACATTTTCGTACGCTACTAATTTATTACTACAGCGAACGAACGTGGGCCTCGCGATCTTGAGTCACGAGGCCCATTCTTTTGCCCCTACCGTTTGCCGTAAGATAAGGACGGCTATCTAGTATTCACCCTTAAATTTTTCATAGGAAGCCGGAATCTCTATCTGCTCTGTAAGAACAATCATTGTCAGTTTCTCCTATTCTATCAAAGCGGCATCGGTGTCCGGGCGATCAGAATGACCGCCAGAATCGCGCCCACAAATGCAGCAGCCCCTATGACTGCCAACACCTTTTTGCTGAGTTTCTTCTTCGCTGCCTTGCAGATCAGCGCGGCGCAAGCTATGCAGATAGCCGCCGCCACAAGTGCAATGCCCAGCGTTTCCCATAGCCAAGATAGTTCATATAGGATTTTCATGCGATCATCATCTCCTGTTCGTTAAACTGGAAGTTACAAGACAAGGTTTTTCTTCATGAGTGCATACAACGTTTTCCTGTCATCATCAGATAATAAGCTCTCTTTTTTCAAAGCATAGTGATGCGCAAATTCTGTATCTATGTATGCGTGATCGTTTATCACAACGGCATTTTTATATCGTGGTCTCACATGGATATGCAAATGGGGGGTTGGTGTCGCTTCTTTGTAAAAGTTATTTAACAAACAACTCCAATTACTTAATTCAGCTCCTAATACCTCTTTGTAGATCCATTCCAATTTATCTATAATGGTTTTCAATTCAATCCACTCAGAAATATCCAATTCTGAAAGGCTGCCGCAATGTCTATTCAACACCAGAATACATCTGCCGACATAATCCTGTCTATCTGCCAGATAGACAGACCAATATAATGACTGATATAGCAACCACTCATTTTCTTTATAATCGCACCATTCGCAGCCACGCATCACACATATCTCCCTAAATTCCCATTCACACCGCCCAAATATTTCATCTGTTATTAGCGCTTATAAACAACCGTCAAAATCGGCGCAAAGCATTGAAATTACTGGATTTATTGAGAAATCAAAACCATCCCAAATTATCTTCCTTTATACGCTGTTACCCTTGACCGCGTGAGCTGATAAGGGCAAAATCAAGGGAAAACCCCGTGCGGGAAACACAATTATTTGACAAACGGCTGACAGTGATGTGTTAAGTCAAACTGAATAAGAATCCACCGGCAGGTCCGGTTACGGTAAGGGAGCATTGCGCGTCAATGCTCCCTTTTACTATACCACAGACCGCCGTTGAGAGATAGATAAAATCTGTGGCAGAACGGAGGTGTCAGATATGCCGCAGGCGATCTTTGCGTACCATCTTGGCATGGACGCCGAGCAATACGCCTTTTTCCGCATCCCCAAGCTCCTGATCACCGAGCCGTACTTTCGGCGGCTCTCCACCGACGCGAAGCTGCTGTATGGCCTCATGCTGGACCGCATGAGCCTGTCCATGAGAAACGGCTGGATGGACGATGATGGCCATGTGTATATCTACTTTACGCTGGAGGAGGCGTGCGAACAGCTCTGCTGCAAGACGGATAAGGCGGTCAAGCTGTTCGCGGAGCTGGACAGTGCCAAAGGCGTGGGCCTCATAAGGCGGGTCAAGCAGGGGCTGGGCAGACCGGCGAAAATCTATGTTCTCCGCTTCATGGGCATGGAGGACGAACCAGGCGAGGATACGCCGAAAGCGGAGCCTCCGAGCTGCCGAAATCCAGACTTCGGAAAAGCCGAAGTCAAGAGTTCTGAAAAACCGAAGTCTGGACCTCGGAAAATCAGAAGTCAAGACCTCGGAAAAACCGAGTGTAATAAGACTGATAAGAATAATACTGAGTTGAGTAATACTGATTCATCTATCCATCCGGGCGCGCAGCCGGAGGAGGTGATCGAGGAATACCGAAAAGAGATTCGGGAAAATATCGAGTACGACCACCTGCGCCGGCAGCATCCCTACGACGACATCGACGAGATCGCGGACCTCATGCTGGAGGTCCTCTGCACACAGGGCAGCTTCATGCGGATCGGCGGAAAGCAGCTTTATACGGCACTGGTGAAGGAGCGTTTTCTGAGGCTGGATTCCTCCCACATCGAGTATGTGCTGGACTGCCTGCGGGAGAGCACCGCGGACATTCGTAACATCAAAGCCTATCTGCTGGAGATGCTGTTCAACGCCCCAACTACCTGCGGCAGCTACTACCGCGCCAAAGTGAATCACGACTTCCATGACAGCGGATAGGCAGAGCGAACAGCTCTGCTTTTTTGAAACCCATTTTACGACTGAAAGGAGCATCGAACCCGTGAAAACGATCGCACTGGCAAATCAGAAGGGCGGCGTGGGTAAGACCACCACAGCCGCCAGCCTCGGCATTGGTCTTTCTCGGCAAGGTAAAAAAGTCCTGCTGATCGACGCCGATGCACAAGGCAATCTCACGCAGATGTTGGGCTGGCCGCAGCCTGACGAATTATCCCCCACGCTCTCCACTTTGATGGAGAAGATCATCGCGGAGCAGCCCATCACCCCCGGTGAGGGCATTCTGCACCACCCGTCCGGTGTCCATCTTGTCCCCGCCAATATCGAGCTGTCGGCACTGGAGGTCACGCTGGTCAACACAATGAGCCGTGAAACGGTGTTGCGGCAATATCTGTCCACCGTGGCAGACCGCTACGATTACGCGCTCATTGACTGTATGCCGTCCCTCGGTATGCTGACCATCAACGCCCTGACTGCGGCGGACAGCGTGATTATCCCCGTGCAGGCGCAGTATCTTCCAGCCAAAGGGCTGGAGCAGCTTTTGCGAACCATCACCCGCGTGAAACGGCAGCTCAACCCGAAGCTGGAGGTGGACGGTATTGTGCTGACGATGGTGGACAGCCGCACCACGCTGGCGCGGGAGATCAACGCGCTTGTCCGCAAGACCTATGGCGGTCATGTGTTCGCAAGCGAAATTCCCCGGTCCATCAAGGTGGCGGAGATCAGCGTGGAAAACAAAAGCATTTACGACCATGACCGCAGCGGCAAGGCGGCGCTGGCGTATGAAAATCTGACGAGGGAGGTGTTGAGCCTTGGCAAGCAAATTAAGCGGCATCGAACTGACCCGGTACGATGACCTGTTCAAAACGGACGCGGAGCGCGAGGCCGACCGGCAGGAGCGAATTCAGATCGTTCCCGCAGCAGAGGTTTTCCCATACTCCCGCCAGCCGTATACCATTGACCGTCCTACACCCGATTTGGTGCGCCTCATGGACAGCATTGAGCATATCGGGATTGCCGAGCCGTTAATTGTCCGCCCCCGTGATGCTGGCGGATATGAGATCATTTCCGGCCACCGGCGCGATTACTGCGCGAAGGCTGTGGGGCTGGACACCCGCCCCATCCTCGTCCGCAATTACAGTGACGAGGAAGCGGACATTCTTGTTGTGGACTACAACATCAACCGCGAGGACTTACTGCCCAGTGAGAAAGCCAAAGCCTACAAGCTGAAGCTGGACGCCATGAAACGGCAGGGGCAACGGACCGATTTAACATCGGACCAAGTTGGTCCGATGTTAATGGGAGTGCGAACCAACCAAGTCTTAGCCGAGCAGGTTTCAGATAGCAAAACGCAAGTCCAACGCTACATTCGCCTAAACAAGCTGATCCCGCCCCTGCTGGAAGCCGTGGACAGCGGCACCGTCAAATTCGTTCCCGCAGCGGATTTCCTCTCCCACCTGTCCGAAAAAGAACAGACCTACCTCCTGCTGGTCATGGAGCGCGATGAAGTGTCCCCGTCACTGGGACAGGCCCAACGGCTCAAGCAGCTCAGCGGTGAAGGCAAGCTGGAGAATAACATCATCGATCTCATCATGCGGGAGGAAAAGCCGTTGGAGCGCAAGGTCACCATCCGCAACGACCGCCTGCAAAAATACTTTCCCGCCAGCTACACCCCGAAGCAGATGGAGGATGTCATCATCAAGCTGCTGGAGGGCTGGCACCGCAAGCGGCAACAGGAGCAGGCGCGATGAGGAATGAACCGATGCGCAGGAACGAGCTGCCGGAAACCTGTTTTTCCATTCTGCCGTCCAGCGGGCAGCTTATTATCATCCGGTGCGGTGAGCACGGCTATTATCCCTCTGAGTGGGACACCGGCAGCCGGGAGAAAAATCGCGAGATCGCCAGCAGCCATAATGCGCGGCGCGACATCACGGACATTCAGGAAGCGGCAATGCTGGCAGGCTCCATGTTCGGCTGGAATACACCAGGCGCGAACCCGCAATGGTATCTGGACAACGCAAGATATGTGAATTCCAACATCGTCCAAGGCCATATCAAAGACCCAATCATGAGCGTGTACTATCCCGTCAGCAGTTTCTTACTGTGCTATGAGATCATGGGCAAACAGCACTTTTATCTGCCCATGGACAAACTGCCGCAAGAGCTGATGGGCCAAAGGTCGCAGTTCATCATGCTGCCGGATATGGTATGTGGAGTACCGGTCATGCCGGTGACAGCGACTTTTGCACAAAACGAGAGCTGCACCGTCCAGTTGGAGCGCGGCTGCTATGT
>CALBUZ010000141.1 GCA_937969105.1 uncultured Collinsella sp. | reverse complement strand
GATCGCCTTCATCACTCGTCGCCTCCGCTCTTTTTGCCGCGCGCCGTGGCGGGAATCGTCAAGCTGACCGTTCCCTTTCCCGAGGCTCCCAGCAATTCCTTGACATCTTCGGAGTCTGCCGCCAGCGTCACCCACTCGATCTTGCCTTCACGCGTGGTGCCGGCATTTTCGCTGGTATCGATCACGTACGCGCCGCACAAACGATCGGTCACGCCATCTTTTTGCACGTACACGTCCACATAGCTGCCCACGCCCGTGGCGCCGCCGACCGAGTGCTCGGCATCGACCGCCACCGAAACGGCAACCTTGCCTTTAGGCACCTCGAGCTTGTGGCTCTCGGCCTTGGTGTAGACATTGCAAATCACGGCGTTTTTGGGAATGCGCGAGGTCGTCACGTCGCCGCGCACCTGACGCAACTCGGTCGCCGCATCACGCGGCAACAGACTCGCCAGCCATTCCTGAGTTATGACATTGGTCTCATCAAGGGTCTCGCCCACATCGATATCGCGCGCCGCGACGCACACCTCAACGCGGTCGCCGCCGTATTTTGCCAACGTCTCGGCCTGGGCCTGCTCGGCTTGCGAGCGGATCGACGAGCCGTAGACCATGCAGAGCGCCGCGGCAAGCACGCCCGCGACCAGACTGATGGCGATGCGCTTGCTCTTGTTCACGGCCGCTCCTCTCAAGGTAGCACCGGGCAAATGCCCGTACCACCATTGTCTGGGCGACCAGGGCGCAAAGCGGCGCAATCGCAATCTTGGTTTTACGTGTCAAACCAATTGCTGACCAAAAGCTGACCAGCCCGTCAAGCTCGTGGCAAGGTTTTGGTCAGAACGTCGGCAAAACGCATATTTCGAGGCGCTTTGGCAGCAAAAAAAGCCGCCTCCCAAGCAATTAGGAGACGGCTGTCATAGGAAAATTCAATTACAGATGGACATCGGGGTCGAGCATTTGGGCACTCACGCGCATGGATGACGCCAGGTTTTGGAACGTCTCCAGACGCAGGCTGTCGATCTGTCCGGCATCTTCGGCCTCGCGAACGGCGCAACCCGGCTCGTGAGTGTGCGTGCAATCGCCAAACCGGCACGCACGCGACGCCTCGACGATCTCGGGGAAGGCACGCGCCAGACCCCGCTCATGTCCCACGAGCGGCAGGCTGCGCAGGCCCGGGGCATCGGCGATCACGCCGGCGTCGCCCGGCAGCGCCACCATCACGCGCGCAACCGTGGTGTGGCGACCTTGGTCATCACGCTCGCGCACGCCGCCAGTGGCCAGCGCATCGTGGCCCAACAGCGCATTGAGCAGCGTTGACTTGCCGGCACCCGACTCGCCCAAGATCATGGCACAGCTCCCAGCCGGCACGCAGGCGCGAACCTCGTCCAGGCCGAGGCCCTCGGCAGAAGACGTCACGATCACGCGCACGTCCGGACCCACCAGACGGCGCACGCGGTCCAGATCGCGCTCGAGCTCATCGGCCTCGCAGCGGTCGGCCTTGGTGAGCACCACCGCCGGCTCGGCATCGCAATCGAGCGCCAACACCAGTGAGCGCGCCACGCGATCGAGCAGCACCTCGCCGGCGCCGAGCGCCTGCACGATCAGCACGCTGTCAACGTTGGAGCAGAGCACCTGGCGCTCACCGCGGGCACGGCCACGCCAACGCTCAAAGCTCGTACGGCGCGGCAGTACGCACTCGATCACGCCCATGTCGTGCCCGGGAGCACGGCGAACCGCCACGCGGTCGCCCACAGCGGGCAGCAAGACCTCGTCCTCGCCACGCGACTTGGCAAACCCCACGGCATGCTCGGCACGAAACGTGTCATCGGCAGTTGCCACCAGCGGAAACCCGCGGTCTAGGCGCACCACGGCACCGAGCTGCATCTGCTCGGTCTCCTCGGCCTGTGTGCAAAAGTCGTCAAATGCAGCCTGCTGAGCCGCATCGACCGGCAGGTCATCGAACGCCGGAACATCCTGCAACGCATCGAGCCCCGGTACACTCGCCAGCAACTCCTCAGCAGATGCAGGGGCTTCGGTCGCGAGCTTCCGACGACGATCGCGCTTAGCCCGCGCCCCCGTCGTCTTTTTCTTCGCCTTAGCCTTAGCCTTAGCCACAAACGCCTCCCAGCACAAAACCACACAACTGAGCAGGTATTTTAAATCAAAAAGAGCTGGCCGGGCAAAGCCCGACCAGCTCACACACTTTCCCTCAGCCCTTTATCATCCGCACGGGAGAAAAGTCAGCAAGGATACCGCAGGGCCCGCCCCGGGAGTGTTTTCTTCTGAGCGATCCCGCAGCGCGAAGCGCGAGAACCAGCGAAGAAGAAAACACGCAGGGGCGGGCCTGGACAGGTTAACTTACTCCTTCTCGACCGCGCGCATGATCGCCTTGTAGATCTCCATCAGCGGGATGATCAGGAAGGCCAGGCCCAGGGCGGCGATAACGCCCTTGAGTTCAAGCGTCACAGGGCCAAAGAACATCTCGGCAAGCGTCGGCTGCACGGTCACGATAACCGTCAGCACCAGCGCCAGCGCAGCCGAAGCCCAAAGCCACTTGTTCTGCTTCTTCATGCTAAACAGCGACGCACGACGGCTGCGCATATTGAAGCAGTGGAAAATCTCGACCATGTTGAGCGTTATGAACGCCATCATCACGCCTTCCTCGTCGGCATTGCCGGCGATCATATCGGCGATGTGGATGTAGCCCATGTCAAAGTACACGCCCACAAAGAAGCTCGCCAGCACCAGCACGGTAATGATCAGGCCCTGGACCACGCAGTCCAGGCCCATGTGACCGGCAAAGACGCCGTCCTTGGCGTTGCGCGGCTTGCGCTTCATGATGTCGCCCTCGGCATCCTCCATGCCCAGCGCGAGCGCGGGGAAGCAGTCGGTGACCAGGTTCACCCACAGCAGCTGCACCGGCTGGAAGATGGTAAAGCCGATGAGCGTGGCGATGAACACCGAGAAGACCTCGGCAAGGTTGGCCGAAAGCAGGAACTGGATGACCTTGCGGATGTTGTCGTAGATGCGACGGCCCTCTTCGCAGGCACCGATGATGGTAGCGAAGTTGTCGTCGGCAAGCACCATGTCGGCAACGTTCTTGGTGACGTCGGTGCCGGTGATGCCCATACCCACGCCGATGTCGGCGCGCTTGATGGACGGGGCGTCGTTGACGCCGTCGCCGGTCATGGCGACGATCTGGTCACGTGACTTCCAGGCCTCGACGATGCGTGTCTTGTGCTCGGGCTGGACGCGGGCGTACACGCCGTAGTCCTCGATGTGCGCGTCGAGCTCCTCGTCGCTCATGCGGTCGAGGTCGGCGCCGGTGATGGCCTGGCTGCGATCGGCGACGATGCCCAGCTGCTTGGCGATGGCCACGGCGGTGTCGATGTGGTCGCCCGTGATCATGACGGTGCGGATACCGGCATCGTGCGCCTCGCGGATAGCATCGGCCACCTCGGGACGGACCGGGTCGATCATGCCGGACAGGCCGCAGAAGACCAGGTCATGCTCGAGCGCAGCGGGGCTGCAGTCGGCGGGAACCTCGGTGTAGGTGCGGCTCGCCAGCGCCAGCACGCGCAGGGCCTCGTCGGCCATGGCCTTGTTGGCTGCCACGAGCTCGGCGCGACGCTCCTCGGTCAGGGGGACGACCTTATCGCCCTCGTAGATATGGGTGCACAGGCCGATCACCACGTCGGGCGCGCCCTTGGTGTACTGCTCGTACTCGCCGTCCAGGGTCTCGACGACCACGGACATCATCTTACGGCCCGAGTCGAACGGGGCCTCGCCCACGCGCGGGTGCTCGGCAGTCAGGCCAGTAAGACCAGCCTTGCCGGCATCGTTGACGAGTGCACACTCGGTCGGCTCGCCCACGGCCTCGCCCAGTTCCTCGTCCCACTGGGCATCGGAGCACAGTGCCATACCGGCCAAGAACTTCTCCTTGGGCGCAGCGAGCTCGTGCTTGACGACAGTCATCTTGTTCTGGGTAAGGGTGCCGGTCTTGTCGGAGCAGATGGTCTGCGTGCAGCCGAGTGTCTCGACAGCAGAAAGCTTGCGGATGATCGCCTGGCGCTTGGCCATCTTGGTCACGCCGAGCGAAAGGACGATGGTCACGACGGCGACCAAGCCCTCGGGGATAGCGGCGACGGCGAGCGAGACGGCAACCATAAAGGTATCGAGCAGGGCAGTCGGGTCGGTAAGGACGTTGCCCACGCCGTGGCGGAGGATATCAACACCAAAGATCACGACGCAGATGACGATAACCATAATGGTAAGGATGCGGCTGAGCTCGGCGAGCTTCACCTGCAGCGGCGTGAGCTCTTCCTTGGCCTCGGCCAGGGCGCCGGCGATCTTACCCATCTCGGTATCCATGCCGGTGCCGACCACGACGGCGCGGCCACGGCCGTACACCACGGTGGAACCCATGTAGCACATGTTCTTACGGTCGCCGAGCGGCACGTCGTCGGTGCCCGCGGCAAGCTCAATCACGTTGGCGTGCTTCTCGACCGGCACGGACTCGCCGGTCAGTGCGGCCTCTTCGATCTTCATCGTGGCGCTCTCGAGCACGCGGCAGTCGGCCGGGACGGAGTCGCCCGCCTCGAGCATGATCACGTCGCCGGGCACGAGCTCGGCGCTCGGCAGGTGCACGAGCTTGCCGTCGCGCAGCACCTTGGACTGCGCCGCGCTCATTTCCTGCAGGGCCTCGAGGGCCTCCTCGCTCTTGGCTTCCTGGACCACGCCCAGCACCGAGTTGACGATAACGACGAACATGATGATGGCGACGTCGGCAAAATCGGGCTCGCCCTTGACCATGCCCGTAAGTGCGCTGATAACGGCGGCAACAATCAGCATGATGACCATGGGGTCTGCCATCTGCTCAAAGAAGCGCTTCCACAGCGGAGTCTTCTCGGCTTCCTCAAGCTTGTTAGGGCCTGTCTTGGCGAGGCGCGACGACGCCTCGTCGTTGCTCAGGCCAAGGTTCTCATCGACACCCTGGTCGCTGAGCACCTCCGCCGCGGCGGACAGGTATTCCTTTTGCATATAGAGTCCCCTCCTGGGATTCGGGCCACTCAGCAGATTGATGCCCGATCATAATTCCCAGGAGAAGGGCAAGGGCTCATCAAGGCTGCCGTGCTGAGCGGCAGTTGATAGTGGAGCTATGGTACCCCAAAGCGACGCGTCTAGCCAAAACATTCCATCTGGAAACACGGCACAGGCGCAACGGTGCAGACAGTGTGATGCTCAAGATTGGTAAAACGTTTTTTCTTCGGCGCATCATCAAACTGAAATATCGCCCAGATAGCAGCGGTCAGAACGGTTGATAAAGTTTTTTCATATACCGTTTTTACCGCAAAAAATGAATTTCTAATTCGGCATACGGTCGATTTTTTGGGGTATTCGGTCGGCATTTCGTTATAATCATCTCAGTTTTATTTCTTATGGTTTATCTATCAGCGCAAGACGATGTCAGATGGAGGTCTGAATGTACAAGCGCACCAAGATTGTATGCACCATGGGTCCCGCCTGCGATAGCGACGAGACCATCCGCGAGATGATCAAGGCGGGCATGAACGTCGCCCGTTTTAACTTCTCGCACGGATCCTACGACGAGCACCACGGTCGCATCGAGCGCGTCCGTCGTATTTCCAAGGAGCTCGGTATGCCCGTCGGCATCCTGCTCGACACCAAGGGCCCCGAGGTCCGCACCGGCCTTTTGGTCGACGGCAAGAAGGTTGCCGTCAAGACCGGCGACAAGATCGTCGTCACCGCTCAGCCCACGTCCGAGGATTTCCATGGCACCGCTGAGCACATCTCCCTCGACTACCTGGCTCTGCCCTCCGAGGTCGAGAAGGGCTCCCTCATCCTGATCGATGACGGCCTGGTTGCCCTCGAGGTCGAGTCCGTCGACGGCCAGGACATGACCTGCGTCGTTAAGAACGACGGCCTGATCGGCGAGCGCAAGGGCGTCAACATGCCCAACGTCAACATCTCGCTGCCCGCTATCACCGAGCGCGATCGTCAGGACATCCTCTTTGGCCTGACCGAGAACATCGACTACATCGCCGCTTCCTTCATCCGTGACGGCGAGTCCGTCCGCGGCATCCGCGAGCTTTGCCGCGAGAACGGCGGCGAGCACGTGACGATCTTCCCGAAGATCGAGTGCGCCCTGGGCGTCGAGAACTTCGACGAGATCCTCGAGGCTTCCGACGGCATCATGGTCGCCCGTGGCGACCTGGGCATCGAGATCAAGCCCGAGCTCGTTCCCCACATCCAGAAGGAGATCATCGCCAAGTGCAACGCGGCCTATAAGCCCGTTATCACCGCTACGCAGATGCTCGACTCCATGCAGCAGAACCCGCGCCCGACGCGCGCCGAGGTTGCCGACGTTGCTAACGCCATTTACGACGGCACCGACGCCGTTATGCTCTCTGGCGAGTCCGCTGCCGGCAAGTACCCGGTCGAGGCCGTCAAGATGCAGGCCAGCATTGCTCTCGAGACCGAGAAGTACCTCCCGGCTCACGCTCCGCTCGAGGTTCCGGCTGACGCTCACGGCACCCGCGTCGTCAACAACGTTGTGGGTATGTCCGCTGTGAACATGGCCACCACCGTTGGCGCCAAGTGCATCACCGTGCCGACGACCACCGGTCGTACCGCTCGCCTGATCTCGCACTTCCGTCCCAACATGCCGATCTGCGCGTTCTCCCGCCACGAGTGGGCCGTCCAGCAGATGATCATGTACTGGGGCGTTATCCCGCACCAGGCCGAGATTACCCAGGGCACCGTCAACGGCACGATCGTCAAGGCGATCGAGACCGCTAAGGAGCTCGGCTACGTCAAGACTGGCGATTTGACCGTCGCTACCGCCGGCGATCCCCGTATGAGCGTCCAGCTCGAGGACAAGGTCTCCTCGACCAACGTCGCTTACGTCGCTCAGGTGCGTTAAGTCGTACTTGCAAGCAGATTTGCATTGCAAAGGGTCCGGAAGGCTTCGCCTTCCGGACCCTTTTCTTTGCGTCAATGCCGGCGCACGGCAAAACATGCACTCATTTCTTTACCAAAAGCGCGAAATCCACCCTTCGAGGCCCAAAAAATAAAGCCCCAAGCGCTAAAAGTGTTCGCCCGGTGGCAAACCCACACCTCACACAGGGCTGATAAATCGTTTTAGCAAGAACCAAATCGACCTGGTTTTCGGAAGTATGCGGCAAATTCTGGAACCTCCGAGCACACCCTGTTTTTTCGCAACAAAATGCCTGATAAACTAGCCTCAAAAGCCAGGTCCGCTCATAGGGTTCAGATTTTGCCGCATACTTCCGGATTGACGCTGGCATCACTCGCTTCAAAGAGATGATTTCGGCCAGGAGGGCATTATGGACCTGACGCTTTGTGGGCAATCCGCCTTTAACTACTACCGCATCCCGCCGCAGGTATTAGGCCTTTACCCCGCCATTAGCCTTGGCAATATGGATCGCAGATGTTGTGGCCTCGGAAGTCATGCAGTTGTAAAAGACCTGCTTCACGCACCACTTCACAGGCTTGTATTCACTCGGGCACAATCCGGGTCGCGAAGCCTGTTTAAATCGCACCTCCTGACCCAAGAACCACCTCCGGGGTCGTTTAGGCAGACTGAACATGGGTTTGATGTCACGTCACCGGAGTTCACGCTGCTCAACCTTGCTACGCAGGTTTCACGCAACCAGTTACTCATGGCTTGCTACGAGATGTGCGGCTCCTTTGCAGTGTTTAAGCCCTGCGAGCGAACGCAACAACAACTCGATGAAGCTATTTCGCTTAAGTTCATTCCACCCAACTGCGGCTGGGAGCGAGTTAACGACACCAAGGGCAATGACACCAACTTGTGGAAGCGCACGCCGCTTCTTACCGCAACGGATATCGCCGCGTTCGCCAAGCAAGCCGCAGGCCTGCGCGGCGTCAAACAACTGCGCTGGGCGGCCGAGCACATGACGGGGCAGGCCGCCTCGCCCTTCGAAGTACAGACCTCCATGCTTATCTCGCTCCCCCGCGACGAGGGCGGCCAGGGCATCGAGATCGCCAACAACGCGCGCATCCCGCTCAGTGAAGCCGCACGTTCGCTGTATGACAAAACCTGCTGCTACGCCGATATCCTCATCGAAAGCGCCACCGACAGCATGGGCGTCATTCTGGAATGCCAAGGCCGCTCTGCCCACGACAGCGAAGCCGCGAGCCTCTCCGATGCCGAGCGCGCCACCGCACTCACAAGCATGGGCTACGACGTCATCCAAATTACCTATGACCAGATCAAGGAGAAGAAGAGCTTCGACCACATAGCCGAGCTCATCCATAAAAAGGCCGGGCTTCCCCACATCCCAAAGACCAAACAGGAGCGCATTGCCGAAGATACCTTACGGCAAGAGCTACTTGTCGATTGGGTTGAGCTATTCACTGCTGGGCCGGCCAGCTAGCAGCTAGCAATCAGGGGCAGCGCAGGCACATCGGGCGATTCGACACGGGCGGCAAAACCCGCCTCGGTCAGCTCGATGACCTCGGTAAACGTTGCATCGAAAAACTCCTCGGTTAGCAAGCGATACGGCGGATGATCGGGCTCGCCGGGGTTTTCGCGTACAATCTCGTGCATAACGCCAATGGTCTTGAGCACATACTCCTTATGGATGGGATACTGACCAAAACGGGTCGCCGCAGTATACAGGCGATCGGTCGCGCGCGGAATCGAAACGATGCCGAGTGTCTTGCCAAACCAGTCAAAGTCGCCTTGCTTTTTAATGCGGAATTCCTCGCACGGCTTGCCGCCGTGTGCCTCCAGGTACTGATTCACGCGCGTATTCCACACGGTATCGGCCACGAGGTGAGACCAAACGCCCAGCGTCAGATCGAGCAGCGACTGCGCCACGTCATCGGGCGCGAGCGAAAGCTCACTAGCACCGGGACCGGCAACCGGCTCGGCGTCCTTGTAGCGTTGGGGATAATGTACCCGATTGAGTCGCTCGCGTTCCTCGACAATCGAGGTCGCGGCAGCCGGCGTACCAACAGGCGCCCCTTTGAGCAGCGGCGCCACATAGGTATCCCAGAATTCGTGCTCGCGCGGCTTGGGGATAGGCTCAGGCTTGGCAAAATGCGTGATGCGATACGGGATGGGATCGGCGATGCCAGGGACCATATAGCCCACGAAGATATCCGGAACCACGCAGCCAAACAAAAAGGCATTGCGGTCGCGCACGCTATTGGCAAGCGCACCGGTGCGCTCCAGCAAACGCTCCGTTTGAGCGATATGAATGTTCCAGCTTGGCATAGCCACCCCCATAAAAACCTGGATAACTATACCATCACGGCAAAGCCACGCGGGCGGCTACGCACGCTCTACGCAGCAACTATTCCGCAGCGCCGCTCTCGGTTCCATACGACGGCGAAGGCGCCTCGACCACATGGTGATATCGATCGATAAAGATTGCACGGGCACCCAGGCGTCGTACCAAATCCTGATGGTGCGTGCTCATCAAGACCGTCTTACCGGCAGCAACATAGGCCAGTAGAAAGTTGACCACGATGTCGCAAGAGTCCTCGTCAAGTCCGTTGGTAGGCTCGTCGAGCACCAGGATATCCGGGTTCATCGACACCACCGCAGCCAGCGCAACGCGCTTCTTTTGCCCGCCCGAGAGCTGATAGGGAGAGACGTCGGCAAGGTCGGCAACCTGGAATAGCTCCATGGCATCGCGGACGCGGCGCTCGAGCTCGTCTGCTGGCAGCCCCATTTGAGCCGGGCCAAACGCGACTTCCTCGCCGACCGTGGCACAAAAGAGCTGCGCATCGGCGTTTTGAAACACAAAGCCCACGCGCTGATGGAACCGCTGGGCCGTCGCGGAATCCTTGAGATATGCCGCATCGACCGCATGCCCGTCGAACAGGTACGCACCCGCGTCCGCAAGCTCAAGGCCGTTAATAAGGCGCATAATCGTCGTCTTACCGCAGCCGTTGGGACCGAGCAGGGCAACGAGTTCGCCACGATCGACCTGCAGCGACACGCCATCGACAACCGTATGTCCCGCATAGGAGAACACTACGTCGCGCAGCTCGATGAGCGGCGTGACCTCGGCGCCGCCCGCACCGTTCGTGCCCGCCGCATTATTCATATCGATCGTCAAAACGTCGCCCTTCCCTATTTGCATCCCCAGCCGGAACCAGCAGCGCCTACAGCACCGCGCATAACACTGCCAGCAGCGCCACGCCGGCCGCGTAAACCGCATCGCGCCAGCCAAACCCGGCGCGTGCGGGCGCCGGATACGCGCCGGCAAAGCCGCGGCAAAGCATAGCCTCGTCCATCGCGCGGCTGCATTCCATCGCCTTGATAAAGGTCATGCCCATGATACCCGCCAGCGAGTCGGTACGCGAAAATCCCTCAGGCGCACGGCCAACGCTGCGCAGCATGACCGATTCGCACAAATCGTGCGCCGTGCGTCCCAGCACCTCGATATGCTTGAGTGCCATATCAAACGTAAAGATGACCTCGTCGGGCAGGCGCAACATCTTAAGCGCCGCCGACATGCGACTCCACGTAAGCGTCCACGAAACGCCCAGCACGAGCGTCACGTTAATGAATGTCTTGAGCGCAATCTTGAGCATGGCGCCCGTGGCAGAAGCACCCAGCAGCAGGGCAGGCAGCGCAAGAACCACGGCAAACCCCGCGGCAGCCAACGCCGGCACAAAAGTCGCTCGCAGCCCGCGTACGGGGCGCACCGCGACCAGCACCAACGCGATGGCCGCCATCAACATCAGGTACAGCGGGCTCTGCGTCAGGCACACGCACAGGACGCAAACGAACATCCCCACCAGGCGCACCGGCGCCGAAACGCAAGAAAGGGCGCGGTCGACCATCGACCCGCCCTCGTGCGCGCCTCCACCCAGGCGAACCCGCTCAAGCAGGCTCGCCAGGTGCAGGACATTCTTTTGCATCACACGATGCCGAGCCCCCGCGGGCTCGTAACGCTGCTCGACCGCAAGCCAGCTAGGCAGCTCGGCTATTGCCATGAGCACCGCTTTCCTTAACCGTCAGCGATATCAAACGAAATGCGATGGTGAGCACCGCCACGCCAATCACACCCGAAAGAATATACATCGCAGCCTGGCCGGCAAAGCCAAGGCCCTGCTCCTCGGAATAGGCCTGCAGATAATCGCCCGTGGGCAGGGCATCGGCAAAGGTCGGGGTATCGAGACCGACCGAAGCCTGCAGACTGTCGTCACCAGCCTCCTGGACGGCAGTTGCGGCGCCCTCGGCGTCCCACTCACCCCAGGCGTCACCGGTGGCAAGCAAGCCCAGCGGCGTGGCCACCACGAGCACAGCGACCAGGATGAGCGTGGGGATCAGCGAGGTCTTCTTGGCAGCAGCGCCCTCGGCGGCAAGCTGGCCATCGACGGCCTCGGGACCGACGATAACGCCCGGCGCCGTCTTCTTAATGAAACCGTAGATGGCGGCCGTCGCCACGCCCTCGACCACGCCGGCAACCAGCATATGCGGGATCATCATGGCAGGAATCGCAATAGACAGCGGGAAGGGGCAGTACAGCGGCGCACCCGAAGCGTTGGTAAAGAGCATTGGCTGAATACCAAACTCGATTGCCGCGCACAGGGCCGCCAGGCACAGGCCGACCCAGCCGCTTACGATGGCCGAAACCGAGGTGCCCCAGCTCTTGTCGTGCAAACGGCTGTTGAGCGCACGGAACACGATAGCAGCGGCAAACGGCAGCACGAAGGCCATATTAAAGCAGTTGGCGCCAAAGGACAGGATGCCGCCGTCGCCAAACAGCAGCGCCTGCAGCGCCAGCGCGACCGAGACAGCGATAGCCGCGGCCTCGGGGCCCAGCAGCAGCGCGATAAGTGCGCCGCCGACGGCGTGGCCTGTGGTGCCGCCGGGCAGCGGCACGTTGAACATCATGAGCAAGAAGGAAAAAGCGGCGCAGATGCCCAGGAAAGCCATATGCTCGCGATCGAGCGTGGCGCGCACCTTCTTGATGCAGTGGACCCAAACGGGCACCATCGCCACTGCCATGACGGCATCGGTCTGCGGAGACAGATAATTATCTGGAATGTGCATGTACGCCTCCCGGTTATCGGCGCACAGAATTGCAACGCCGCTTAAATCGCCTTGTCAGTGTTACGCATTGTCAGATTCGTAACACGCCGCGGGCTATCATAGCAAAACGGCGCGCTGCCGACAAAGCAGCACGCCGTTATGTAATGCGCGTGTCATATATGCAGGCTCAACGGTGCCTTATTCCGAACACCGCGGTCACGCAGAGCCCACAGCAACCGCCATCAGGCCCTACGCTCCCAGCGCAAATCCTAGCCGCGGACCTCGCCGTTTACGCCCTTACATACCTTGGTGACGATCTTCTGGTGCGCTTTTTCGACCTCTTCGCTGGTGAGCGTGTGGTCGTCGGAGCGATACGTAAGCGCAAAGGCCATGGACTTCTTGCCCACGCCCACGCGGACCGGATCGCGGTAGACGTCGAACAGACGCACACCCTCGAGCAGCTTGCCACCGGCGCTGGTAATGCGGCGCTCAAGGTCCTCGCAGGTCACGGAGTTATCGACCACGATAGCCAGGTCGTGCTCAACAGCCGGATACTGCGAGAACTCGCGGTAGTTCTCCTGGTTGCGGGCGCCCTTGATCAGCTTGTCCAGGTCGAGCTCAAAGGCAACGACGACCTCATCGATGCCCATCGCCTCGCGCGCCTCGGGATGAATCTCGCCGACCCAGCCCAGCACGGTGCCGCCGGACAGAACCTCGGCCGCACGACCCGGCTGCAAGAAGGCATAGCCCTCGCCCTCGACGGGACGGAAGCGAACCTTCTCGATGCGCAGCTGGGCAAGCAGCTCCTCGACAATGCCCTTGCCAAAGAAGAAGCGCAGCTTGCGGTACTTCATATTCCAGGACTGCTCGCTCCACTGCCCCGAGAGCACACCCGCCACGGACTTGGTCTCCTTGGGCAGGCTGGCGTTCTCGCGACCGTGGAACAGGCTGCCGACCTCGTACAGGTGCACGTTGGGCGTGCCGTGGGCCTCGTTATAGGCCACGGATTGCAGCAGGCCCGGCAGCAGCGAGCGGCGCATCTCGGTCTGCTCGGCCACCAGCGGGTTCATGAGCACCACGGGGCAACCGCGGCCCTCGGTGGACATGCCGATCTTCTCCAGGTCGCCCGGAGCGGCAAAGCCAAAGGTCGTGGTCTCGTTGAGGCCGCAGGCGCGCAGGATCTCGCCGACCTTGCGGGTGAGCTTCTGCTCGCGGGTCAGGCCGCCGATGTGGTTCTTGGCAGCCGGGATGGTCGCCGTCACGCGGCCCATGCCCCACAGGCGCAGGACCTCCTCGATCAGATCAATCTCGCGCGGCAGGTCGGGGCGGAAGCTCGGCGGGGTGACCATAAAGTCCTCGCCGTCGCGCTCGACGGTGCAGCCCAGGCGAGTGAGCGAACGCTCGATAAAGTCGGGCTCGATGTCGGCACCGCAGATGGCATGCACGCGGGCCAGGCGCAGCTTGATGCTGTCGATGGTCTTGGGCGCGGGGAACACGTCGACATAGCCAGGAGCGACCTCGCCGCCGGCGATCTCCTCGATCAGCGCGCAGGTAACGTTGGCGACATCCACGCAGCCGGTCTCATCGACCTGGCGCTCAAAGCGAATGGAGGCGTCGGAGATCAGCGACAGGTCGCGGCTGGTGTGCGAGGTGCGACCGGCGTTGAAGCAGGCGCTCTCGACCATCACGTCGACGGTGTCGTCCTCGATCTCGGAATCCATGCCGCCCATAACGCCGGCCAGCGCCACGGGACGCTCGCCATCAGTGATGAGGCCCATGCCGGCGTCGAGCGTGCGCTCCTCGCCGTCGAGCGTCGTGAACTTTTCATCCTGCTGGGCGGCGCGAACCACCACGCGGCGCCTGCCCTCGCGCTCGGCAAAGGTGTCCAGGTCAAAGGCGTGCAGCGGCTGACCGGTGAGCATCATCACATAGTTGGTGATGTCGACGATGTTGTTGTGCGGGCGCACGCCCAGGGCGTTGAGGCGCTTGACCATCCAGTCGGGCGAGGGGCCGACCTTCACGTTGCGCACGATGCGGGCGACGTAGCGGTCGCACAGGCCCTCGTCGGCAATCTCGACCGAAAGCTCGTCGTCGGTCGCACGACCGGTCTCGGCCTTGATGGCGGGCAGTTCAACGTGGAAATCGCGGTCGAAGATGGCGCCGGTCTCGCGGGCCATGCCGATCATGGACAGGCAGTCGGGACGATTGGGCGTGATCTCGCAGTCGAGCACGGTGTCGCTCGAGCCCACGTACTCGGCAAACGGCATGCCGCAGGGCGTATCCTCGGGCAGGATCATGATGCCGGAGTGGTCGCCGCCCAGGCCGAGCTCGCGCGCGGAGCAGTTCATGCCCATGGACACGACGCCGCGAAGCTTGCTCTTCTTGATCTTGACGTCGCCGGGCAGGACAGCGCCAATCATAGCCGTGACGATGTGGTCGCCGGCCTCAAAGTTCTGCGCGCCGCAGACGATCTGCAGCGGAGCGGGGTTGCCGTCGGCGTCGAGATTCTTGTCGCCCACATCGACCGAGCACACATACATGTGGTCGCTATCGGGGTGCGGGGTCTTAGTGAGCACCTTGGCGGTCACCACGTGGTCGAAGGACTCGCCCACGGTGTCGATCGCCTCGACCTCGGTGCCGGTACGGATATATTCGTCCGAAAGGGTCTTGGGATCCTCCGGAATATCGATCATGGTCTTGAGCCAGTCGTAAGAAACGCGCATATAACTGGTCTCCTTTCATAAATGCGGCTTTGAGCCGGAAACTGCAACTAAGAAGAAAGCGTTCTAGAACTGGTTCAAGAACCTCATGTCGCCCGTCATCAACGTGCGCAGGTCCGGTAGGTCGTAGCGCAGGGCCGCGACGCGCTCGGCACCAATACCAAAGGCGAAACCGGTGTACTTCTCGGGGTCGATGCCGCAGTTGATAAGAACGTTGGGGTCGACCATGCCGCAGCCCAGGATCTCGATCCAGCCGCTGTGCTTGCAGAAGTTGCAGCCCTTGCCGCCGCACACGTGGCAGCTCACGTCCACCTCGCAGGAAGGCTCGGTGAAGGGGAAGAAGTGCGGGCGGTAACGCGTCTTGCGGTCCTCGCCAAACATGCACTTAACAAAGTAGTCGAGCGTGCCCTTAAGATCGCCAAAGGTGATGCCCTCGTCGACGACCAGGCCCTCGATCTGGTTGAACTGCGGCAGGTGGCAGGCATCGGCCGTGTCGGGACGATAGACGGTGCCCGGGCAGATCATGTAGATGGGCGGCTTTTGCGACTCCATGGTGTGGATCTGCACGCCCGAGGTCTGGGTGCGCAGCAGCACGTCGGACTCGCCGTGGGCATGCGCCTCGGGGTGCGCGACGCTGCCGGGGTTGTTGTCGACCACGTAGAAGGTATCGCGGGCCGAACGGCTCGGGTGATCCATGGGGGCGTTGAGCGCGGTGAAGTTGTAGTAGGAGGTGTCGACCATGGGGCCGGACTCGACGGTGTAGCCGATGCCGCAGAAGATGTCCTCGGCCTCCTCGATAATCTGCTTGATCAGGTGCTGGTGACCGATCTGCGGACGGATGCCCGGCAGCGTGATGTCGACGGCCTCGTGCTCGAGTGCGTGCTTGAGGGCGGCGGCCTTCATCTCGGTGGTGCGCTCGTCAAGCATGCCCTCGATCAGCTGGCGCATCTCGTTGGCGCGCTTGCCCATCATGGGACGATCCTCGGGGGCGAGCTTGCCCATCATGCGCATCAGGCCGGTGATGCGGCCCTTGCGGCCGAGCAGCTCAACGCGCGCAGCCTCGAGCTTGGCGGCGTCGTCGGCGCCTGCGACGAGCTCCTTGGCCTCTTCCTCGAGTTTGACCAGATCATCAATCAGACTCATGTCTTCCCTTTCGTCTCTCGCGCATCCACTTGCCGCGGCGGCTGGAGCCACCCGGCGCTGCGGATGTGCGGCCCGGTTCGGTAACAAAAAAACCGTCCTCGGGCATGTGCATTGCCCAAGGACGGTTGAATTCCGCGGTACCACCTTGTTTGACCCGGCGGATGTCTGGCCCGCCGCGCCCACTCTTTGCCCTTTGTCGCAAGGCTCACGGCTTCCCTACTGGGGCTTCGCCGCCGCTGGCCGCGCGCCCGTTGAGGTCGCTGCTCGGGAGTGAACGCTTGGCCCTTGCCACCGCAGGAAGGCTTTCAGCCCATGACCTTCCCTCTCTTGCCGGCGACGCGGCGGGCAAAACCCTCTCCGTCAACGCATTGGGCTATAGGATACCACATTGTGCGAGCGTATCGCCGCGTTCCGTTTTGTTCGCGCTGGGTACAAGACGGGTAGCTGTGCAAACTGGCTGTGCGCCCACCCGTGGCGCGCGGCCTGCGAGATTAAGGATATGGTATGGGAAAGAAGCTCGATAAGAAGGCCAAGGCCGCCGTGGCAAAAGCTGCCAAAGGCATGAAGGCCGACAAGGCCGTCAAAAAGTTCCGCAAACTCGAGGGCAAGCTGTGGACCCGCGAGTATCTGCTCAAGATTGCCGAGTTCGATGGCGCGACGATTGCCCCCGCCAACGGCGCCGCGGCCCGCGCAGATGCCATGGGCACGCTTGCCGGCGAGCACCACAAGCTCCTGACCAGCGAAAAGTCTGTCGAACTTGTGCGCTCGTTGGCGCGCGAGACGGTCGCTGGCGGCAAGATCGACGACCCGCAGCTGCTCGACGAGATTCGCGTGCTCGGCCGCGACCAGCGCGAGGCAAGCGCCATCCCCACCGAGGAGGCCGAGGCCTGGACCAGGCTCACCTGCGAGGCCGATGCCGTGTGGCACAAGGCCAAGGCGACCAACGACTGGGCGAGCTTTGAGCCCTATGTGGACAGAATCGTCGGACAGCTTAAGCATCAGGCCGAGCTCATGGACCCCAAGCGCGACCCGTACGATGTGTGGCTCGACCAGTACGAGCGCGGCCTTTCCGCCAAGAGCTTCGATGCGTTTTGCGACGAGGTCAAGGCCACGGTCGTGCCGCTCGTGCACGCCATCGGTGAGCGCGGCCAGCAGCCCGATGCCGACTTTTTGCACGCCCGCGTGCCCGAGGCCGCCCAGCGCGCCATGAGCTTCGACCTGATGAAGCTCGTCGGCCTGGACCTGGACGACACCACGCTTGCCTTTACCGAGCACCCGTTTAGCGAGGGCTTTTCGGTGGGCGATGCGCGCATCGCAACGCACATCTACGAGGACGACTGCATCTCCAACGTCTACAGCATCATCCACGAGGCTGGACACGCCATGTACGAGCTGGGCGTCAATCCTGCCTATGCGCGCACCTGTCTTGAGGGCGGCACCTCCATGGGCATCCACGAGAGTCAGAGCCGCTTTTTCGAGAACACCGTGGGTCGCAGCCGCGCCTTTATGGGACCGCTGCTCGAGGTGCTGCGCCGTCACGCGCCCGAGGTCTACGGCAACGTGGACGAGGACACGCTCTACCACGCCGTGAACATCGCTCAGCCGTCGCTGATCCGCACCGAGGCCGACGAGCTCACCTATCCGCTGCACGTTATGGTGCGCTACGAGATCGAGCGCATGCTGTTTGCCGGCGAGGCCACGGCCAAGGATATCCCCGCGCTTTGGAACCGCTTTATGGACGAGTACCTTGGCATTCCCGTTCCCGACAACACGCACGGCTGCCTGCAGGATACGCACTGGAGCGGTGGCTCGTTTGGCTACTTCCCCACCTATGCGCTGGGCAGCGCCTACGATGCCATGTTCGTGCCGGCCATGTGCCGCGACGGCGTCGACCTCACTGGCGCCTGCGCAAGCGGCGATTTGGCGCCAGTCCGCGCCTGGCTGGGCGAGCACATTTGGCAGTGGGGCCGCGCCAAGGACGCGCCGGAGCTCATCAAGGGCGCGTGCGGCATGGCGTTCGATGCCCGCTACTACTGCAGCTACCTGCAGGACAAGTTCACCACGCTCTACGAGCTGTAAAGCTTAGGCAACACGCCAACGCAAAGGGGCGCCGCGGAATTGGTTCCGCGGCGCCCCCTTTTCACCTAGTCATTGGGGACGTTCTTTAATGACTAGTCGTTTGGGACACTCTTTGCCAGCCAGAAGCACGGATGACGAAGAGTGTCCCCGATGGCTAGTCGTTTAAGAACGTCCCCAATGACTAGGTTGACGCCGATGCCTTGGCAGCGTCAGCGAAAACGGCCCTAAGCGAGCAAGGTGACGTGAAATGAAAGGGCGCTGACCTTCTGGTCGCGCCCTTGAAATTGAACGTCAGATTGCCGCTTGGGGTCGTTTGCAGCGTCGAGCAGTTACGCGGTTTGGTAAAACCGCGTAACTAAAGGGCTTCGAGTGCAGCGGCGATGCGCTTCATGGCGGCGTCGGCGGCGGCTTGGTCCGGAGCCTCAGCCAGCACGCGAATCACCGACTCGGTTCCGCTCTTGCGCACGAGCACGCGGCCCTCGCCCGCCAGCGCGGCCTCGGCCTCGGCGATCGCGTTCTGCACGCCCATGTTCTCGAGCGCGGCATCCTTGTCGGCCACGCGCACAGCAACCTGCGCTTGCGGCAGCAGCTTGCATGGAGCCGTGAGCTGTGAGAGCGTCTCGCGCTCGGCGCGAATCACTTCCATCACGCGCAGCGAGGTCATAATGCCATCGCCCGTGCGCTCGATATCGCCAAAAATCGTGTGGCCCGTTTGCTCTCCGCCTAGGCTGAAGCCGCCCTCGCGCATCTTGGCGTACACGTGACGGTCACCCACGCCGCTGGTCACGGCACTCAGGCCGGCAAGCTCCAGCGACTTGACCAGGCCAAAGTTGCTGGCGATCGTCGGCACCACGGTACCGCCCGAGAGGCGCCCGTGCTTGTTCAGATACACGCCGCATACGTACAGGATCTGGTCGCCGTCGACCACGCGACCGCGCTCGTCCACGGCCAGGCAGCGGTCGGCATCGCCGTCATAGGCAAAACCCACGTCCAGGCCCTGCTCCACCACGTGGCGCTGCAGACGCTCCATATGCGTAGAGCCGCAGTCGACGTTGATGTTAAAGCCATCGGGCGCGGCGTTGATCACGCGCACATCGGCGCCCAGCGCGTCGAACACCGGCTTGGCCACCGAGGATGCCGAGCCGTTGGCGCAGTCGAGACCGATCTTGACGCCCTGCAGCGAAAAGTTCGCGCTCGCGATGAGCGAGGCAATATAGCGGTTGCGGCCCTGCATGTAGTCCACCGTGGCGCCGATATGGTTGCCCGTTGCCAGCGGCACCTCGCTCTTGCCATCGATATAGTCCTCGATGAGCTCCAACACGTCCTCGTCCATCTTAAAGCCGTCGCTGTTGACGAGCTTAATGCCGTTATCGCAAAACGGGTTGTGGCTCGCGCTGATCATGATGCCGCAATCGAAGCAGCCCTCCACAGTCTGATGCGCCACGCCCGGCGTGGGGATCACGTGCAGCATATATGCGTCCGCACCGCTCGCGACCAGGCCACTCACCAGCGCCGCCTCGAACATGTAGCTCGAGCGACGCGTGTCCTTGCCCACGATCACGCGCGCCTTGGCCCCGCGGTTGGCGCCGTAATACCAGCCCACAAAGCGGCCGATCTTGTACGCATGCTCTACGGTCAGTCCGACGTTGGCCTCGCCGCGAAAGCCGTCGGTGCCAAAGTACTTCATAAGAGATCCTCTCTATAGACAAAGGCGCGCCGCCAAAGCAACGCGCCGCCGGCCTATTATCCTTTAAAGCAACCGCAGGGGCTACACCGTGAGGAACATCATCACGATGATCATGGCAAAGCCGATAAGATCGGTCGGCAAAAACACCGTGCCCAGCATAACGGCACTCGTGATGGTCGCCGAGACCGGCTCCACGGTTCCGATCAAGCTCGCACGCACCGAGCCGATGTCCTTGACGCCCTGCATATAGAGCATGTACGCCAAAAACGAGCCCACGACCACAAACACCGCGAGCGCCTCGACGCCGGCGGCATCGAGCGCCGGCATATGGGCCCAAGGCTGCACGATGGTGCAGGTGATGATACCAGCCGTGAGCATGGCTGAACCCGTAACGATGGGACTGCCGTATTCGGGCAGAATCTTGGCGGGAATCACCGCCATGCAGGTGGCGCTCACCGCGCACATAAGACCCGCCACCAGACCGAGCGGCGAGATGCTCAGACTCGTGGGGTCGCCGCCGGTGGCGATCAAAAACGTGCCGCCAAGGGCCAGGCCGATACCGATAACCTCGCGCATGCGCGGTTTGCGGCGATCGGTGATGCAGGTGTAGCCCATGATGATGACCAGCTGCAGGCACTGAAGCACCGTCGCGGTTCCGGCATTGGTCAGACGCACGGCCGAAAGATAGCAGAACTGGTTGAACAGCAGGCCAAAAGCGGTAAAAAGCAGCAGTTGCCTACGGTCGGCAGGCGTGGTCCAGAGCTTGACCAGACGCTCGCGATCGCGCGTGACCACCACGGCCATAAAGAGCAGGCCGGCGAGAATCTGGCGCACACTCATAAGCCACAGGGTATCAACGTGATAAGTATCGAACAGAAAGCTCGCGCTGGTGCCCGAAAAACCCCAAAACGAACCGCCCACCAGCGTGGCCAGAACGCCCGTAATCATCTTGTGCGTCGAGGCACTGTTCAGGCGGTCGCGCCATGCACGGCGGGTGCTGCGGCTGAGCTCGTCGGTGCCCTCGGGCACATCAATGTTCGATATATCGGTCATCGGCACCGAAGCCCCCGCGCCTTCGACCTGCTCGACACACTCTTTGCTCATTCCACTCCCCCGAAACAGCCTGGAAACAATTCGGCTTACCTTACCACGGCGAAGGCACCAGCTGGAGGCTTGTCCGCTTATCGGTAGGACAATTCCGCAGGCGTCTTTCCGTAGCTCGATACCGCAATGGCCTTGCATTATGCGACAGCCAAATCGCGGCAGCAGGCTCTTTTGAGATGGATATGACAAAGCCCCCGAATTCCACAATGTAAGCGATTTTTAAAAATGTTCTTGCCACCGAGTTCAGGCTCCGTTATATTATCCCTTGCGCGCTTGCGCACCCTTGATCGGGCGTTTAGCTCAGGGGGAGAGCGCTTCCCTGACACGGAAGAGGTCAGAAGTTCAAATCTTCTAACGCCCACCAAATGTTCGCAGCTCAGAGGTTATGTCTCTGGGCTGTTTTGTTTTGTGTCGCCAAATCCGCTGGCAGCTCCAACCGCCCAACTGGCCAAAAGCCGACCATCTACTTGCCGATCTACCCATTGGCATAACCAATCAGTCCGCACCGCAACTTCTCGGCAAAACGCCACAACGTCCACACCCTGCGGTATCCTTGAGCCACTTACACCTGCAGCACCAAGGAGCCACCATGCGCACCGAGCTCGATGTTCCCTTTTCGCACAAAGAAGAAGCCAAGGCGTTGGGCGCCAAATGGGACCGGACCAAGAAGATCTGGTATGTACCCAGCGGCGTCAACCCCGAGCCCTTTGCCGAGTGGCTGCCCGGTATTGACCGATCCGACCCCTCTGCGCCGTATATATATCTAGTACTGGGCAAGCGCGAATGCTGGAAGTGTCACAAAGAGACCTCGGTCGCGGCCTTCGGCATTCCCTATCGAACCGGTAGCGACGAGAGCATCGCCATCGCGCACGCGCCCAACGAAGCCGGGCACATTGCCATCGACACGGCCAATGCCAACGCACTCGCCATCGTGCCCACTCTTGGCTGCGTGCCGGGCGAGATCCGCGACTATCTTTCTAAGCGCTGCGGCTACAAGCCCGTAGGTGCGCGAGCCTCCAAAGCCCCGTCGCTCGGCAACACGTGCACCAGTTGTGACGCGCTGCAAGGCAGCCGCTATCTGTTCGAAGAGCCCTCGTCCCCGTTTGCCCTCACTGCCATCAACAAGCTGCCGGCACTGGAGTTTGTGCGCGTCGAAGTTGCCGGCGTCTTTGGCGTCCCGGCCACGCGCACCGACTTTGACCAGGCGCTCTTTACCTGGGCACGCGACCATCACGCCGAGTTCCACAAGCAGCTCGGTGAGGGGATTTATTTGTAGGGGCAACATCGAGGTATCGAGGAGCAGGGGCTGATTGTTAAATAATCTCGAAACGCTACAGCCCCAGAATATGCTCCAGGTAGCCCTTGTTGAACCAGAACGATTGCTTCGTCATCCAACGCCCGTCGGGCAGTTCGTAAGCATTCCTTGCGATGTCACCGATCTCTGTTCCATCGGCAAACTTGTAAGCCGCTTTTGACGTATGCGGACGAACGTGAACAATTGGATTGTCTGCCATACCGGGCAGGTTGTTAGTCACTTTGAGCTTTCCGCTCGCATCCCGATACGGATTGAGCTCAACGCCCTCACGTATTACCTTTCGCGTCTCATCCCAACAAGCTTTCGCAGGGCCTTCGATTTCGTTTTCTCCCATCGCCCAGAACAGACAACGGTCGAGACGCAGCACGCCATCGTGGTCCTCGCGAAACACAACGAAGAAGAAGCGATTGGTCTCAAGGCACGCATGAAAAGGCGACGTTTCCCAGTCTTCCTCGATCAAACGCTTGAACTCAAACGGCGGGAACGACATAGCCTGCTCGATGTGCCCCCTGTTGTTAACTCGAACAGTTCGAACGGAAATGCCTGCCTTGACGAATTCCTCGGCAGCACTGTTTTTGATTCCGAGCATGCGATAGACAAGCGTTGTCCACTGCGCCTTATTGCCCGTGTACTCCAGTCCATACTGTTCGGCAATTTGACGATCGGTCTCACCGTAATGGCGCTCGATAAGTCCAGTTACGTAACTTTCGAAATCGATAGACTTGCCATCGTCCTGAACAATGCTCTCCCCGACTCGCGGAGCACCGAGGACATAAGTATGGAGCACATAGTCCATATACGAGCGCTTGAGGGAAAAGGCGCGACGCTTTGCGCGATGGCGCACAATCTCACCCGTATCGGTATTGAAGTATTCATAATACTGGTCCGCCCACATTGTGGCCTCAGTTGCGCCCTTCGTGCAAGCACCCAGATAAGTCGTCATGCCTTCTGAAAGCTCGTCCGCACGGCCATCCTGAATATAGGAAATGATCTTCTCGTAGTCGGCGCGAATGATTTTCATGTCTTCTTCGGGAAGGCGCACCATGACAGCGCGCTCGATACGCTGGTCATATTTGTCGATAGAACGATCTCGGCCGTAATAAATCAACAGAATATTGCTGAGCTTAGTCTTGAGGTGAGAATTGTCATAGTCGAGCGAAACAGGACGGTCGTAAGGGATCATGGTCAGGACAAGACGCTCACCCGCAGACTTACGGCCATTCTTGAGCACATCGAAACACGTTGCCTTGAGCTCAACGCCCGCCTCGGGAAAATCGGGACGGTCGTCGCTATTGGCCTTGTAGCCAAAGTAGCGCTCCTCGATAAGAGTACCCATACCGCCTTTGTACTTTTTGGAGCCAAAGTCCTTGGGCGCACTCTCCCCTTCCGGGGCAATACCGAGCTCGAGAATATCGCGGAACGTCATGCCGTCGAGATTGGCAGCGTAGCGCTCAATGCTTGAAGGGTCAGAAAAATCAGTATCGTCAAGCATGCGCTTGAAATCGAGGCGCTTCTTGGACACGGGATACCTCCGAAACTCGCAACTAACCCCATAGTAGTTCAGAGCAACTACTAACGCCCAGAAAATTGAGGTCTTGATCTTGTCCCCTCGATCGGCTATTGTTGTGAGCACCATAAACGGACACAGCAGCGATTGGAGAAACGTGTCTGAGATTAATATTGCCGAGCTTTTTGCGGGCGTCGGTGGATTTCGTTTGGGTCTCGAAGGCTATGCCGACCCTCGACATCCCGAGTTTTATATGAAACCAGCCGGCCCCTTCCGCACCATTTGGGCAAATCAATGGGAACCGCCCGGAACCAAGGCGCGTCAGTTCGCGGCCCGTTGCTACATGGATCGCTTCGGCGATGATTCCGTTGTCAACGAAGACATTAATAGGGTCTTGGAACAAGCCGAAGCGGGCAAAATCGAAATCCCCAATGTCCAAATGGTCGTTGGCGGTTTCCCCTGTCAAGACTACTCTGTCGCACGTCCGCTCAATCAGGCACACGGCATCGAAGGAAAGAAGGGTGTCCTCTGGTGGGACATCTATCACTTCCTTGAAATGAAGAGGCCCAAGTTCGGTCTCTTTGAGAACGTCGACCGCCTGCTCAAGTCGCCCGCGTCTCAACGCGGCCGCGACTTCGCCATCATCCTAAGCTGTCTTGCCGACCTCGACTACACGGTCGAATGGCGCGTGGTCAACTCTGCCGAATACGGTTTCCCCCAGCGTCGCAAGCGTGTTTATATCTTCTGCGAAAAGGACGCTGGCAAGGTTGATCTCGTTGATCGCATGCACAACGGCGTCATGGCTAAAGCCTTCCCCGCCATCTATCCCGACGAGATGTCCGAGCTCGACGTTTTACCCGACCCCTACGAGAACTCAACTCGTTTTGGCGTCGGCCAAAAGACCTCTCAATTCAAGAATGCTGGCGTCATGCAGGGCTGTCATGTTATGACCTGCGACTTCGCCGAGGACTATCACGGTGAGCGCCACGTGCTTGGCGACGTGCTTGTCGACGAGGCTGATGTCCCGGAGCAGTTCTACATCTCCGACGAAAAGCTTCCCGACTGGCGCTACCTTAAGGGCAGCAAGCGCGAAGAGCGCACCAACAAAAAGACAGGCTTTACGTACACGTATTCCGAAGGAGCCATGAGCTTCCCGGATGCCACCGACAAGCCGAGCCGCACCATCCTCACAGGAGAAGGCGGCACGGGAGCGAGCCGCTTCAAGCACGTCATCGAATGTCCCGATGGCCGTTTCCGCCGTCTTGTTCCCGACGAGCTCGATCAGCTTCAGGGATTCCCGAAAGGCTGGACCGATACGGGCATGACTGACGGCCATCGAGCCTTCTGCATGGGCAACGCACTCGTCACCGGCGTGCCCCATCGCATTGGCGAAGCTATGGTCGAAGTGTACGGCCTCTAAGGCAAGCAATCCGGAGCCGACAGTTCACGCTGTCGACTCCGTTTTTTCCATCCCACTCCCCTGTATACTGATGTAGCACGTGTTTCATCCGGGCTTGTTGGACCGGATTGTTCATGGGAGGGTCTTATGGCTGCTTCGAATCCGCCAAAGGGGAGCGTTTCTTCTTCGTCCATCAAGCCGGTGACGCGCAAGGCCGTGCGTTGCCAGCGCGAGGTCGCTTGGCTTGTCACGCAGGCGGCGGGCAGGCTTGTGGCGACCACGGAGGACGTCAATGCTCCCACACCGAGCTTTGTGCTGGCAGCGGCGCTGGATCGAGTACGCCAACTGGAACTCGCCGCACAAGAAGACGGCAGCCACCTTGGCTACCAGGGCGCTATGGCACCCGACCTGTTGACCTTTTGCCGCATGGCCAAGTTGCCCGCCGCACCCAATGCGCTTTCGAACGCAGGCTACATGTTTACGCTTTCGGGCGCGGACCTTATCCGCGACATCTATGCATACTGCAGCGAGCTCGCCGAGCGCAGCGTCTTTGGCGCGGCAGAAGTCAAACCGGGATATGTCATCAAGCTGGTTCTTAGGCTGTTCTTGATGGACGGGTTCGGGGCCATGCCGGTGTAAGCCGAGTCCTCAGCATCACCGTCGACTGAGCAACAACCGCTTTACCTTAGTGGGCGCCAATTGAGGGTCGATTATTGGGTCGCCTCGTCCACTAACGCATTTATTCCACGCGCTCTGACAGTCGATACTTGCGGTTGCGGCTCGTCGCCGGCGCCGTGGGCTCAAGCTCGCCTTGAGCAATGAGCGCGTTGACGCGCGACCTAACCTGGGAAATTGTAAGCCCCGTGCGTTCTGCCAGCTCACGCGTCCCCAGCTCGCCGTAGTGTTTGAGTACCGTCACAATTAAGCCCCCGCCATGATCGACCGGCTCGATCTTTGAACGGTAAAGTACGACCTTGAACCGATCGAACCCCGGGCAGAACAGGGGCTCGGCCAGACCATGCGCGCGCATGGCATCGATCATCATCGGGATGCCCGAGCCATTGCCCTCAGCCGGCGAACCTGCGCCATCCGGCAGCGGGACAATCGACATGAGTTTCACGAGCGTCGCGTTACGGCATCGGGAGCTGCCGTCAAACAAGTTCTCGCGAGTCTTTCCCCCGTAAAGGCCGCCAGGATTCGTCACCTCGACACGATCGTCAAAGACGTCGACGGCAATCGATTGTCCACAGAACCGATCCCCGTATTCTCGATGGATTGCGGCGTTGGCGATTGCCTCGCGCAGAACCTCCTCGGGAATCTCCAGCGAGTCGACACGCGAGACGCCTTGGACGGTCGAGGTTCGCCGCAAATTCTTGGCGACGGCCGCGACAGCATCCGAGATCATCTCGCCCAACGTTCCCTCACAGATCGTGCGGTCCATGAACCTCAGCGACCCCGCCGTGCCTTTCCGGGTCCCCGCATAGACAGCCATGTCGATAAAGAGCTTGGGATAAAACTGCTGAGGGTAGGTGCCCGCAACTAGGAGTCCAGCCTTGGTGACATTGCCCTGGGAATCAAGGAAATTTAGGCGCTCCAGCTTCGTTTGTTTGTCCGGCGCGCCGCGCATTGCCCGAGGCGTCAACGAGAAAGCCCGATCTATCGTACGGTCGACCAGTGCCTCGTCAAGATCGCCTGCAACCGCGCCGGGCACTGCATCGCGATCGCTAGGACTCGTCCGCTCGTATGACGACAGTGCCAAAACCTCGGTCGACGAAAGCGGAACATCTTTGTCATCGATGCGTTTGTAGCTGCCGCCTTGAGCGCCCCGCTCTATGACATAACAAGGCTTGCTCGACGGGTCGAGCTCCTCAATTGTGATGACCAGAACCACGGTGCCCTGGAGCTCCACGCGCTCAATAGTGTATTTGGGCGGATTGGCCAGTTTTCCGCGACCGCCGGCATCACCCATGCCTGCGACAAATTGGTTGAGCACCTTCTCGCTCTCAAAGTTCTCAACCGGGACAAAGCCCGCGCGCTCGCTCACGCCGAGCACGATAATTCCGCCAGCGGTATTCGCGAATGCACTAACCGTTTCCCATACGTCGTGAGAAAGCGTCGTGGCGCTCTCCTTGACCTCGACGTTAAGATCGTCCGAGCCCATGCGCCTTAAAGACTCGAGCAGACCGATCAGCTCGTTCTCGTTCATCTGCACGTCCTTTCGCTCGGTCCGGCGGAGAATGCCGCGAATAGATTTCCTTCGTCTCTCAGTTATCCCTCGTAATTATCTCTCATCTTTCTGCTATCTTTCATATTAGAGATAAGTGAG
>CALBUZ010000140.1 GCA_937969105.1 uncultured Collinsella sp. | reverse complement strand
CACATCGTCTACTCGAGGGACTCCGGGATCGTCGTCAGCGACCTGCAGACCGTCAGCGTCCGCGGCAGCGACCACAAGGCCCTGCTGGGCACGTTGGAGACTCTCTAGCCCAGGCCCTTCTCGCCAAGACGACGACGGGGCGCCCGCGGGCCATGTGGCCACGCGCGGACGCCCCGAGGTATGGCCAGTCGCCCCGCCTGCGGCTCGGGGGACCGGCAAATCGGTTGCGCACGCGTCGCGCGAGGCGGACGCATGCTCGCTTTTGATGCTACTCGGCGGCGCGATGTCGCGACACGCATCGCGCCATGGACGGCATCGCCCATGGCGCGGATGGCAATACTTGAGCGCGAACGGCGGGACGCGGCGGCGCCGGCCCTTCGCTACTTGCCGAGCTTGGCCTTGACCAGGCCCACGACCGTCGGGATGACACTCACGCCGACGATGCCGACAATCAACAGCTCGAAGTGCTCCTGCACAAACGGGATGCCGCCAAAGAAGTAACCGAGCAGCGTGAACAGCGTGGACCAGGTGATGCCGCCAAGCACGTTGAAGATCACGAAGTTGCGCCAGTGCATGCCGCCCATGCCCGCGATAAAGGGCACGAACGTGCGGATGAACGGGAAGAAGCGACCCAGGAAGATGGCCAGGTGACCCCACTTGTCCAAGAAATCCTCGGACTTTTTAATGCGCTCGGGCGTCATGGCCTTGACCTTGCGCGAAGCGATGATCTTGCGGCCAAAGAAGTGACCGATCATAAAGTTGCACTGATCGCCCAAAATGGCAGCGGCCCATGCGGTGGCCAGAAGCGCCACGATGTTAAAGCCGCCGTTATGGGCAAAGAAGCCCGAGGCAAACAGCAGCGAATCGCCGGGGAGAAACGGGAAGAACACCACGCCCGTCTCGATAAAGATAATCAGGAACACGCAGCCGTAGGCCATAAGCGGGCCGGCGGCAATCCAGCTGGCGATCGCAGTGCGCGGATCCTTAAGCAGCTCGGCAATGAAATTGATGAAACCCATGAAGTAAAACCTCTCAGTTGTGGGCGCGGATACGTCCAAGTTGACCAGTATACGGTTGCGGCGCCCCCTCGTGTGCAACCCCACAAAAGCATGACTCCATTACCAGCAAGTTTGCATAACTGACACTTGTCGCGCAAAGCAGCTAAGATTGTTCTTCCTAATCCCTAGCGAATCGCTATACTTTATTGAATCGCATTGCCATAGCGCTAAGGGAGGGCGGCCGGTGAGCTTTATCAATACCATTCGCGAGGACATCAAGACCGTCCAGGCGCAGGACCCCGCCGCGCAAAACGGTCTGGTCATTTTCCTTTCGTACCCCGGCCTGCACGCCAAGTGGAATCATGTGCCCGAGCATTGGCTCTGGGAGCACGGCCACCGATCGCTCGCCCGTGTGCTCTCGCAGCTCACTCGCCATATCACCGGCGTCGAGATTCACCCTGCCGCGCAGATTGGCAAGCACTTCTTTATCGACCACGCCATGGGCGTCGTCATCGGCGAGACGACCATAGTGGGCGACAACTGTGTTCTCTACCAGGGCGTCACGCTCGGCGGCACCGGCAACGAGACCGGCAAACGCCACCCAACGCTCGGCAATAACGTCACCGTGGGCACGGGCGCCAAGGTGCTTGGCAACATCCGCATCGGCAACAACGTCAAGATCGGCGGCAACTCGGTCGTCGTCAAGGACGTCCCCGACAACTGCACCGTCGTGGGCGTGCCCGGGCGCATCATCAAGCGTAACGGCTGCCGCGTGTTCGAGGAGAGCTTCGACGCCAAGCAGCATCGCGAGTACATGCCCGACGACGCCGCCGAACAGAGCGCCCTCAACCGTCAGGGCATCACCGAAAACGCCCGTCGCGTCAAGGAACTCGAGCGAGAGGTGGCCGAGCTCAAAGCCCTCGTCGCCAAGCTCGTGGACGAGCGTTAGGGCCGTGGGCAACCGCTACAGCATGAACGCCAACACAAAAGGCGCGCCAGGGAATCCGCCCCCGGCGCGCCTTCGTTTTGATGTGACATGCGGGACTGTCCCTTTGTCACCTTATGCGAACTGGCTTAGGTAGAGGTCGGCATAAGCGCCCTCGGCAGCCAGCAGCTCCTTATGCGTACCCTGCTCGATAATGTTGCCATGATCCATGACCAGGATGAGGTCGGCATCGACGATCGTCGACAGACGGTGCGCGATCACAAAACTCGTGCGCCCGCGCATGAGCGCGTCCATGGCGCGGCCGATGGCGAGCTCGGTGCGCGTGTCCACGCTTGAGGTCGCCTCGTCCAGGATGAGGATCGCCGGGTTGTTGAGCAGTACGCGCGCGATGGTCAGCAGCTGGCGCTGGCCCTGGCTAATGCTCTCGGCATCGTTAGCCACCCGCGTGTCATAGCCCTGCGGCATAGTGCGCACAAAGAAGTCGACCTGTGCGGCGCGCGCAGCCGCGACAATCTCCTCGCGCGTCGCCTCGGGACAGCCATAGGCGATGTTCTCGGCAATGGTGCCATCGAACAGCCAGGCATCCTGCAACACCATGCCAAACTGCTGGCGCAGCTCGCCGCGGTCCATGCGGCTCGTGTCCACACCGTCGAGGGTAATGCGGCCACCGTCGATCTCGTAGAAGCGCATGAGCAGATTGATGAGCGTGGTCTTGCCCGCGCCCGTGGTTCCCACCACGGCGATCTTTTGGCCCGGCTCGGCGGTAAACGACACGTCGCGCATAAGCGGCTTGTCGGGCGCATAGCCAAAGCGCACATGCTCAAAGGCAACACGGCCCTCCACCTTGCCCGGCAGCTTGGCGGCGGCGGCCGGCAACGGATCGGCTTCCATCTCGGGCTCGTCGAGCAGATCGAACACACGCTCTGCGCTCGCCAGCGCGCTCTGCAGCGAGTTAAAGGTAAACGACAGCTGCGTCATGGGCTCAGACGCCTCGTAGATAAACTGGAAGAACGCCTGGAACACGCCGACGGTCATGTGACCGGCAACCAGCATGCTGCAGCCCACCAACGCGATCACGATCTGCGCCAAACGGCCGATAAAACGCACCGCGGGGCCGACGGCGTTAATCATAAAGTCGGCCTTGGTGCTCACGCGCGCCAGCTCCTTCGAAGCCTCGTGTACCTCGGCAGAGCTCTGGCGCTCGCGGTTAAACGCACGGATCACCAGACGACCCGAGTAGCCTTCCTCGACCGCGCTCGTAATCTTGGACACCCACTCCTGGCGCTCGCCCGTCACATCGTGCGTGCGGCGCGACACGACCTTCGTCACCAGCAGCGAAAGCGCCGTAAAGAACAAAAAGACGAGCGTGAGCGGCACGCTAAACACGAACATCACGCTCACGGCACCCACCACGGTACCGATCGAAACCAGAAGCTGCAGCAGGCCGCGCTGCATGCTCTCGGACATCTTGTCCAAGTCGTTGGTCGCACGGCTGACGATCTCGCCGGGACGATGCGAGTCAAAGTAGGCAAGCGGCAGACGGTTGAGCTTTTGAGCGATGCGGTTACGCAGGCGCAGGTTGAGGCGCTCGGCAACGCTCGACATCAAAAAGCTCTGGAGTGCGTAGAACGAGGCGGCGGCGGTCCAGATCATAAAGTAGATGAAGATGGTCCTACCGCAGTTCTCCCAGGTAATGCTGAAGGTAGTGTTGTTGGCAAACGCCAGCTTCATGTGCCCCCACAGCTCATCGATCACGCGGGCGCTGTAAGCCGGCGCCGCGGTGTTAAAGATGACATAGAACACGATGCTCGCGAACACGATATAGAAGCGCCAATGGTCGCCGGCGGCCTCGCTCCACAGGCGGCGCACCGTCGCCCAGGTGTCGCGGGGCGTCTCGTCCTCGTCATCAACGTCGCGCATGCGCTCCGCCTCGGCGCGGGCGCGCTCGTCCTCGGCGCGCTCGTTTTCCTCGTAGAGCGCCTGGCGGCGAGCCTCGCGCTCCGCCGCTGCCTTGGCGGCTTCGTCCAGGTCGGGCGTGGCGCCCGTCTCCTCGACTGTCTCTGCAACCGCGGCGTCATCGGCGATGCCCTGCTTCTTGAGCTCCTCGGTCATGCTACTCACCTCCCTTCATCTGCGATTCCGCGATAGCGCGGTACACCTCGCAGGTTTCCATGAGCTCGTCGTGCGTGCCCAGGCCCACAATCTCGCCGTCTTTGAGCACCACGATCTGATCGGCATGCAAAATAGTCGAGATGCGCTGGGCGATGATGAGCACCGCGGCATCGCGCGTCTCGTCCTGCAGCGCATGGCGCAGTGCCGCATCGGTCTTAAAGTCCAGGGCCGAAAAACTGTCGTCGAAGATATACAGGTCGGCGCGCTTCATGAGTGCGCGGGCAATCGCCAGGCGCTGGCGCTGGCCGCCCGAGAAGTTCGTGCCGCCCTGGGCCACCGGCGTATCGAGCCCCTGGGGCTGGTCGAGCACAAAAGTGCTCTGGGCTACCTCCAGCGCATGGAGCATGTCAGCCTCGGTCGCACCCTCGTTACCAAAGCGCAGGTTGCTCGCCACCGTACCCGAGAACAGCCATGCCTTCTGCGGTACATAGGCGATACGCCCGCGGATGTCGTCTTGCGAAAGGTCGCGCAGATCGACGCCGTTCAGGCGAATGGCGCCCTTCGTGGCATCGTGGAAGCGAAGCAAGAGTTTGGCCACCGTTGACTTGCCCGAGCCCGTTGAGCCCACGATCGCGGTCGTCTGTCCGCGGCGGCAGGCAAAACTCAGGTTGCACAGGGTATCCTCGTCGGCATCGTCAAAACGGAACGACATGTGGTCGAACACGGCCACCGCGTCGGCCCCATCTGCGGACTCAGACGCGCCGTCGCCCAGCGTAGCCTTGCCGTCCACAATGCTCGGCTCGATTTCGAGCACCTGCTGCGCGCGGTTGAGGCACGCCGCGGCGCGCGGAAGCGTCAGCACCACCATCTGCGCCATCATCACAAAGAACAGGATCAGGATCGCGTACTCCAGCACGGCCGAGATGCTGCCGATTTGCATGGCATGGACTCCCACGCGATTGCCACCCACCCACAGCACCGCCACCTCGGCGATGTTCATCAAAAAGAAGCTGGAGCTGTCGAGACCCACAAACAGATGGTTGACCTTGATGGCGTTGGCCGCATAATCGCTAAACACCTCGTCCAGGCGCTGCTCCTCGTGGCGCTCCTTGTTAAATGCGCGGATGACGCGCACGCCCACGATGTTCTCGCGCAGCACCACGTTCATGCGGTCGATAAAGCTCTGTAGGCGCATAAAGATCGGCGCGGCGTTGGCCACGGTAAAGACCGCCGCCACCAGTACGATCGCAACGACCACGCCCAGCAGCGTGCCCATGGCAGGATCGATAAACCAGGCAAAGATGATGCCCGCCACGGCCAAGAACGGTACCGGCAGCACCAGCTGAATCGTCTGCAGGATCGCTTGCTGGATCACGTTGATGTCGTTGAGCGAGCGCGTGATCATCGAACCCGTGCCAAAGCGCTCAAAGTCGCTGGCGGACAGCTCGAGCGACTTATCGTAGACGGCGTTGCGGATGTCGCAGGCCACATTGGCCGCCAGACGGGCCGAAAGATAGCAGCCCAGCACCGCGCCGCCGCTGGCCATGCCGGTCGCGATGAGCATGTACAGACCGTTGCGCAAGATGTAGTCAACGTCGCCCGTCGTGATGCCCGTGTTGACCATGTTCGCCAACATCGTGGGCACGAGCAGCGTACCGACGTTGTCGATTAGCAGCACTAGCAGCGTCACTGCGATCAGACCGCGGTACGGCCTCATAAACCTCATTAAGAGTCGCATGTCTCCCCCTCGCCCTTATCGTCAGCCTCGTCCTCGACGGCCACTTGCCGTTTAAATGCCTCGCACTCTTCGTTAAGAACATGGGAGAACTTACCGACCAAGCGCATGATCTCGCGCTGTTCCCACGGCTCGAGCGCCTCGAATGCCTGTTGCTCGGCTTTTTGCGCCGGCAACGCGTAGCGCTTGGCAAACTGCATGCCTTCTTCGGTCAGTCGCACAACCTTGTTCTTACGACTACCCTCGGCAAACTCCAACGTCGCAAGCCCTCGCGCCCTAAGCGTCTTGATCGCCGAATTGATGGTCTGTTTGCTGTAGAACCATTCACTCGTCAGCCGACTCACGGCAACGCTTCCGCCCGCTGCACTCGTGTCGACGAGCATCCAGTAGGCGCAGTCCGAAAGACCGCAGGTGCGCGCGAACTCCGAATAGATACGGTCAAGCCCGTTGAACATCCGGTCGAAATCGACCAGGCTAACTGCACTATTCATCTCTCCCGCCATTCGATAGTCCGAGTTTTGACTAATTAGGGTTTTAGGTTAGTCCGAGTTTTGACTATCGTCAAGGGCGGCCGTGCAAGACGTGCGACCCATAACAACATATCGACAAAAAAGACCGCCGGCGCGGGGGCGGCGCCGGCGGTTGCGAGAGAATATCGATTGTTGGCTGTTACGCAGCGACGGCCTCGTAGACCGTGGCGCCCGAGAAACTGTCGTGCAGGCTCTTGCCGCAGATCCACGGCAGTTCGACGACCTCGCAGACCGTGTTGACCAGCTCGGAGCAGTCAGTAAAGTGGCCCTTATCGTTGAGGGCCTCGCAATCCTGAACACGCCAATAGCCATCGGTGTGCGTGATGTAGTACTCGTGGTCGTTGATCGACACGAAAGCGCGCGTCTTGGAACGCAGCAGCTTCAGAAATCCTTCGAAGTCGGTCTCGACGACATCTCCAGCCTGGAACATGATGTTACCTCCTGGCCCGGCGCCACCATGGCGCGTTGATAAACGTTGGTACTCCTTTAGTAAAACCTTTATCAGAGCTTATGCGCGCATCATTTAGGCAAGTGGTAAAAAACCGCAGGGTAGACGGGATAAAACGTTTAACCATCCCACCGGTTTGTCACATTCTGGCTGAAGTTTTATGCAAACCAACTTTTCCACTTGGTAGCTTGCATTGTTTGGGGCCGGCTGCGCGATTACGGTTTTGGTTCGGCGGGTAAGAACGAGACATCGAAACCAACGTCAGGAGGACCCATGGAGACCATCGAAGCGCTCATCCACCGCCGCAGCTGCCGCAAATACAGCGATCGCCCTGTCGAGGCCGAGAAGCTCGCACGCATTATCGAAGCCGGCCAGTACGCGCCGAGCGGCATGGGACGCCAGCCGGTCACGTTCGTCGCCGTCACCGACCCCGCAACCGTCGAGCGCCTCTCGCAGCTCAACGCCCAAGTTATGGGCAGCGAGGGAGATCCCTTCTACGGCGCCAAGACCGTTGTGGTGGTGCTCGTCGACCGCAGCGCGCCCACGCACCTGGAAGACGGCTCGCTCGCCATGGGCAACCTGCTCAACGCAGCCTATGCGCTGGGCGTTGATTCGTGCTGGATCCACCGCGCGCACGAGGTCTTTGACTCACCCGAGGGACTGGAACTGCTGGCCAAGTGGGGTCTGCCCGCCGACGGAAGCCTACGCGGTGTGGGCAACTGCATTCTGGGCTACGCCGAGGGCACGCTTCCCGAGGCAAAGCCGCGCCGCGACAACGTCGTGTATGTTCCGCCGTTCTAACGAACGGCGGACCCGTTGACGCTGCGCGAGCCGCATTCACGCCAATCTGACGTTCAATTTCGAGGGCGCGACCAGAAGGTCAGCGCCCTCTCATTTCACGTCACCTTGGCGCAAATGCGGCCCGCTCGCTTTTGGTGCCTGACATCGAGTGAGCCACTGTTGGCATCCGGCACCTGGGTAGCTAATTAACGGGATGATAGAAGGTGTCGACGACCGTTTGCTTTACGTTGTCCTGGTCCAGATAGAACTCGGCGAAGGTGTCGCCCTGCTGCATGGTGCCCTGCAGCGTCACGACATCAAACGAAGTCAGGCCGTGCTCGAGCATCGTGGTCGCCAGATAGCTGAACTCATCGAGACCCAAATTGGTCCACGTATAGTCGCCCATGGCCTGATACAGGCTGATGAGCATGGCGGGGTTGCTCTTGGCACTGCTGAGCACCTTCGATGCAAACGCCTGCACGTAGCTTACCTGGCGCGCTGTACGATCCAGCGAAGACGTCAGATTCGTTGTGTCGCGCCACTGCACATACTTTTCGGCCGTTTTGCCAAACAGCGTGGTCTCCTGGCCCTCGACAACCGACGTGCCCGGCACAGTCTGCGTAGGCACCAGCGTCACGCCGCCGATGGAGTCATTAATGGGAGCCACGCCCTCGATATTGAGCGTGTAGTAATAGTCGACCGGAATGTTATCGAGCACGCGCGAGGCAGCGGCGGCCGTCAGCGCCGATGAGTTGTCGCCATCGGTGCCATAGGCAAACTGCAAGCACAGCTGCTCGGTCACCTGGCCGGCAAACGAACCATTGGAATACGTATCTACGGCAACCATGCTGTCACGCGGGATGATAATGCCGCGAGCCTCACCCGTGTCGGTATTAAGCGCTACGACCATCACGGTATCGGACTGGCCCTTTTGGGTGCCGTCATCGTTATCGCGGCCGTCAAAGCCGATAAACGCCACCGTGGCCATATGCTTGTTGAGCGCATACTTCTTGCCGTTATAGGTAATGGTGTCGCCCTTGGCCTTAATGACCTTTTCGGTCTTTTCCTCAATCTTCTTTTTGCCTTGGTTCATGCTGTGATTCACAAAGCCCCAGCTGGCAGTAGCAACCGCACCAATCACGAGCAGCACGATCAGCAGCGTGCGGATACGGCGGCGGCGCTTGATGCGCTTAATCGACTCTTTGGAGCGTCGACGACGCTGAGGTCCCGCCTCATCAAGCGAAGGCCACTCTGCCTCATCAACAGGTTGCGCCGCAGCTTCATCGGTCTTTGCCGATGCGTCAGACGGAGCCTCGGCCTCGCCCTGGGATTTTTCGTCAGGTTGAGGTGTCGGAGTGCCTTTAGTCTCCCATTGGGGCTCGACAGGCTCCGCCGCATCCTGAACCTGCTGCTCGGGATTGTTTACTTGATTTTCGTCGGGATCCACCGCATCGATAAAGTGCTTGCCACGGGGGTTCATGACTATTTTGTCTCCTGGTCGCTTGTTAACACACCGCTCACAATATAGCGCGAGTTACCCTGCGAGCCATCGAGCATGCAGGTGCTCAACTGCACAATCTTACTATCTGCATCAAGTGTCACGCCGTCGCGTACATTTTTGAGCAATGCGTCCGGATTACAGACCGAATTAAAGTAGTCCTGGCGCACGGCAGGGTCGGCAAAGTTAAACGAGTTGAGAATGTGGCGGTCGTCATATTGATAGGCCGAGACAATCTTGTACGTCAGAATATGGCCCGGCGTATAGATATAGAACTCGCCGTTCTCGTTAAAGAAGTCCGCGTCCTCAAAGTTATGCAAGTTGTGGAACACACCGCCGTTCACATGGCCGTAGATCACCGTGACGGGATCGCTAAAGTCGCGCGCGTTTGCCATCTGACTAAACGCTGTGCCGTAGGGGTCGTACTTGCCGTCCTTGTCGTGGTCCAGATAAAACAGGTCGTCCGTTGTGCTCTGCAGCAAGGGCGTGTTGATATCCGCACCCGGAATGTAGAGCCACGCATAGATATCGGCATTCTCTTGAATGAGCGGAGCGAAGTCGATGGGGTTGTCCGGCAGCTCCTTGCCCTTTGATTCGACCTTCGTGGCGGGCTTGCCTGTTGCACTCATCTCCTCGGCGCGCTGCTGCTCTAGATGATTCATATAGAGCACGTAGCCACCGCAGCCGACTGCGACCAGTAACAACACTACGAAAACGCCCTTGAGTATCGTGGCGCGACGCTTTTTGTCCGAGTCGCCCATATGCTTAACTTCCATATGCTTGCCCTGCGGCTGCTGTGCCATGGTGTTCCCTTACCCTGTAAATCGGCCAAAAAAAGGACCCGCACAAGTACGGGTCCTCAAATCTTACGGTTGAAACCGTGTGTGTGCTAGTTGTTCTTGCGAAGAGCAACAAAAGCGCAGGCAGCGCCAGCAGCGGCAACAGCAGCCACGGCAGCGACGGCGGTGGTGTTCACGCCGGTAGCCGGGGACTTAGCACCGTTGTCGGTGGTAGCGGCACCAGCAGCGGTCTTCTCAGCCACGATGGTGTAGGTGGAGAGCTTGGTGACCTTAAAAGTAACATTGCCGTTGTTGTCAGCGGTGAGGTTCAGGACGTCATTAGTCTGGTCGTTGTGATGGACATAGACGGTGACCTTGGCGCCGGCGTAGGCCTTGCCAAGGGTGAAGGTGACAGTCAGCGGGTTGGACTCAGAGACAGTGCCCGCAACGGTCTCGGTAATCTCGAAGGAAGCAACCACGTTGGCGCCGGCGGGGGTACCCTCGGCGATAGCGGTGGTGGACTCAACCTTGACGTTAGCGTTGTTAACGCTGGCGGTCACGTTGTTGGCGCCGGTGGCGGTGGTGTTGGCAGGGCTCGGGGCGGCGAAAGCAGCCACGGGCAAAGCCAGGGCAAGAGCGAGAACGCTCAGTGCTGCCATGAATCTCTTCTTCATGTTAGGTACTCCTCAACTTGCAGCTTGTGGACTTTTAAGTGCCTAGTAGTATAGCCCTTTTTTATAAATTGCGACTAATGAGCTCTATATGAAACAACATTGCTGCTTTTTTGTTCACTCATTGGCCCCAAACAGCGACTTGGTGTGATGGTTCTGTGACTTATTGGCCTTGTGTTACGGGCGTGACCTGCGAATCCACGCCGTTTGCACTGGTTTCGCTAACCTCGCCGTCCGTATCCTCGCTCTTTTGGGCATCGGCGATCGTTGCGGCAGCAGCAACAATACCGCGCTGGGGCGCCACGCCCGTCTGGGCCTGAGCGCCCTCGACAAGCTCCGTGCCGGCATGCGCGAGCTCAGCAGACTTGAACATCGCACTCAGGTCGACACCGCCGCCAGCGTAGCCGAGTGCGGCAAGTGCGATCACAATCACCGCAACAATAACTGCAATCGGCACATAACGATGCCAGCCAGCAGGATTGAGCCCACTGCGGCGAGCCGCACCGCGGCTGATATAGCCCAGCGTTCCGTCATGCTTGAGCTTAGAGCCCACCACGCGCTTGCGCCCCCATAGCGACGACTCGGCCTGCATGGCCAAGCGAGCGCTTGCCGAAGGATAGCCGTATTTGGTGCGCTTGAACGAACCGTCGAACCCCGACGCGTGCTTGCCCCACGTCCGGGACGTCGTGCGGCGGTTAACTGGAGCCGCACTCCGTCTATTCCGGTTTGGTTTTGAAGTCTCCGCCATACGCCCCCGCACGCCGTAACACAATCGAAACATTACTGCTTTGGACTGTAGCACACGCGCCGCACGCGGTCACGGGCGCCTCGCTCAGCGGTCGTCGTCCTTCAGCAAGCGCCACAGGGTCGTGCGGCTTATTCCCAGCACCTCGGCAGCGCGGGTCCGGTTGCCCTGAAGGTAGCCTACGACCAGCCGCGCGATGTCGCGTTCGGTATCGGCCAGTGGTCGCAGGATATACAGGTCGCTGTCGAGCGTCGGAGCGCCAAAGGTCGCGGTTTTGATGACGTCCTCCTGGGCGAGCACCTCCTCCGCCACCGCGCGCTCCGCCATACCCGATCCTACTAATATATAGAGTCGTTCCGAGACCTCTCGAAGCTGCAGATAGTTGCGTGGCCAGCGATAGCCGTTGAGCGTCGAGGCAGCCTCCTCGGACATACTCGGAGCGGCAGTTCCAAAGACGTCTGACAGATATGACAAATACTGCGCAACCTTTTTCGATGCGCCACCCTGCTCGGCAATCGCAGGCGCCACACTTACTGCGCACGCCAAGCGCTCGGTTACAAAAGCGGCCTGATCGCTTTCGCCACCGCCCGGCATATCGTTTGCCGTCAGAACCACATGGCAACGCGCGGCCAGCGCCGTGTCGGTCATCGTAGAGACAAGCTCGCGCAGACGCTGCGGCGAAAGTGCATGCCAGCCGCCAATGCAAAGGGTCAGCCTTGCCTGGAACAGCGGCGATTCCGAGCTTTTGAGCAGATGGCGCCAGCCGCGATCTGTGAGCTCGTCAAGTGCCACGGACACAAAGGGTTCGTCAGCATAAGGCCCATCCAGATAGAGGCGTTTTGCAATCTCTGCCTGGCCGGCACCCAGCTCGCCCTCCAACATGAGGGGCACGCCGCGGGCATAGCTTTCGCAGACGGGGCCAGCGACCGCGGCGGCACCCTCGACAATGCCGTACGCGCTTGCCTCGTAGCGCGCCTCGACCTCATCTGCATTAAGCCACTCAATACCCGCGTGCGCCGCCGCACCGTGCACCTCGCGGACCACGACCACCCAAAGCGCGCCGTATTCCTTGGCGACCGGACGCACCGTGAGGCTCAAGCGCCCTCCCGCATGCCCCATCACCAGGCGCGTGCCGCTGCCCACGCGCCCCAGGCGCTCGGCGACAAATGCCGCGACATCTTGCTCGAGCGCGACATCATCCATGGTCGAAATCGCCACGCGTCCATGCCCATCGATTGCCAATGCCGAAGCCCCGGCAGCAGTCAAGGCCTCAATCAAGATTTGCAGCTTGGCGTCACTGTTCATATTGCGCCCCGTCCTCGGCGCCACGCCGCCACCGACGGCCGCGCGGGCGAGTGTTTCAAAATTGAACGATATTGCTCACCAAACACTATAGGGCAGAAGCCACCGTCCTGCGAGTATATGAGTTGCCCCGCATCGCCATCCTGGCGGGGCGATAAGAGCTCTTCGGGACCTATCAACCTGCGGACAAGCCATACCCGCAAGAGCTCCTATCGCTCCACCGCGGACATGCGCTCGCCAGCACGCAGCACGCAAATAAGCTACTTCTCTACCAGATTCCCAGCACGTGCTGCATTCCCAAACTCATGCAAGCAATGCCAATCCAGCAGCAAAAGCCCAATGCGATGGGCTTGCCACCCTTTTTGACCAGCTCGACGATATCGGTATTAAAACCAATAGCCGCCATGGCCATCACGATAAAGAACTTCGACAGCTCCTTGATGGGCGCCGTAATGGATGCAGGAAGCTGAAGCACCGTGGTGATTACGCTCGCCAGCACAAAGAACAGCACGAACATGGGAAACGCGCGTTTAAGCGAAAACGTGCTTTTGGCGTCGCCGCCGGCCTTGCGCGCCAGATGCATCTGCCAGCATGCGAGAACCAACGTAATGGGAATAATGGCCAGCGTCCTGGTGAGTTTGACCACCGTGGCGCTCTCGAGCACATTGGCGCCGGGATGCATGCTGTCCCAGGCGCTCGCCGCAGCCGTTACCGACGAGGTGTCGTTGATGGCGGTGCCGGCAAACAGGCCAAAGCCCTCGTTGGTCAGCCCGAGCATGCCACCGAGCGTCGGAAACACGAGCGCCGCGATAACGTTAAACAGGAAGATGACCGAAATAGCCTGGGCAATCTCGCGATCGTCGGCGTCGATGACGGGCGCGGTCGCGGCGATGGCAGAACCGCCGCAAATCGACGAACCCACGCCTACAAGCGTCGCGATCTTGCCCGGCACGTTCATAACGCGGCAGAGCACGAAGGCGATGACAAGTGAGGTCGAGATTGTCGCCACGATAATCGGCAGCGACTGAGCGCCTTTGGACAGAATCTGCGAGAGGTTCATGCCAAAGCCAAGCAGGATTACCGCGTACTGCAAGACTTTTTTAGACGTATAGGTGACACCGGCGGCAAGCTGGTCGCGACGATTCTTGGGAAAGACGAGCGCCAGAACCATGCCAAAGAGGATGGCAAACACCGGCCCGCCGACCACCTCAACCTGTTTGCCGAGCAACGTCGCGGGGATGGCAATGATCAGGCAGAACAAGACGCCCTTCCAGCGCTCGCGTACGATATTCGCCAGTTGCATATGGGATTCCTTCTTTCTATTTCACGTTTGCGACGGCTTATGATACGGCAACATTGAGCACAGCCGTGCGCAAACACAGACTAAGGTGCCGCAATAGTTCTCGGACGACAGCCGAATTACCCACCGCGGAGAGCTGATTCGCGGCATAATTAACAGCTGATATATGAGTGTGATAGAACGGTTGCGAGGCACTATGGAAGAATCGATGCACGTCGGCGAGCAGGAAACGAGCCTGCAGGACCAGTCCTACCACACCATTCGACGCAAAATCGTCTACCTGGACTACAAGCCGGGCGAAAAGCTGGGCGTCAAGCAGCTTTGCGACGACCTGGATATGGGGCGCACCCCTGTGCGCGAGGCACTGGTGCGTCTGGCGCAAGAGGGCCTGGTGCGCACCGTGCCCCAAAGCGGCACCTACGTCTCACCCATCAACCTCACCCTTGCCGAAAGCGCCTGCTACATTCGCGAGCACCTGGAAAAGCAGGTGATCGTGGAGTGCTGCGCCCGTGCCACCTCGGCAGGCATCGAGCAGCTCGACCGAGCCATCGCGCTGCAGGAAAAGACCATGGCCGAAGAGGATCGCATCGGCTTCTTTTTAAGCGACAACCTCATGCACCGCATGATCTTTAGCATCGCGTGCCGCAGCACCGTGTGGTCGTGGCTCGAAGAGACCAATGCCGACCTGGAGCGCTTCCGCTGGCTGCGCGCCGCCACGCAGACGCTCGACAATCAGGAGATTGTTAACGAGCACAAGCAAATCCGCCGCGCCATCGCCGGCCGCGACCCCATCGAGGCGAGCTTTTTGGTCAGCAAGCACCTGCATATGATGTTCCGCAACCAAACCGAGGTCCTGGACCAGTTCCCCGAGTACTTCGAGACCAGCAAGCTCCGCTAACCTGCCAAAACCACCACAAAGGGGACAGGCACCTTTGTGGTGGTTTTTCCGCACAACTAAGGCCCGGCTCCGTCTGATGACGCGGAACCGGGCCTTAGTTGTTAGGATGGCGGAACCAACTACTCAACAGTAACGCTCTTTGCCAGGTTGCGGGGCTGATCGACGTCGCAGCCGCGCAGGATGGCGACCTCGCGGGCGAGCAGCTGCAGCGGGACACTCGCCGTGATGGGGCTGAACACGTCGCGGACGGCCGGCACGCGGATGATACAGTCGGCGATCTTGTTGATCTCCTCGTCGCCCTCGGTGGCAACGACGATGACCTTGGCACCGCGCGCCTTGCACTCCATAAGGTTCGACACGGTCTTGTCGTAGGTGGCGCTCTTGGTGGCCACGGCGATGACGGGGAAACCCGGATCGATCAGCGCAATGGGGCCGTGCTTCATCTCGCCGGCAGCATACGCCTCGGCGTGCAGGTAGCTGACCTCCTTGAGCTTGAGTGCGCCCTCGTAGGAGATGGCAGCGCCCATACCGCGGCCCACGAACAGCGCCGACTGCGCGTCCTTGCACAGCAGGGCGGCCTCGTGCACGGCCTTGGTCTGGGTATCCAAAATCCACTGGATCTGCTCAGCCGTATCGGAAAGTTCGCGGAACAGCATGCGCGCCTGCTTGGTGGTCAGACGGTACTTGACCTGCGCCAGCAGCAGAGCCAAAAGCGTGAGGCTCACAACCTGGCCGATGAAGCTCTTGGTCGAGGCGACCGCAATCTCCTTGTTGGCCTTGGTATAGATGACGCCGTCGCTCTCGCGCGCCACGGGGCTGCCCACCACGTTGGTGATGCCAAAGACCTTGGCGCCCTTGATGCGCGCATCGCGAATGGCGGCGAGGGTATCGGCCGTCTCGCCCGACTGGGACACGGCAACGACGAGCGTCGTCGGCGTGATGATGGGGTTGCGATAGCGGAACTCGCTGGCAGCCTCAACCTCGGTGGGAATGCGAGCCCAGCCCTCAATAAGATTCTTTGCGATGAGGCCGGCATGATAGCTGGTGCCGCAGGCGATCACGTAGACACGGTCGATGTCGTTGAGCTCCTCGAGGGACAGACCCAGCTCATCGATATCGAGCTCGCCGGCAGGCGTCATACGGCCAACCAGCGTGTCGCGCACGACGCGCGGCTGCTCGTGGATCTCCTTGAGCATAAAGTCGGGATAGCCGCCCTTTTCGGCCATGTCCAGATCCCAATCGATATGGGTGACCTTGGGCTCGATGGCATTGCCGGCCTCGTCGGTGTACTCGACGCCCGCAGGCGTAAGCTTGGCAAACTGACCGTCCTCGAGCACCACGACATCGCGGGTGGCGTCGATGAGCGCGATGACGTCGGAGGCAACGTAGGAGCCGGTCTCGCCCACGCCGACCACAATCGGGGAGTCCTTGCGGGCAACGGCGATTACGCCAGGCTCGTCGGCGCACACGGCGGCCAGGCCGTAGGCGCCCACCACGTGGGTGCAGGCCTCGCGCACAGAGGCCATCAGGTCGTGCGTCTCGGCATAGGCTTCTTCGATCAGATGAGCGAAGACCTCCGTATCGGTCTCGCTCTTAAAGTGATGGCCGCGGCCCTCCAGCTCCTCGCGCAGTTCGGCGAAGTTCTCGATAATGCCGTTGTGGACGATGGCGATGCGACCGTCGCAGCTGGTGTGGGGATGAGCGTTAACGACGGAGGGCTTGCCGTGGGTGGCCCAACGGGTGTGGCCGATACCGCAAGTTGCGTCGCTATCGATATTGGAAAGCTCGCTCTCCAGACCCGCAACCTTACCCACGCGGCGGATAACGTCGAGGTGCGCCGCGGCGCCCTCGCCCACCTCGAGCGCGACGCCCGAGGAGTCATAGCCGCGATACTCCATGCGCTTAAGGCCTGTGACCAGGATGTTCTTTGCAATATCAGAGCCGGTGTAGCCAACAATTCCGCACATAGGATAAATCCCTTCGTTCGCGTGACTGCAAGACGTCCACGCACATGGGCGCTGAGACGCATAACGTTCGAGTATTGTACTCACGCAAACGCAAGCTGATATACCAGAAGTGGTACCTCAACTTGGATACCACTCGATACACACACGTCCAGCCGGTCCAAACCACCACAATGGGGACAGGCACCTTCGTGGTGGTCGCGCTGGCAGCATCGTTTTCCCAGATAAAACCTGCCAAAATAAACCTGTCCCTAATTGGCAGGTTTGACACCTCAGAGGCGGGCGATGCTACAATCTGGCTTGTACTTGAAACGCATCAAAGGGGCCGCTATGGCAAAGGTTAAAATCAGCGACGTCGCGCGCGAAGCCGGGGTTTCGTTGGGCACGGTTTCCAACGCGCTCAACCATCCCGAAAAGCTGCGCCCCGAGACCCTCAAGCTCATTAACGAGACCATCAATCGCCTTGGCTACCTGCCCAACCAAAGCGCTCGTCAGCTCGCGGGCGGTGCCACCAAGTCCTTTGGCTTGGTGCTCCCCCGTCTCGACCACGGTTTTTCGCTCCAAATTGCCAGCGGCGCCCATAACGAGGCCCGCAAGCACGGTTACGACCTGCTCATCGCCAACGCCGATAACGACGATATTCTCCAAGACCATTACCTGCGTTACTTTATGGGCACGCAAATGTCCGGAGTCATGGTTCAGCCCATGGCATCCCCCGACTGGCACCCCGCTATGACCAAGATGCCCGTGCCGATTGTCCACCTGGACATCCATTGCTCCGAGCCCGGTTACTACGTGGCCGCCGACAACGAGGCGCAGGGGCGCATTATCGCCGAGCTCGCCGTCGCCCGCGGCGCACGTCATATCACCGTTGTGGGCAGAGCGGCATTCATGCAGCTCACCCTGCGCGTACTTGGCATTCACAAGGCCCTCGCCCTGCATCCCGATATCAAAATTGAAGTCATTGACGCCGGAGAGTGGAATACCGCAGCCGACGGCTACAGCATTGGCGCTCAGATTGCCGGGCGCCCTGCCGACGAACGCCCCGATTTTGTCGTCGGCCTGACCGACGTGTTAGCCTCGGGCGTTATCTCGGCATTGGTCGACAAAGGCATCTCCGTCCCCGAGCAGGTTCGCGTGGCCGGATGCGACGGCAATCCACTCGCTTGGAGCGGTTCGGTCCCCCTCACCACGGTGGCACCGCCGGGTTACGAAATTGGCCGCAAGGGCGTTCAGTTGCTGATGGAGCAAATCGAGAACAAGGCCCCGGCAAAGACCAAGCATATCCGCGTCGGCTCTGCAGCGCGCACCGTCACCGCAGTCACGGCCGCCGAGGATATCAACCGCCAAGAACTGGTACGTCCATTCCTACTGGAGCGCGCCAGCACCCAGGCAAGCACCCAGACCGACGCTACGGCCATCAACCTCGGCGCATATCTGTAGCACGTCGGCCAGTATGCCAAAACGCCGCTTAAGCAAAAGGGGCCCGACCATTGCCGGGCCCCTTTTGCTTAAGCGCACAGACGGCCAATTGCTCGCTTCAACGCCGCAATTGCCTAGCGTACGGCCTTGACCGCCGCCGCCAGGTCGAACAGCGAATCGAGCACGGCCTCGCAGCCATCCACCACGTCCTGCGGCAGCGGCACGATATCGGGGACGGCAAAGACGTGGCAGCCGGCCGTGATACCCGAGACGCAGCCGTTGCGCGAATCCTCGACCACGGCGCACTCCTCAGGGGCAAAGCCCGCGCGCTCGCAGGCGAGCAGATACATCTCGGGGTCGGGCTTGCCGTGCTCGACGTCCTCGCCGCAGGTCACCGTCTCAAACTTGTCAAAGAGACCGACCATCTTAAGATTGCGCTCGGCCGTAACGAGGCGCGACGACGTCGCAAGGCCCACGTGATAGCCCGCAGCCAGCAGCTCGTCTATGCACTCGGCGGCGCCGGCCTTAAGCTCCAGTTCGGTCTTGACCATCTCGTCGCGAATCTCCTTGTGGCGGGCATAGACCGCCTCGGTGGTTTCGTGGCTGCCATAATGCTTATCGAGGATGTCCATAACATCGGGCAGCGTGCGACCGATAAACTGATGGATCAGCGCTTCATCAATCGCGACCCCCAGCTCGGCAGCGCCCGCCTTCCATGCCTTAATGCCCAAACGCTCGGTATCGACCAGCGTCCCGTCCATGTCAAAAATAACAGCCTTGATCATATCGGTCCCCCATCGGCTCTCGCTATCGCATTACCGCAACTCTACCGCATTTGGCAACTTGTATATAACGTATATGCCATATTGCACTTTCGTTACATAGGTAGAAGTATTATGACAAGCAGCCCGGTAGGATTATAGTTTTTGACCGAGTACATATTGGTAAGGATCGATTCATGTTTTCAGACACCACCGCACCTGCAAAGGAGCTTCAGGACAAACTCGCAGAGCTCGAGCAGCTGCTTTTGGCATACGGACGCGTTGCCATCGGCTTTTCCGGCGGCGTCGACAGCAGCTTTTTGGCCGCGGTCTGCGCCCGCATCATGCCTGCTAGCACGCTTCTCGTCCACCTCACCACGCCGCTCATCGGCACGCCCGAACAGGCTTCGTTTGAGCGATCCGTTGACGGGCAAGCCAATGAGGAGCCGCATTTTAAGCTCCCTGTGCTCAATCTTTCGGTCGATCAGTTGCAGCTCCCCCAAGTAGCCTGCAACGACGCCAATCGCTGCTACCACTGTAAGCACGCCGGCTTTACCGCTATCGTCAACCACGCCAAGTCGCTCGGCTTTCCCACCGTCATCGACGGCAGCAATGCAAGCGATCGCGGTGACTACCGCCCCGGCATGCGCGCGGCAGAAGAGCTCGGCGTGCGCTCCCCTCTCATGGAGGTCGGCTTTACCAAGGACGAAGAGCGCGAGCTGCTGCGCGCATGGGGCTATCCCGTTTGGAACCTGCCGGCGGGAGCTTGTCTTGCCACGCGCGTCCCCACGGGCGAGGAGCTTACGCGCGAGAAGGTCGATTTAATCCGCGCCTGCGAGGACTACCTGCACGACCTTGGCCTGGCGCAGGTTCGCGCGCGCTTGGTCGGCGGCTGCATGCATATCGAAGCCGCTCCCGCGGATGTCACCAAGATCGCCGCCCTCGGCGGAACTGCAGTCGACGACCAGGGCAAAACCCCGCTGCCCACCGCTATCGAGTCCGCGCTGCGCGAGCTGGGCTGCGGCCACATCCCCCCCGAGGTCACCCCCTACATCCACGGCAACATGAACCTGTAGGTTGCGCCGTTTTACAAACGGCGCAACTGCCCGGCGCTGCGCAGGCTCCGGGCACGGCAATCTGACGTTCAACTTCACGGGCGCGACCAAAAGGTCAGCGCCCGCTTGTTTCACGTCACCTTACCGCACCCGGAGCCCGCTCGCTCGCATATGCTCAACCTGGACTGCGTTAACTGACCTGCCAATAAGGGACGTGCCAATAAGGGACAGGTTTGTTTTGGCAGGTATTATCTGGGGAAACGCCGAATAGCTCCATATGCACAACCGCCGCAGCTCCATATGAGGCAAATGAATCAGTAGCGTCTATCCCAAATCTTAAGTATTTGTTCGACAGAACGGCCCCTGCCGGCTCCTGCTAGACTGGTAGATTCCCAACCGTCCATCCAGGAGCCGCAATGTCGCGCAAGTCCGCCTACAAGCAAGTACTTTCCATCGGCACCGCCGTGGTGCTGGGGTTTGCGCTGTTCACAGGGTCGCTCGACGGAGCGCCCAAGCTGTTGTCGCCGCAAAGCGATGAGCAGGCAGCAGCTCTGGCCGAAAAACAAAACGAGAGTCCCAGCCGCACCGACGACGAGGCAGACCTGGTTGCCCGACTCGAATCGGGAACAGCGAGCTCCGAGGACTCTCAAAATAGCCAAGACTCTGGCGATGGCCCTGAATCCGCCGCAACCGACACCGGCGACGCTGCCTCTGCGGATAGTGCCGCCACCCCCATCGACGAGGTCGAAAACCCCGATCTCGCCCGCGCCCGCGGTGTTTATCTCAGCAGTATTCCCGACTACGCCGGCAACCCCTACGTTGCCCTTCGCGCCGACAGCACGCACCCGTTGGGCATGCCGTCGTTCACGCTCGACGAGTATGAGCGTGCCACCGAAGAGGGCTGCTTTAAGAAATTCTCCAAGCTCGACAGCCTGGGCCGCACTCGCAAGGCGCTCGCCTGCGTAGGCCCCGAGTCGCTCGGACAGGGAAAGCGCGGCGATATCTCGCGTATCCATCCTGCCGGTTGGCACCAGCAGCGCTACGACTTTATTCCAGGCCAGAGCCTCTACAACCGCTGCCACCTCATCGCCTGGTCACTCTGCGGCGAAAACGCCAACCGCAAGAATCTCCTCACCGGCACGCGCTATCTCAACGAGACGGGCATGCTGCCGTTTGAAGAGCAGATTCTTAACTACATCCGCGACACGGGCAACCATGTGCTCTACCGCGTCACGCCCATGTATAACGAAGAGGAGCTTGTCTGCCGCGGCGTGCGCCTTGAGGCTCAATCGGTCGAGGACCACGGCAAGACCCTCTGCTTCCACGTGTACTGCTACAACCTGCAGCCGCACGTGCAGATCGACTACGCCACCGGCCGCAACCAGGCATCCGGAGACTAGTGCCGACCGCGCCGCCCGTAACCCAAAAAATGATCCGTTTTCCTCCGTCCCCAAGGGATCAAATAAGGCCGCCCCGGTTACCCAGGGCGGCCTTTTCGCCAGCGCCCACATTACAGGCAAAGCCACGCGCTACTTGGCACGGCCCTCCTCATAGCGCTCGACCAGCTTGGCTTGAACGTCATAAGGCACCTGCTCATAGCCTGCGGGCTTCATGGTAAAGTCGCCTGTGCCGCGCGTGATAGAGCGCAGGCGCGTCGAATAATCCGTCAGCTCGGCCAGCGGCGCCTGGGCAATAACAACGGTATCGCCGCGTTCATCGGTCTCCATGCCCGTCACGCGACCGCGCGATGCCGAGATGTCGCCCATCACGGCGCCGGCGTAGCTCTCGGGGATAGTCACCGTGATTTCCTCGATGGGCTCCAGCACCACCGGGTCGGCATCGGCACATGCCTTGCGCAGGCCGATGCGAGCCGCCGCGCGAAACGCCATCTCGTTGGAGTCGACGCTGTGATACGAGCCATCGTACACCGCGACGCGAATGCCCGTAAGCGGGTAGCCGGCAATGATGCCGTCCTTCATGGTCTCCTGGACGCCCTTGTCCACGGCGGGGATCAGCGAGCGCGGAATGCGGCCGCCTACGACCTCGTCCACAAACTCATAGCCATCGCTCGTGCCGTCGGGTCCAATGAGCGGCTCAACGCGCAGCCAGCAGTCGCCATACTGACCGGCACCGCCAGTCTGCTTCTTGTGGCGGCCCTGGGCACTCGCCGTGCGGCGGATGGTCTCGCGATACGGAATGCGGATCGGCACGCTTTTGGCCACGACCTTGGCACGATCCTCCAAACGGTTGAGCAGCACCGAAACCTGCGCCTCACCCACCGCCGAAATGATGGTCTGGCCGGTCTCCTCGTCACGATCGATGCTCATGGTCGGATCGGCCTTGCAGGCCTTCTCGATAAACGTGTAGAGCTTCTCCTCGTCGCCGCGGTTCTCGGCCTCGATGGCGATGCGGTACTGCGAGTTGGGGAACTTAAACGCCGCAGCCTCGACCTTGCCAGTAATCGAGAGCGTATCGCCCGTCTCGGCCGCCAGCTTGGGCGCCACGATGATATCGCCGGCATAGGCGTGACCGACCTCGGTCATGTCGCGGCCGCACATCACATACAGGTGAGCCAGACGATCGCTCTTGCGGGTGCGCGCGTTGATCAGCTCAAGGCCCGGCTCAAGCGTGCCCGTCAGCACCTTGATAAAGCTGATGCGGCCCTGCTGCGGATCGGCCAGCGTCTTAAACACAAATGCCACCGGACGGTCATCGTCACTCGAGATCTTGAGCGAGTCGCCGTCGATGAGCGGCATCTCGCCGTAGTCAGTCGGCGCCGGGAAGTACGTGGCGATGTCGTCCATCAGCGAGTTGACGCCCTGTTCCTTAATGCAATCGCCCGCAAAGACCGGCACAAAGATGCGCTCGGCGATCGCTTTCGACAGCAGGCCTTCGAGCTCCTCCTGCGTCAGCGTCTCCTCGCCTTCCAAGTACTTCATCATCAGTTCGTCGTCAGCCTCGGCCACCAGCTCGCACAGATGGTCATGGGCTTCCTCGGCCTGGGCACGATACTCCTCGGGAATCTCCGACTCAACGGCCTCGGTGCCGTTGCAATGGCGCGCCTTCATGCGCACCAGGTCGATGATGCCGTTAAAGTCCTCGCCCTCGCCCCAGGGGAGGGTCACGGCGCCTAGGCGCGTGCCAAAGCGCTCCTGCAGCAGGTCCATCGTGGTCGCAAAGCTGGCCTCGGGACGCGACAGGCGGTTTACGAACACCGCACGCGCCAGGCGCAGGTCCTCGGCGGCATACCAGAGCTTGACCGTCGTTGGCTGCGGGCCGGCCTCGGCGTCGACCACAAACAGCGCCGTCTCGCAAACGCTCATCGCAGCAAAGGCGTCGCCGATAAAATCGGGATAGCACGGAGCATCGAGCACGTTGATGCGGGCGCCCTTCCAGTCGATCGGCGCGATGGTCGTCGAGATGGAGAATGAACGCTTGACCTCTTCGGGGTCATAGTCGAGCGTGGGCTTGGTGCCGTCGTGGCCACCCAGGCGGGCGGTCTTACCGGAAAGGTGGAGCATGGCCTCGGCGAGTGAAGTCTTGCCCACCCCGCCTTGGCCTACGAGCACCACGTTCCTTACGTTGCCGGTCTTGGGAGCACCCATGATGACCTCCTTGCAGGGTCGCGCGCGATGCGCGACGCCAACGGGGAGAGTTCGCGGTCGATGCCGTCCCGGGAGCAGCATGGTCGGCAGCCGAGCCGACTCACCCTCCAAATGTCCTATGCCACCACCCTACCCTCACAGGCGACTGTCCATGCACACCTTTCGGCGCACGTATGAATACAGGCGGCGAGAGGAAGGGGCGAGCTTGCGAGGCAATTATTGAACCCCACGGATGCAAAAACCGCCGCAGATCATAAGACCTGCGGCGGTTTCGCCTCAATAAACAGTTGAATAAATAGCTGAGCCTATCCCTCGATACGGCTCAAGAACTCACGGGTACGCTGCTCGCGCGGATGGTCGATAACCTGCTCGGCAGGCCCCTCCTCGACAATACGACCGCCGTCCATAAAGACCACGCGGTCGGCAACGTCGCGGGCAAACTGCATCGCGTGCGTCACGATCACCATCGTCATATTCTGCGCAGCAAGGTCTTTAATGACACGCAGCACCTCGGCCGTCAGCTCGGGATCGAGCGCCGAAGTCGGCTCGTCAAAGAACAAGATTTCCGGGTCGAGCGCCAGGGCGCGGGCAATACTCACGCGCTGCTGCTGACCGCCCGAAAGCTCACACGGAACCTTGTTCTCGTTGCCCGTCAGCCCCATTTGCGCAATCAGCTCGTGAGCGCGGGCTTCCGCCTGCTCGCGCGGGCGCTTGAGCACGCGGATCGGTGCATCGGTGATGTTTTTCATCACGGTATAGTGCGGGAACAGATTGTAGTTCTGAAACACCAGACCAAACCGCGAGCGCGCCTGTTTGGGTACATCGCCCTTTGCGTACACCGCGCCCGAACCCGCATCCGTCGCGACGGCAAGGTCGCCAAACGAGAGCGAGCCACCGTCAAGCGTCTCGAGCAGCGTGGCACAGCGCAGCAGCGTGGACTTACCGCCGCCCGAAGGCCCGATAATCGCCACGACCTCGCCACGCTTTACCTCGAGCGAGATATCCTTGAGCACCTCATTGCCGCCAAACGCCTTACGCGCGTTCGATATATTCATTACCGTTCCGGACACGGGAACCTCCATGTGTTTAAAAAGTCAGCGAGCGTGTGACTGACGAGACAATGTGCTCCGAAAGAGGAGCGCCGCGTACTTCTGTACGCAAGCGACGGTTTGAGGGGCAAGGTCGGGTGCCTGGGAAAGCCGTGCTGCTAATCGAGTCCGGAGAACGAAGGATATGCGCTCTCGCCGTGCTGACTCGCATCCAGGCCCAGCGCCTCGTCGGCCTCGTCCACGCGCAGGCTGCCGTGGAATAGCGCCTTGACCACCGCGGCGATCACCAAATCGAGTACCAGTACAATGACGACCGTCACCACAATGCCCAAGATCTGCGAGATGAGCAGCGACACGTCGCCCGTGTAGAACAGACCGCCCTTACCGGTCCACGAAAGCTCCGGCACACAGAACAGGCCCGTGAGCACGCCGCCCAAAATTCCGCCGATACCGTGGCAACCAAACGCATCGAGTGCATCGTCGTAGCCAAACTTGGTCTTAAGATGGCTGATAGCCAGGTAGCAGACGGGCGATACGATCAGGCCCATGACCAGCGCTGCCCACGGCTCGACAAAGCCCGCACCCGGCGTGACCACCACAAGACCCGCAACCAGACCGGTGCTGGCACCCACCAGCGTGGGGCGACCGGTGTGCACGCGCTCGACGGCAAGCCACGAGACCATGCCCGCCGCGCTGGCCGTCACGGTGTTGAGGATGGCGAGTGCCGCAACGGCGTCGGCATTAAACTCGCTGCCGCCGTTAAAGCCAAACCAGCCAAACCAAAGCAGGCCGGCGCCCAGCGCCACAAACGGCACGTTATGCGGACGGTAGCTCACCATGCCAAAGCCACGACGGCGGCCGAGCATTAAGCAGAGAATCAGGCCCGTGAGACCGGACGAAATGTGCACCACGTCGCCGCCGGCAAAGTCGAGCGCGCCGATCATGTCACCGATAAAGGAGCCCTCGCCGCCCCAGACCATGTGGGCAAGCGGCGCATAGACCACAAGCAGCCAAATGCCCAGGAAGGCCGTCATGGCACCGAACTTAACGCGGCCGGCCAGGCTGCCCGTGACGATAGCAGCAGTGATCATGGCAAACGCCATCTGAAAGGCGATGTTGATGATCTGAGGGTAGACGACACCGTCCGCAGCATTGCCCTCGGCCGCCTGCAGCACCTGGTTGAGTACCGGCAGGCACAGCAGCTGGTCAAGGCCTCCAATAAACGAGCTGGAACCGTCGCCGCCATAGGCCAGAGACCAGCCGGCAACAATCCACAGCACACCAACCAGGCCAATGGCGCAAAAGCACATAAGCATGGTGTTGATGACATTTTTGCGCCTGGACAGGCCGCCATAGAAAAACGCCGATCGCGTCGAAAATGTTGGTGTAAGGGTGACACCCTAGCGCTCGTTTAACGAAGGACGGCCTTCGTCCTAGAATCTGAAATCACCACAACAACAGGTTCTAGGAAAGGACGAAGACCGCTATGGAAATCTTATCAGACCCGACGCCGGACATGCTCGCCATGCCCCGTTTCGATGACGGCGCCATCGACATGCAGGAGCTGCTTCGCAGGCTCGCCGAGCAGGTCGTGAACGCCGTGATGGACGCCGAGGCCGACCAGCTCTGCGGTGGCGGGGCGAACAGCCGAAACGGCTACCGCGAGAGGTCGCTCGCCACCTGCGTCGGCACGCTGACGCTGCGCATCCCCAAGCTGCGCTCCGGCAGCTTCTTCCCGGAGGACGTGCTCGAGCGCTACCAGCGCGTCGACCGCGCCCTCGTCGCCGCCGTCGCCGAGATGTACGCCACGGGCACGAGCACCCGCAAGGTGCAGAGGGTGGCCGAGAAGATGGGCGTCTCCAGGCTCTCGAAGGACCAGGTGAGCGCAATCGCCTCGAGCCTGGACGCCGACATCGAGGAGCTCTGCGCAAGGCCCCTCGACGGCTCGCCGGTGCCCTACGTCTGGCTCGACGCGACCTACGTCAAGTGCCGCCGCGAGGGGCGCGTCGCCTCCACCGCCGTGGTCACCGCCATCGGCTGCGATGCGGGCGGCTGGAGGCGCGTCCTGGGCGTCGACGTGGTCGACACCGAGTCCTACGACTCGTGGCTCGCCTTCCTGCGGGCCATCCGCTCGCGCGGGGCGGCGGGCGTGCGGCTCGTCGTCTCGGACGCCCACCCGGGGCTCGTCCGGGCGCTCGGCGAGGTCTTCCAGGGCGCCGCGTGGCAGCGCTGCGCGGTCCACCTCATGCGCGACTGCATGCGCGAGGCCGGCTCCTGGCAGCTCAGGCGCCGCGTGGGCAGGATCGTGTCGCAGGTGTTCCGCGGGCGCGACGCCGCCACCGTGACGGCCATGTACCACGCGGCGTGCGACATGCTGGAGGGGTGCTGCCCGAGGGCGGCGGCTGTGCTGGAGGAGGCCGAGCCCGACGCGCTGGCCTACCTCGACTTTCCGCCGGCCCACTGGAAGCGCCTGCGCACCAACAACGTGCAGGAGAGGACCAACCGGGAGATAAAGCGCAGGTCGCGCGTCGTGCAGGTGTTCCCCTCCACAGGCTCGCTGGTGCGGCTCGCGGGCGCGGTCATGTGCGAGCAGGACGAGATATGGCAGGAGTCCAGGTACTTCTCGGAGGCGAGGATGAACGAGCTCTACGACGACGGGCGCACTCGGGGAATCGACGGTCACGTCGAGTGGGCGCGGCTTGAGGCGGAGGCCAGGAAGATGCTCGAGTCCGGCCTCGAGCTTGCGGACAGGGTCGAGGCGGCATAGGATATCAACCGTATTCCAGATTGCAGGACGCAAGGCCGACTCGCTTCGGACCGGGCGCTACACCAACTTTCTCGACACTACCAAGCACATCGTAGCCCATGGCCTGAAGGGCCGTCATGCGGTCAGCGTCACGCAAGCCATCCTTTCACCATAATACCCGTGAAGACGGCATGTGAACCAAATCGGCCCACCCAGGTCGAGCAAACGTCAGCGAGCGCCCCTCTTTGTGCAACCTGCTCGCTAGGGTTCTAGCCGTGGTATTCACCGTTGTACTGGATGAGCGTCAGGTCCTCAACGCCGTCGAGCGCGCGAATCGCGTCCGCATAGGGCATGTCAACGCCGTCCGAGAACACCTCGACGGCCATCTCGACCTTGTCGCCGCGCATAGTCTTAGACTTGACGGTTAATTTGGTGTGCCCAAACGCTCGCACTATATCATGACCGGTGGTCTGACCCGACTAGTAGAAGACCATCAT
>CALBUZ010000139.1 GCA_937969105.1 uncultured Collinsella sp. | reverse complement strand
AGCTTGATGGGCGCACGCTCGATCTCGCGCTCGACCGCGGCGCGATGAGCCGCACGGATCTCGCGACTTTGAGCGGCCAGCGTCTCGGAAAGTGGGGCACCCAGGGCGAGCGCCTGCCCCACCGTGGTGGCAAAGGTCTCGAGCGCTCGCACGTCCAGGTCGCGCGCGGCGGCCAACAACTCGTCCTCACGCGTGCCCACGCCCACCTGCCACGCCATGCAGGCCCGCTCAAGTCGAAGAGCCAGCACTGACCGGCGGTTGGCGCAGAAAATCTCAAGCGCCGCATCAAACGAAAGACCGGCCGAAAGACCCAAGCGCACAACATCGATCATCTCGGACACTTCGCCGAGCGACACTCGCGCCGGGCCGCCCGCTCCAACCGCGCCCTTCACTCGCGCGGTCAGGGCATCGACCACCGAGCGACCCGCGGCAGCGACCAGCACCGCCTCGCGCTTGCAGGCCCCTGCGATCTTGCGTGCATCCGCCCGATCCAAACCCGTCGCGACAAATACACTCAGGGCGCACAGGCAAGCCGCAACTGCAACCGGGGCGCTCATAGCTCCACCCGCATAATGCGCCTGATAACCACCAGAGCAACGGCGTTGAGGGCAAGACCCAGCACCACAGCGCCCGCGCCGGCAGGCGTCGCAAGACCGCGACGAAAATCTGCCGAAAGCAGCGCCAACACCGCGCACATGCCCGCCGGCATCGCCGCGACCATATGCGCCGACATGCGAGCCTGCGACGTCTTGACATCCAAGCGGCGCTTGAGCTCAATGCGCTCCCCCACCATGCTCGACGCCTCGGACAGTAAGTCGGCAAGCGGAGCGCCGGTGCGCTGTGACACCTTAAGCGCCAAGGTCACAAGCGAAAGACCGGGGGCGTCGATGCGCACGAGCAAGTCATCGAGCGCATCGGTCGCCGAGATGCCGCAATCGATCGCCGCCGCCACCCGCAAAAACTCGGTATGCACCGGTTCTTGCGCATGAGCGCCCACAAAGCGCATGCCCTGGGCCAGCGAATGTCCCGAGGCAAGCGACATGGATAGTGCGGTAAACGCCTCGGGCATGGCCTCTTCCGCATCGTGTTGCTCGCGCCGGCTCTCAAAGCCATCCCGAGCGGCGCCAACAGCAATCGGAGCAACAAGTCCCAAGGCAAATCCGAGGGGCGATAACGACACCATCGTTAGTAAAACGCAGCAGACACCGCTCGATAGCAGCAGAAACGCCAAGCGCCCCGAAGCATCTTCGATCACGAGGCCAAGGCGATGCGCCGGAGCCAGCGATGCCCACGAACGGGCGATCTTTTTCAGCAGATCGTTTTCCACCAGCTCACGCGGCAGTTTCTCTGCCACCGTCTCGAGCGCCTGACGCGCCAGCTCCGCCGGCGGTACCTGCGGCACACGAGGTTCCGCCCCGCACGCCGTCGCAACAGAAAACCCTGCCAAACCCCCTACGACGAGGGGCACAGCGATCTCCATTCGTCCACCTCCTCTTGTGTGAGCGTCCCCGACCGCAGGCCTTCTGCGATAAACGGCGGCTCGCGGTCAAGCGTCCAGATGCGCTCGGCGGCATCGAAAGTCACATAGCGCTCGAGCTCTACGCCGCCCGACGCGGCGCGACGCACCCCCGAATACGAGGAGACGAAACGTCTGCCATCGGCGTGGCGCTCGGACATCACGATGCCGTCGAGCGCCATGGCAATCTGCTCCTCGATGAGCTCGCTCGGCAGATCGATGCCATAACGTGCAAGCAACGTCAGACGCACCACGGTCTCCTGTTCTGAGCCCGCATGAAGCGTGGTGAGCGACCCGTCGTGGCCCGTGTTCATGGCCTGCAACATGTCGCAGCACTCGGCACCGCGCACCTCGCCCACCACGATGCGGTCGGGGCGCATGCGCAGGGCATTGGTCACCAGGTCGCGGATCGTCACCGCGCCCTCGCCCTCAATTGAAGCCTCGCGCGCCTCTAGACGCACCACGTGCGGATGATGCGCAAACTTGAGCTCGGCAGAGTCCTCGATCGTCACGATGCGCTCGCCGGTGGAAATCTCGCATGACAACGCGTTGAGCAGGGTGGTCTTACCAGATCCCGTGCCTCCCGCAACCGCCAGGTCCTGTCGCAGCGACACCGCGCACGACAGCAGCTGCGCATACCAAAGCGGCAGCGACCCCAGCCCCACAAGCTCGTCCAGCGAGCAGATGCGGTCCGAGAACTTTCGGATGGTGAGAATCGGTCCGTCAATCGCCACAGGCGGAATCACCGCGTTGACGCGATAGCCCGTTTTGAGGCGGGCGTTGACGATGGGACTGCGCTCGTCGATACGGCGGCCAAGTGGCGAGATGATGCGGTCGATAAGCACACGGATCTGCTCATCATCCTCAAACGCATGCTCGATGGGGTACAAGACGCCGCCGCGTTCAAAGAAAGCCGAGCGGCAGCCGTTGATCATGATTTCGGTAACGGTGTCGTCCTCGATGAGCGGCTGCAACGGCCCCAAGCCCACCACGTCATCCAAAATCTCGTCGATGATAGTCTCGCGCTCGGGCGTCGCGAGATCGGTCGGCTCCTCAACATTGAGCGCCGCCTCCACCGCAGGACGCAATTCCGAGCGGGCAAGTGCCGGGTCGATATAGGCGCTGATACGCGCCACTTCGTCGTAACCCATGCGGTCCATCACGGCGCGCTTGGTGCGTCGTTTCACCGCGCGGCGACGCCCCGCATCTACAGGCGCTGCCGCCGCTGCAGCGCCAGCAGCCTTAATCCTCGTTTGCAGGCTCATCGCTGATCACCCTCGCGCGACCAGGGAAGGCGAATACGCGGGCGTTCGGTGCGCATTGCACGGTCGGCGACCATATCGCTCCAAGGGCCGACGGCGCACCCCAGTTCCACGAGCATCTCGCGCGTGGCCTCGCGCACGCTGGTCGCAAAAGCGCTGGTCTGCCCCACTGCCTCGTCAGCGCGCCCAAACGCCATGAGCGCGGCGAGATCCTGCCCGCCATCGGCGATACGAATCTTGGAGCTCAACGCACAGGCAATCTCAAAGCGCATGGCGACGTCCTCGTCTGCCCCGCGCGCACCGAACCGGTTGAACACGGCGCTCATGCGCGTGCGCGGCACACCTACTCGACTTGCCAGTTCAATGACGCGCGACGCCGATGTCGCGGACGACACCGCCGCATCGCCAACGACCAGGCAACGGTCGCTCGCCGCCACCGCAGCCGCCACGGCATCGCCCCAAAAGACCGAGGTATCGATAAAGACCACGTCGGATTCGCGACGCAGGACATCAAGCAATAGCTCCACCGGACGTGCCATGAGCTCGGCTTGCTCGGGCGCCGCGACGGGACCCCAGAGCGTAACGCCCGGCGCCACGCGCATCGATGTGGCTACGATATCCGGCTCGGTGAGCGCGCCCGCCGCCGACGGCTCGATAAGTGCCGCCATATCGCGCGGAGCATCGACGCCTAACAAGTCGTAAAGGTTTCCAAACATCAGGTCCAGGTCGAGCACGGCGGCACGCAAGCCCAACAGCGACGATGCGTGTGCCATGGTGGCAACGATCGTCGACTTGCCGCAACCGCCCGAACCCGAAATGGCGCAGATGACCGGAGCTCGATGCTGCGGAGCGGCAGCGTCTGCCGGCGGCATCGGAGGCGGCGGGGCGGGCGTCGGCGACAGCGTCCCCGTCTCCCCCGCCGCAACCACACGCTGCGTCCAAGCCGGCATGGCGGCTTGTTCGGTCTGCAAGGCAGGCTCGTTCTGTGCAATCTGCTCATGCTGCATCAGCGACAACTCGCCGCACCCGGCAAAGCCCTCAACTTCGTCGAGTTCATCCGCCAGATTCACGCCGTGCACGTATCCCATATCTACAGCCGGGGAGTCGCCAGCATGCTGTGCCGGCCCTCCAGCGTCATCGTATACAAGGGGGTTCCGGGGGCGCCGACCATGCTCGGCTTCCGCTTTTCCATAATCATCAACACGCGGGCCTCTTGTAGCGCGAGGCGCCCCGGGTTCCCTATCAACAAAAGCATCGGGCTCAATCGTCAT
>CALBUZ010000138.1 GCA_937969105.1 uncultured Collinsella sp. | reverse complement strand
ATTTCAGCCAACGTACGTCATAGCAATCCCCGGTAGGTCGAAGGTGCTCTGCGGCGCCCCGGTGTTTTCATCTGAACGACTTTGCGCAGCAACCGGAGTGAAGATGAAAACACCGGGCCGCCGCAGAGCACCCACAGACCGCAGGGACGGGAGCAGCTATACTACTCTCAGTAGTTAAGGGTCGCGGATTCGCTGCGTCACCGCTCTCAACAGGAGGTCTTTGTTTATGGCAGATCAGAAGCCGGTTGTCGGGATCATCATGGGCTCCAAGTCCGATCTGGGCGTTATGGAAGGTTGCACCGTCGAGCTCGAGGCACTGGGCGTGCCCTATGAGCTCGTGATTGCAAGCGCGCACCGCACGCCGGCGAAGGTCCATGAGTGGGCCTCGACTGCTGCCGACCGCGGCATCAAGGTAATTATCGCTGCCGCCGGCAAGGCTGCTCACCTGGGCGGTGTCGTGGCTGCGTTTACGCCGCTGCCGGTCATCGGCGTGCCTATGAAGACGAGCGATCTGGGTGGTATGGACTCGCTGCTGTCGATGGTGCAGATGCCTTCGGGCGTGCCCGTTGCCTGTGTGGCCATCAACGGTGCCAAGAACGCTGCCATTTACGCCACGCAGATTCTGGGCGCATGCGACCCCGAGTACCGCAAGGTTATCGAGAAGATGAAGCAGGAGATGGCTGACGCCTAAGCGCTCTGCCAGTCCATTTGTAGCATAAGGAGAGCCATGTCCGACTATCAGGGAAAGCGTTTTTCGGCTTCTCGGATTCCCGATCCAGCCAAGTCGGGAGCAGCCCGCGTGCCGCAGCAGGGTCGGATATCCTCTCCTCAGCAGCCACGCGCGCCGCGTCCCGTGACGCCGGCGAAGCATCGTCGTCAGGATGCACCTACTGCATATCGCCCTTCGTCATACAGCACGGCCAAGAAGTCACCTCGCTCTTCGGCGCATGCCGCGCCATCGAGCTATACTGAGCCGCCGCGCAAAAAGCGCCGCTCCGTCATTCCCATTCTGCTCATCATCATCGGCATTGGCCTGATCGTTGCTGCGGCCGCCATCTTTATCAACGCACGGATTGGCTACAAGCAGGCGAGCGAGTCATATCAAAAAATCGAAAAGCAATATGTGAGCGACAAGGACGCCAGCGGCGTGCCGGTTATCGACTTCAATGCGCTTGCCCAGACAAATCCCGAGGTTGTGGGTTGGATTTACGCACCCGGCACCAACATCAACTACCCCGTGGTGCAGACCAACAACAACTCCAAGTACCTCAACACGCTGTTTGACGGTACCGCCAATGCCTCGGGAGCCATCTTCTTGGATAGCGACGACACCGCGCCGGGCATGGTGGATCAGCAGACCACGATTTACGGTCATCACATGAACGACGGCTCGATGTTTAACGTGATTTCGGATACGACCGATCAGGCGACGTTCGCCAGCATGGAATACGTGTACTACATCACGCGCGATGCGACGTATAAGTTGCGCCCGCTGGCGACCAAGGTAGTCGAGGACACGTATGCCAAGGCGCGCACGCCCAACTTTGAAGGCGACGACGGACTGAAGAATTACCTGTCCGAGATGCTCGACGGTGCTTCTGCCGTGGCGAGTGACGCCACCGATCGTGCCGCTTCGGCAACCAAGATCGTAACGCTTGTGACTTGCCGTTCGCTGTCATTTAGCAATACGCGCGCAGTCATGGTACTCACGCCAGTCGAGGAATAAAGTATCCGGGAGCCCCGTCCCAAATTAGCTACTCTACGACGGTAAAAAGGAGAAGTGATGCTTGAAAGCGGCAAATCGATGCCTTCGGTTGATGCTTGGATGCGCGAAGCCAAGGCCGATGTTTCGGCGGCTGATTGTGGGATGTACCTGACACACAACGGCGTGGTGCGTGCGACGCCCAAGGCCGAGGTGCGTGGGGTCGAGACAGATGGTGTGGCGCCTGGGCATAAGGTGGGCGGCATGGTGTTTGGCTTCGATGCCGAAAAGGTGCAGGCCGCTATCGAGGCAACGCGCGCGATGCCGGGTATCGGCTATGTGCGCGTGTGGCTGGCGAGTGGCGAGCTTACCGTGGGCGACGACATCATGCTCGTGCTCATTGGCGGAGACATTCGCCCGCATGTGGTCGATGCGCTGCAGGCACTCGTCGGTACCATCAAAAATGAGTGTGTGAGCGAGGTCGAGCGCGAGGCATAGGACTTTGCGATCAATTCGAGTCCATCTACAGCAAAAGCCCGCTGGCAGTTCAATCAGTCTGCCAGCGGGCTTTTCTGTGCGTTGGAAAATCTCGGCATTGCGTGGTGCTACACGCGCGTCGCATCCTTGGGGCTCATGGTCATGCTCTGGAAGCGGTTCTCCATATAGTCGTTATCGAAATACTTACCGTAGAACTGCGCGACGGGAATATCCGGCTCCGTGCCGTTGACGCGCTGGTACCAGTAGTCGAGCGACTGCAGCGTCATGACGCCGTCGACCAGCATAATGACGGTAAAGATGACGGTGGCCGAGTAGCGACTCTTCCACGGAATCATGTTGATGAGCTTGAGCAGCCTCGGCAGCAGCAGCTTGATCCAGATAAGGCCACCCAGGCCCCACAGGCAGGCAAAGCCCGTGCAGGTGCGTCCGCCCGTAAGGACGGCGAGTGGGTCGGGCATGCCGAACAGCTTCATGTGCGAGTAGCTCCACGAGACCACGCCAAATGAGGTCTGCATAAACCAGCCCACGAACACCTCAAAGCTCGCGCCGAGCACAGCGCTTACCAGGAAAATGATGATGGGGTTCTTTTTATAGAAGCGGTTGAGCACCATGGTCATGAGTACGGCGCCAAAGCCATAGATGGGGCTGAAGGGACCAAACAGCATGCCGGCGCGGTTCTGGTAGACGCCTGGGTCGTCGACCGTCATGTGCCAGATATCCTCGGCGATCAGGCCGAGCACGCAGCAGACGAAGAATACCCAGAACAGGTTGAAGTAGTTGAGCTTGATGTAGCCCTCGCCGGTTTCATCGCGTCCGAGCATGCCCTCGTCCGCGGCGTCGCGGTCGAGCATCTCCTGCAGGCGGCGCTGGAGTTCGCGCTCCTGGCGCAGCGTGGGGTCGACGGTGGCCGAAAGCGCGATGAGGATGACGAGCTGGACGGCGGGGCGCAGCAGGAAGGGTCCGATGCCTTGGAGCATCACGTCGACCAAAAGCTCGACGACGGTAAATGCGATAAGGATGTAGGACAGGCGGGCGGCGTTGCGGCGCTGGTTTTTGATAAGGTCCAGGCCAAAGATGATCAGGATGACGGCACTTGCCGCAGAGAGCATGATGCCGGCGACGATGAGTCCAACCGCGACGAGCGTGTTGTCGCCGAGCTTTTCGGCGGCGTTGCCGTTGATGAGCGCGGTAATGACCTGCCACATAAAGGCGGCGACCGACGGGAGCGTGCTCACGCCAGACAGGATGCACAGGACGGCGTACACCTTAATGACGAGGGGGATCTTCTTGACCTCCGTGGCGCTGGGGACGCTGGGGTCGAGTTCGTTTCGATCCATACAGAACCTTTCTCGCTTTGTTGTAGGTTATAAGGATACGCCGCCGACCTGCCAAAAGACAGGACGAACGTCCCAATTGCAACAATGCAACCCTCAACGGTGGGCGCGGCGGCCATCTGGGAGCGCTGGCGCTTGCACTGGACAAGCCGATAAAATGTTTGGCCGCAAAACGGATAATTAGCTCGGTGGGCTTTTAAAAAGCGCTGCTCATGCGCTGGGGAGCGCGTCGCGCCGTGCGTATAATAAGGCGGGTAACGCCAAAATACGAGGCTCTGAGGGGATGCCATGTCTCAAGAAACCATCCGCGCGGCCGAGCGCGCCGCGGGACAGGTGAACGCCATGTCGACGTATGATCCGGACTCCGACCAGCTGCATGAGGAATGCGGCGTTTTTGGTGTCTGGGCGCCCGATCGCGACGTGGCTCGACTGACGTACTTTGGCCTGCGTGCATTGCAGCACCGTGGCCAAGAATCGGCGGGAATCGCCGTGGGTGACGGCGGCACGGTTATGGTTCGCAAGGACCTGGGCCTGCTCGACCGCGTGTTCTCCAATGCTGACTTGTCGACGCTCTCCGGTCAGCTGGCCGTGGGCCATGTGCGCTACGGCACCGCCGGCGCCAAGAGCTGGGAAGCCTCTCAGCCGCACCTCTCTACCATCAATAGCGTCATTATCGCGCTCGCGCACAACGGCACCCTCGTCAACACCGACGAGCTGCGCCGCCAGCTGATCGAGCTGGGCGTGCCGTTCCTCTCCAACTCGGATTCCGAGGTCGCGACTAAACTCATCGGCTACTTTACTCAGCGTACAGGCCATCTGCGCGAGGGCATTCGCAAGACCATGGAGCTCGTGCGCGGCGGCTACGCTATGACGCTCATCAACGAGCAGGCGCTTTACGCATTCCGCGATCCGCACGGCATTCGCCCGCTTGTGCTGGGCAAGCTGGTGGACGAGGGCCTGGACCAGGCCGATGCCGCATCCGTTTCGCAGCTGCCGTCGCAGGACGGCGCCGCGACGGCCGACGCCACCACCCATGTCACCCGCGCCGGCGGCTGGGTCGTCGCCTCCGAGACTTGTGCGCTCGACATTGTGGGCGCCGAGTACGTCCGCGACGTCCGTCCCGGTGAGATTTTGCGCATCAGCGCCGAGGGCCTTGTGTCCGAGCAGGGCGTGCCTGCTGCCGAAGAGCCTGCTAACTGCATCTTTGAGCAAGTCTACTTTGCTCGCCCCGATTCCATCATGAACGGCAAGAGCGTCTACGCCTGCCGTTATGACATGGGTCGTCAGCTGGCACATGAGGAGCCCGTCGAGGCCGACCTGGTCATCGGCGTGCCCGACTCCGGCCTGCCGCCTGCGGAGGGGTATTCGCACGAGAGCGGTATTCCCTTTGGCGAGGGCCTCATCAAGAACCGCTACGTGGGACGCACGTTTATCGAGCCCACGCAGGAGTTGCGCGCCATGGGCGTTCGCATGAAACTCAACCCGCTGCGCGACAACATCGAGGGCAAGCGCCTGGTCGTCATCGACGACTCCATCGTGCGCGGCACCACCATGGTGCAGCTCGTCAAGATGCTGCGCAACGCCGGTGCCAAGGAGATTCATATCCGCATCAACTCGCCCGAGGTCATCTGGCCGTGCTTCTACGGTATCGATACCGACGTGCAGTCGCAGCTTATCAGCGCCAACAAGACGGTCGACGAGATCTGCGAGTATATCGGCGCCGATTCGCTGGCCTTCCTTTCGGTTGAGGGCCTGCTGAAGGTCATGCCCAAGGGCGGCTACTGCGATGCGTGCTTTACCGGCCGTTATCCCGTGGCGATTCCCGAGAGCTTTGGCCGCGACAAGTTTATGGAGGGCTTTAAGCCCCGTAACCTGGATAAGCCGCTGCACTTTGACGACGACGCCGTGGTCGAGAAATACGACGACCGCAGCTGGGAAGAGGAGCACGGCGAGGCCTAAAACCTGCCATGTGGGGACAGGTTTATTTTGGTAGGTTTTACCTGCTGTTTTGTTGATATGACGGCGCGTGCTGTTATGGTGCGCGCCGAAATGAACGCAACTATGAGCACCGTTTGGCGCCCGCGCGGCGCCACGGTAGTGGGAGAGGAAGGCTCAGATGAGCGACAGCAAGCATGTGACGTACGAGGACGCCGGCGTCGATACCGCCGAGGGCGGCCGCGCCGTCGACGCTATTAAGCAGATGGTCAAGGACACCAACCGCCCCGAGGTTATCGGCGGCATCGGTGGCTTTGGTGGCCTGTTCTCGGCCGCCGCGCTCAAGGATATGGAAGACCCGATCCTGATCAGCGGCACCGACGGCGTGGGCACCAAGCTCGTGCTCGCCCAGATCATGGACCGTCACGAGACGGTGGGCCAGGACCTGGTCGCCATGTGCGTCAATGACATTTTGGCTTCGGGAGCCGAGCCGCTGTTCTTCCTGGATTACGTTGCCATCGGTCACATTGAGGCCGAGCACATGGCAAAGATCATCAAGGGCGTGGCCGACGGCTGCAAGCTCGCGGGCTGCGCGCTCGTGGGCGGCGAGATGGCCGAGCACCCGGGCGTCATGGCCCCCTCCGATTACGACCTCGCCGGCTTTACTGTGGGCATCGTCGACCGTCCCAAGATGCTCGACCCCGCGAACGTTCGCCCCGGCGATGTGATCCTGGGTCTGCCCTCCACCGGCGTGCACTCCAACGGCTACTCACTCGTTCGCAAGGTCATCGGCGTCGACGGCATCAAGCCGGGCACGCCCGAGGCCGCCGCTAAGGCCGAGGAGCTGAGCCGTCCGCTCGAGGAGCTCGGCGGTGCTTCGCTGGCCGACTCTCTGCTGGCTCCCACGCGCATTTATGTGAAGCCGATTCTGGAGTTGCTCCACAGTGGCGCCAACGTTCATGCCATCGCACACATCACCGGCGGCGGCATTACCGAGAACCTCAACCGCGCGCTTGCCGACGACGTCGACGCCGTGGTCACCCGTAACGGTGCCGAGATGGGCTGGGACGTTCCGCCCGTCATCACCTATGTGTCGCGCCAGGCCGATCTCGCGCCCAACGAGGCATGCAAGACCTTCAACATGGGTGTCGGCCTGTGCCTGATCGTCGCCCCCGAGGACGAGGCTGCCGTGACCGAGGCTCTGGTCGCGCTAGGCGAGAAGCCGTTCCGCGTGGGCGAGTGCGTCGAGGGCTCTGGTAAGGTCGTGTACTCCGATGAGCGCTAACGAACAGATGGCTGCTGCCGAGGGCCTGGGCTTTGTGCCCTACACCCGTCCGACCGGCACCGATACGGCCGAGCCGCTCAAGATCGGCGTGCTTATCAGCGGTTCGGGTACCAACCTGCAGGCGCTGATCGACCTGATCGCCGCCGGCAAGCTTAACGCCTCGATTGAGCTTGTGGTGTCGAGCCGTCCTTCGGCCAAGGGCTTGCAGCGCGCCGAGCGTGCGGGCATCCAGACGTTGACCCTTTCCAAGGATGTCTATGCCGACCCCATCGCAGCTGACGAGATTATCGCGCATGAGCTGCTTGAACGCGGCTGCGAGTACGTGGTGATGGCCGGTTACATGCGCATGGTACACACGCCGCTGCTGGCAGCGTTTCCCAATCGCGTGGTCAACCTACACCCGGCGCTGCTGCCGAGCTTTACCGGCGCCCATGCGATCGACGATGCGTTTGCTCGCGGCGTCAAGGTAACCGGTGTGACCGTGCACTTTGCCAACGAGATCTACGACAACGGCCCCATCATCGCCCAGCGCGCGCTGGCTGTTGAGGAGGGCTGGGACGTCGACACGCTCGAGGAGCATATCCACGCGATTGAGCACGTGCTGTATCCCGAGGTCGTCCAGATGCTCGCCGACGGCCGCGTCCACGTGCTGGAGAGCGGCAAGGTCGCAATTGATGCGCCTCGCGGCTAGCGGCGCACAGTACAATTTAGCCGAGTAGTCAGGGTGGTCATTGGCGCCAAGGCGCAAGTGGCCATCCTTTGTTTTAGGTAGTCATTGGGGACGTTCTTAAACGACTAGTCATTGGGGACGTTCTTGAATGACTAGTCGTTTAAGAACGTCCCAGGTGACTAGGTGAGAGAGGTGAGCGCATGGCGGATAACGAAGCGCTGTTTACGCCTGAGCTGGTGTTTTTTGATTGGGAGTGTGCGACGCCGGATGAGGTGTTTGCGCGGCTCGAGGACGAGCTCGCTCCGTGTGGCTACATTGCCGAGGGCTGGCTCAACGCCGTCCGCACGCGCGAGGACGCCTATCCCACGGGTCTCGCTATGCCGGCGGCAAACATCGCCATTCCGCATACCGATCCGGGATTTGTGGCCAAGCCCTATATCGCGGTGGTAAAGCCCGTCACACCTGTGACGTTCAACGCGATGGCGGGCATGGGCGCCCCGGTGCCGGCGCAGATCATCATCAACCTGGGCATTGCCGAGCCGGGCGGCCAGGTTGAGGCCCTGCAGGCGCTTATGAATATCTTTATGGATGCCGACGCTGCAGCCGATGTACTCGGCCAGACCACGCCCCAAGGCATGGTCGACGCCATCCGTCGCCACTTCTAAGGTGGAGCTAAGCCGGCACTTGGGGACTGTCCCTAACTGCCGGCAGAAAAGGAACGTCCCTAACTGCCAACTGCCAGACCTGTCCCCTTTGCACCAAAATGGTGCAGATTAACTTGTCCACCATGTGCCAGGTGTGTCGCGGGGGCCGCATTGTGACACAATGGCGTTTGTTCGATTCGTGATGCGAAAGGCCAACTATGGCAAACAAGAAAAAGAACTCCGAGGCCGCGCCGACGCCCGAGCAGCAGGCCCGCGCTGCCTCCAGCTCTCGTAAGAAGCAGCGCAAGACGTACGTGTCTAAGACCGTCAAGATCGTCCTGGTGGTTATCGGCGTGCTGGCAATGCTGCTTTCCGTCTCGGCCATGGCGTGCTCCGGCCTCATGTCGCAGACCGAAAGCACCAGCTCAGGCTATAAGCTCACCGGTGGTGTCGCCGCTACCATCAACGGCACCAACCTCACCGAGGACACCGTGACCAAGCAGATCATGAGCATGCGTACGTCCTATGGCTACACCAAGGACAAGGACTGGGCGCAGTATCTGGTCGACAACGACCTCACGCCCAAAAAGTACCGCAAGCAGCTCATCGATTCCTACACGCAGCAGATTCTGCTTCAGCAGGCGCAGAAGGAAGACGGCGTGACGGTGTCGGACGAGGAGGTCGAGAAGGCATGGAAGGACGCGTGCAAGAGCGCGGGCGGTGCCAAGGCCTTTAAGAAGACCCTTAAGACCTACGGCTATACCGAGGACACCTACAAGGACTCGCTCAAGGAGAGCTTGGCACAGCAAAAACTCAAGGATGCCGTGGCGCCCACCAGCAAGCCAAAGGACAGCGAGATCGTCGATTACATCAACGAGAACCTGTCTAACTACAACGATGCCCGCCGCTCGTCGAATATCCTGATCAAGGTTGATTCCGACGCATCCGACGAGGACAAGGCCGCCGCCAAGGCCAAGGCACAGGAGTGCCTGGACAAGATTAACTCCGGCGAGCTGAGCTTTGAGGACGCCGTGGAGCAGTACTCCGACGATACCGGCTCCAAGGAGAAGAAGGGCGATGTGGGCTGGGATAAGCTCACTACCTTCGTCGACAGCTACCAGGCGGCGCTCGAGGGGCTCAACAAGGGCGATGTGAGCGACGTCGTCGAGTCGACGTACGGCTACCACGTCATCAAGTGCACGGACTACTTCCATGTCGATAATCAGGTCGATGACATTAAGCAGGTGCCCAAGGACATCAAGAAGTACGTCTCCAACGTGGTGAAGACGCAGGCGGCAAGCACCGCGTACAGCGAGTGGCTGGAGCAGTACAAGAAGGACGCCGACATCACCGTTAACCCCATGCCCAAGGACGTGCCGTACAACGTCAGCCTGAAGGGCGTCACCAAGAGTTCGACCGACGATTCGTCGACGACTGAGTAATCTGAGTAATCATGGGGCGGTGCCCGTGCGAGTGCCGCCCACACTATTGAGGAGGATTTGCAGATGACTAACGAAGAGCTGCAGCAGGAAATGATCGCCGCCATGAAGGCCAAGGATAAGGTTCGCCTGTCCATCATTCGCCAGGTCAAGGCCGAGGTGAAGAATATCGAGGTTAATGAGCGCCGCGACGTGACCGAGGAAGACGTCAACAGCATGATCAAGCGTCTGATTAAGCAGACGAGCGAGACGCTGGAGATGTCCATCAAGGCCGGCACCGACCAAGAGCGTACCGACAACCTGACCGAGCAAGTCAAGATTCTGGAGAGCCTGCTGCCAGCGCAGGTTTCGGGCGAGGAACTCGAGGCCCTGATCGAGCAGGTTATCGCCGAGCTGGGCGCTACGTCCAAGAAGCAGATGGGCCAGGTTATGGGCGCACTCGGCAAGGCCACCGGCGGCAACTTCGACAAGCCGGCAGCGGCAAAGATCGTCGGAGCCAAACTCGCGTAAGGGCCGAGCGGCATATAGCTGATGTTGAGGGGGGCGTGACCATTGCGGTCGCGCCCCTTTTTTGCTGGGCGGTGCTCATTGGGGACAGACTTAAATGAGTACCCAATGAGCGGGCACTCATTTAAGTCTGTCCCCAATGAGTGGGTTAAAGGTTGCGGGTTCTTTACGGGAATGTAGTGTGGGCTGCGGAAACGCGGTTCTTTCCGTACAATAGTTCAACTCGTGTAAACGCAGGGAAGGGACATTCATGGCAGACATGATCGAGATCAAGCATCTCAACAAGTACTTTGGCGACCTGCATGTGCTCAAAGATATCAATCTCACCGTCAAGCGCGGCGAGAAGCTCGTAATGATCGGGCCTTCCGGCTCGGGTAAGTCGACGCTCATCCGTTGCGTCGATTATCTGGAGGAGCCCACGTCGGGCGAGGTCATCATCGACGGTACGCCGCTCACCAAAAAGAACCACCTGGAGATGGCTCGCAAGTATAGTTCCATGGTGTTTCAGCAGTTCAACCTATATCCCAACATGACGGTGCTCGGCAACCTGACGCTCGCGCCCATCAAGCTGCAAAAGAAGAGCAAGGAGGAGGCGACCGAGATCGCCATCGCCGCGCTCAAGCGCGTCGGCATGGCGCATAAGGCCGGCGAGTATCCGCAGAACCTCTCGGGTGGTCAGCAGCAGCGCATCGCCATCGCCCGTGCCCTGTGCACCAAGCAGCCCATCATCCTGTTTGACGAGCCGACTTCGGCGCTCGACCCCGAGATGGTCCAGGAAGTCCTGGACGTTATGATTGAGCTTGCGCAGGAGGATATCACCATGATCTGCGTGACGCACGAGATGGGCTTTGCGCGCCAGGTGGCCGACCGCGTCATCTTTATGGAGGACGGCCGCATCCTGGAGGAGGGCACGCCCGAGCACTTCTTCGATAATCCCGAGAACCCGCGCTGTCGCGAGTTCCTGTCCAAGATTCTGCACTAGGTACGGTGATGGACATGACGGATATGACGAGGGCGGCCGTGTCGCGCCGTCACTTTTTGCAGCTGGCGGGCGCCGGCATGCTCGCGCTGACGGGGACCGCGCTTAGCGGTTGCGGCAACTCCGCCAGCGGCGAGGGCTCCGACAAGGGGTCCAAGCTTGCGGCCATTAAGTCGCGCGGCCATCTGAATGCCGGCGTTAAGAAGGATGTTCCCGGCTACGGCTATTACGACACCGCCAAGGGCCGCTTTGAGGGCATGGAAGTCGATTTGTGCTACCAGATCGCCGCTGCCGTCTTTGGCGTGAGTTACAAGGAGGCCCGCGCCCAGGAGCTTGTCGAGTTTACCGACGTAACGCCCAAGACGCGCGGCCCGCTGATCGATAACGGCCAGCTCGATGTGGTCGCGGCGACCTACACCATCACCGACGAGCGCAAGAAGAGCTGGGATTTCTCGACGCCGTACCGCACCGACTACGTGGGACTCATGGTCAAGAAGCGTTCGGGCTTTACCTCGATTGAGGACTTGGACGGTAAGGTTATTGGCGTGAGCCAGGGCGCTACCACGCAGAGCCTGATCGAGCAGATGATTAAGGACAACGACTTTAGCTGCAAGCCCGAGTTTAGGGCCTTTAGCGGCTACCCCATCATCAAGAGTTCGCTCGACGCCGGCAATATCGACGTCTTTGCCATGGATCGCTCCACGCTGGCCGGTTACATGAACGAGACCGTCGAGCTGTTGCAGCCCGAGGTCAAGTTTGGCGAGCAGGGCTACGGCGTGGCGACCAAGAAGGGCTGCGACCTTTCGGCCGTGGTCGATCAGGTGATTTGCGATCGCCTGGCCGACGGCTGGCTCGACCAAGAGGTCAAGACCTGGGGTCTTGTATAGGCGCATCGTCCAAGGAAGGAATCAAATGCTCGAAGGATTATTTGACGCCGACCGTTGGTCGACGACATTTCAAAACATGGGGCCCTTTTGGGAGGGCTTTGGCGTGACGCTACAGGTGGTCGTTGCCGGTCTGCTGCTGTCGCTGGTACTGGGCACGCTGCTGGGCGTGTTCTCTACCACCCGTTCGCGTGTGCTGCGTGCCATAAGCCGCGTGTACGTGGAGTTTTACCAGAACACCCCGTTGCCCGTACAGGTACTCTTTATGTACATGGCCGGTCCGCAGTTTTTGCAGGCCATAACCGGTGCCGACCAGCCGGTGCGCATCGCGCCATTCGTGCTGGGCTTCTTGGGTGTGGGCCTGTATCACGCGGCCTACATTTCGGAGGTCATCCGCACCGGTATCGAGGCGGTTCCGCGCGGTCAGATGGAGGCGGCCCAGAGCCAGGGTTTCACCCGTGCGCAGGCCTACTGGTACATCGTGCTGCCCCAGACATTCAAGATCATTCTGCCGCCGCTGTGTAACCAGGCGCTCAACCTGGTCAAAAACACGTCGGTGCTGGCGCTTGTGGCCGGCGGCGACCTTATGTACCGTTCCGACAACTTTGTGAGTCTGTACGGTTACCTGCAGGGATACATCGTCTGCTGCCTTATGTACTTCATCATCTGCTTTCCGCTCGCCATGCTGGTGCAGTGGCTCGAGCGCCGCTCCAAGGAGCGTCCGCGCGGCGTGAGCCTGGCCGAGCTGGGGCTCGACAACGTAGAGGAGGCCTAGCGCATGGAAATCTTCAACGCGACCAACCTGCTCTACATTTGGGGCGGCTTTGTTAAGACCATAGAGATCTCGGCGCTGTCGATCTTTTTCTCGCTCATCTTTGGCACGGTGCTGGCGCTCGTTAAAAGCTATGCGCCCCGCCCATTCCGTATTTTGGTGAGCGCCTATATCGAGCTGTTCCGCTGCACGCCGAACCTGCTGTGGATCCTGTTTATCTACTTTACGGTGCAGGGTTTGGACATTGTGATTTCGACCATTGCCTTTACGCTGTTTACCAGCGCTGTTATGGCCGAGATTGTGCGCGGCGGCCTCAACTCGATTCCGCGCGGCCAGTTTGAGGCAGCGCAGAGCCAGGGCTTCGGCTTCTTTGCCACCATGCGCTACATCATTCTGCCGCAGACGTTTAAGACGATCATTCCGGCGCTGTTTAGCCAGTGCACGACCGTCATCAAGGACAGCTCGTATCTTTCGGGTATTAACGTGGCCGAGCTCATGTACACGGCAAATGTCGTGATGGCCCACGCGATCGACCTGTCGCAGGTGCTTATGCTCTACGGCCTGGTGTTTGCGATGTACTTTGTGCTCAACTTTGGTATCTCGCTGCTGGTGAGGGCATATCAACGTCGCATCGTGGCCGCATAGCCTGGCTTTCCCTGGTACGCTATCGTGAGAAAAGGCGATAGACAGCCTTTTTTCTCATCTGTTAGAAAGGAATCGCGATGAGCGATCTGGAGAACAAGAAGAGTCCTGTGGTCATTACCATCGCGCGCGACTTTGGTGCCGAGGGCCACGAGATTGGCCGTATCCTTGCCGATGAGCTGGGGATTCCGCTGTACGATAACGAGCTGCTGGTGCGTGCGTCGCTGCGCGCGGGCGAGTCGCTCGACAAGATGGCTGCCTACGACGAGCGCCTGGCCGTGGAGAATATGGCGTTTCTGCCCGACCGCTACGATGCGCGTTCGTACTCGGACAAGTTGTTCCAAAAGATGAGCCAGGTGATTTTGGATCTGGGCGAGACCGAGAGCTGCATTATCGAAGGCCGTCTGTCCGATTACCTGCTGCGCAACAACCCCAATCACATTGCCGTGCTGGTGACCGCACCCTTTGAGGAACGCGTCGAGATTGTGCGCAAAAAGCGCGGCCTCAACAAAAAGAAGGGCGCCAAGCTGGTCAAGCAGCAGCAGAAGGCGCGCGAGGCGTTCTATAAGCGCTATAGCGCCGGAAAGTGGAAGATGACGAGCGGCAAGGACATCGTCGTCAACCGCGCCAAGCTGGGCCGCGAAGGCTGCAAAGACGTTATCGCCGCTGCCTACCGCTACAAAGTGGCGCAGCTCGAAGGCTAGCCGATCAAAACCACCGCAAAGGGGACAGGCACCTTTGTGGTGGTTTTGTTTTAAGCCGAGGGGAAGGCTTTGGTGAGACCGGCGCGCGTTTGCGTGTCGGTCTTTTGGTAGATGGAGCTCAGGTGGCGCTGCACCATGCGCATCGAGATTCCAAGCTCCTCGGCGATCTGCTTGAGCGGGCGTTCATCCTGGGTCACGGCTATGAGCACGTCGACTTCGCGCGGGGTGAGAGCGTGGTTGGCGATGAAGGCCTGGCGCTGTTCCTCGATGGTGGGGGCGGCGAGTGCTTCTTCTGCCAGCTGCTCGCGCTCGCGCTCCTGCTCGGTTTGGGGCAGGCGGAATAGGCCGGCTGCCACGAATGCCGCGCAGGCGGCGACGAGCAAAACGAGCGCACCAATCATAATGAGGGCAACGTTGCCCGAGGTCACAAGGGCAAGCGAGATGCCCGATGTAGTGAATGCGCATGCATTGTTGGCGGCGCGTCCCATGCCGGCCCAAAGAGCGGGCGCGTGCATACGCGGTGCCAGCTGTGTAAAGGTGGCGGTAAAGAACGTGACAAAAAAGCCCGAGCTCAGGTAAAAGACGACAAGGCCCAGGTTGGGATCGGCGCCGGCCTCCACGGCCAGGATGGAAATGGTCGAGAGCACGGCGATGCCGAGCATGACGAGTCCCGTGTAGCGACGCTCGGCAAGATCAAAGATAAGACCGGCGGCAAGGCCGCTCGCCGCCAAAAAGAGGCGCGGCCAGGTTTGCACGGCAATGGTGCCGTGGGCGTTGGAGAGTGTGACCACGTTGTCGAGGGTCGTGAACAAGCAGGCGAGAATCATGATGAGCGCGATGCTCCAGCATGCCTGTTTGGCGAGGGCATGAGAGGGCTCAACAAAGGGATTGGTGGCGGGGCTGGAGCTCTCGGCAGCCTTTTGGGGAACGACGCTGAGGGCGGAGATGGCGATAGTCGCTGCGCCAAGGACGATGAGCTCTGCGATACCGCCGCAATTGAGCAGGTTGACGGCGAACTGCATCAGGATGCCCGCAGCATAGGCCGCTCCCGCGCCGGTGGCGAGTTTGGGGTCATCCTGGAATGCCAACGAAAAGGCGTGGTGAGTGGCGGCGCCCAGCAGGCCGAGCCCGAGGAATGCGAGGCATCCCAGAATCTCGAGCGCAAGCGGGCTCGTGGGGGACTGGATCTGAGTCAATCCCAAGATGGCGATGGGGACGGCGGCGCTGACAACTGCCTGAGGCTGGCCTTTGTGGTGCGCGTGCTCAAGCAACGGAGCGTATCCGATAAAGCCGATCACGCTGGTGCCAAGGATAAAACCCTGTGCGATCACAACTCGTTCGGCACCAGCGAGCAGCCCGACGTTGACGTCGAAGCGAAACTCGGCGGCAAGGAAGGCGAAGGTGAAGAGCGCGAGTGCCAGAAGCGCGTTGATTTTAGGCTTACTCAGGTTCAAGAACGGTCCTTTGGGTGCACGAATAATCGTGTCCTCGATTGTAGCGTCCCTGGGACGCGTGTGACGACAACGAAATCATTTTGAATTAAACCGCAGGTAGAGGCCTGGGTTCGCATCTACGAACCTAGGCATACGGAGTCATTTGGCACATCTTGGTGGTACAGGACCACCACAAAGGGGACAGGCACCTTTGTGGTGGTGTAATCCTTCGACCAAGGAGGTCGTTATGAACGGAAGTCACTTTGATAAGCAAACTCAGCATGAGCGCACCTGCTCGCTCATCCATGGAACTTGGCGCTGCGCGGGCGTAAGGATTGCCAGCGTTGGTGCGTGTGCGCTTATGGTCGGCCAGCTGCTGCTGCCGAGCGTGGCACTGGCGACGGAATGTGCCGATTCCGTCGCTGCGGCGGACGAGGTTGCCGCAGCTCCGGTGACGCCGACGGTTGCGGAGGATACGGCTCCAACGACCGCGCCAGCTGCTTCGACCGCGCCTGCAACCGATGCTGCTCCGACGGCGCAAGCCACCGTTGAGCCTCAGCGGACAATCCCAGCCGATGCCGCCAATGGGTCTAGCGGTGCGGCGCTCGCTGGGCAAAACGCTTCTGGCGACGACAACGCCGCCATGCCGGCGAGCAACGCCATCATGCCCTGCGGTGTGACCGATGTTGTTGGCGGCAGCGACGTTAGGGTCAATACGACCGTGGTTTCCCGCTACACGGACTGCGTGCTTCCGAGCAATGTCACACTCGAAAAGGGCCAGTCGTATACCTATGATTTTCCCGATGTTGAGGGCGGCATGCCGGATGAGCCGCTCTGCGAACTTGTCGAAACCAAGTACTACCGGGCCGATGCTGTTTCGGGCACCCTGGTTGAAGTCCAGGACGCATCTATGTCCGATGTGACGGCCCGCTTTGAGCCTGTTGGCGATCACATGAGGCTGACGCTGACCTTTACGGGTGGCGCGGCAGGCGGCTCGTATCGACTCACGCGCAATGAGGCTCTCTATATTGGCACGGCGCTGGAGTATACCGGAACTGACTATGAAGGCAGCTCGACTATCCTCAACGAAACCAGGTACGATTATTACCTCCGCTACGCCATCAATAGCAAAATTACGCTCGTTGCGTCAGAAAACGAAGCCCTCGAGAATTTGAACGTCAACGATGTGAAAACCGACTATGCGCCCGGCGAGGCGCCGCGTGCGACCGCGACGATTCCTGCCGCCGATGCCGATAAGTATGAGATCGCCTACGAATGCTGGGAAGAGATGGAGCTCGATATGGAATCCGGGGAGTCGGTACCCGTTGCCTTCTGGTATTCCGACCCCGCAAAGTACACGCCGGGCATGAAGAAGATTGACCACTTCGAAGAGGGAAAGTTCTACATGTACTCCGTTGAGCTGAGGCTCAAGGGCGACAATACCGTGGCCGATGACTGCAATATGAACGTCAACGGTCGTTGGGTGCACCACATCAAGACCGCCAACGGCGTCTTCGCGCCAAACGCTGACAATATGCTGTGCGAGCAGCCGATCGACGAATGGCGGGCCATCGACGTTATCGAGATCAACGGCGCCACGACCACCTTCAAGGCAGGCGATAAGCCGGTCTTTACGGCGAATGTTCCGACGGGCTCCAACTCCCTTCCTCAGTGTGAGTACTGGACGGGTAGCGACGGCAGCGAAGTGAACTCTCAGGAGTTCTGGGATCAGAACATCACGAACCACATCGACGCCTTTAAGCCTGGCGTGACCTATCGCTACGGTATCTACCTCAAGCCCGCGCGCGGCTTCTACTTTACGCCCAACACCAAGCTGGTGATCAACGGCCAGGAGTGCGGCTACCAGATGGGCGAAGCGAGTGTAGTTGATCCCGAGAGCGGCTGTATCTTCACTCTGTGGCTCAACACCGATCTGACGCTTACGCCTGAGGCCACGCCGGCTCCGGTCGACCCCGAAAAGCCCGCGCCGCAGCCTGAGGTCAAGCCTGAGCCCAAGCCCGAGGTGAAGCCCGAGACCAAACCCGCGGCTAAACCGGCCACGACAACCGCCACGACCAAGACGGTTGAGAAAGCCGCGCCGGCCAAGAAGAGCGATGCTGCCCTGGTGGCCACGGGAGATACCACCGTAATGACGGTCACCGCCCTGGGAATCGCCGGCGCAACCGTTGCCGCGGCCGGCATCGCCGCGACCAAGCACCGCAAGCGTTAGGTTTTGGCGGCAGCGCCCATCCTCGGCTTCAGCAAAATCTCGATCTGTAACATTTGGCCGCCCAAAACGGCCCTAGATGTTACAGATTTAGATGAACCGAATGGCCGCCAACCTAACGTCTCGATCTGTAACACCTAGCGAGGAATTTGGGCTCTAACTGTTACAGATTGAGATAAAGAGGAGGCGGCTGGCGCAATATCTCGATCTGTAACAACTACAAGACTCGACGGGCTCCAGGTGTTACAGATTGAGACAAAATGACCGGGCAAGTCCCCAAACCACCACAAAGGTGCCTGTCCCCTTTGCGGTGGTCGGGCGGCCGGCATAGAAAAAGTCCCCGCCGGGCGTGTGCTCGACGGGGACTTTGCCGTTTGGTGGCTAGTGCTGTAGGTGATTATTCGCCCAGCAGGCTCTTGGTGATCGAAGCGGCGGCCTTCTTGCCGGCGCCCATCGCCAGAATGACCGTAGCGGCACCGGTGACGATGTCGCCGCCGGCCCAGATGCGGGGATCGGTGGTCTGGCCGGTCTCCTCGTCAGCGACGATGTAGCCCCACTTGTTGAGCTCCATCTTGCCGCCGATCTTGGCAGCGAAGGGGTTGGCGTTGGTGCCGATAGCCGAGATCGCGACGTCGCAGGGGATCTCCTCGATGGCGCCCTCGATGGGCACCGGACGACGGCGGCCGGACTCGTCGGGCTCGCCGAGCTCCATCTTCTGGACCTTGACGGCGCACACGGAGCCGTCCTCGCCAGCGACAAACTCGAGCGGGGAGACGAGCGGCAGAACCTCGACGCCCTCGGCCTTGGCATGGTGCAGCTCGGCACGACGGCAGGGCATCTCGTCCTCGGTACGACGGTAGGCGATGATGGCGTGCTCGGCGCCCAGGCGCTTGGCGGTACGGACGGCGTCCATAGCCACGTTGCCGCCACCAAAGACAACGACGTTCTTGCCATGCTTGGTGGGGGTGTCGTACTCGGGGAACTTGTTGGCCTTCATCAGGTTCACGCGGGTGAGGTACTCGTTCGCGAAGAAGACGTTGGGCAGGTTCTCGCCGGGGACGTTGAGGAACTTGGGCAGGCCAGCGCCGGTCGCCACATAGATGGCGTCGAAGCCCTGCTCGAACAGCTCCTCGGCCGTGGCCATGTTGCCCACGACGGAGTTGTACTCAAACTTGACGCCCATGTCCTCCAGGCCGTCAATCTCGCGCTTGACGACCGCCTTGGGCAGACGGAACTCGGGGATGCCGTAGACCAGCACGCCGCCGCCGGTGAAGAAGGCCTCGAAGACGGTGACGTCAAAGCCGTTGCGGGCGAGCTCGCCGGCGCAGGTGATGCCGGACGGGCCGGAACCGACGACGGCGACCTTCTTGCCGTTCTTGGGGGCCATCTTGGGCGTGGAGGCGAGCTCGGGGCGGTCACCCAGGAAGCGCTCGAGCTGGCCGATGGCCACGGGCTCGGACTTCTTGCCACGGATGCACTTGCCCTCGCACTGGTTCTCCTGCGGGCAGACGCGGCCGCAGATAGCGGGAAGCATGGAGTCCTCGCGGATGGTATCGAGGGCGCCGCCGAAGTCCTTCGCGCGGATCTGCTCGATAAAGCGGGGGATGTTGATGTTGACGGGGCAGCCCTCAACACAGAACGGCTTCTTGCAGTTGAGGCAGCGCTCGGCCTCGGCCAGCGCCATCTCCTCGGTGAAGCCCTTGTCGACGGGGCGGAAGTCGCAGGCGCGCTCGGCAGCCGGCTCCTCGTTATCGGGGGTGCGGGGCGACTTCATATCGGCAACGAAACGACCGTTAACTAGTGGCATGCGCAGCTCTTTTCCTCATAGGCCTTGAGGGACTCGCCCTCTTCGGAACGGTAAGCGGCCTGGCGGGCACGAAGGTCATCCCAGTCGACCAGGGTGGCATCGAAGTCGGGGCCGTCGACGCAAGCGAACTTGGTCACGCCGCCCACCTCGACGCGGCAGCAGCCGCACATGCCGGTGCCGTCAACCATGATGGGGTTGAGCGACGCGGTGATGGGGGTGTCGTACTTCTGGGCGGTGAGGGTCGAGAACTTCATCATCGGAACGGGGCCGACGCAGAAGACCTGGCTCACGGCCTTGTCCTGCAGCAGGCGCTCCAGCGGAGCGGTGACAACGCCCTGCTCGCCGTAGGAGCCGTCGTCAGTGGTGATGTGGATGTGATCTTCGTCGAGGAGCTCGCGGAACTGGTCCTCCATGAGCAGGAGGTCCTTGGTGCGGGCGCCCATGATGGCGTGTACCTCGTGACCGGTCTCGACCAGGTGCTTGGCGACCGGGAAGGCAATTGCCAGGCCGACGCCGCCGCCAATGACGGCGCAGGGGCCCTCGGCCATCTCGGTGGGAACGCCCAGC
>CALBUZ010000137.1 GCA_937969105.1 uncultured Collinsella sp. | reverse complement strand
CTTTCCCAGGTCGTTAATGGGGAGTAAAGAATCTCATCGTCTCAAGGAAAGCGGGAGTAATCAGGGGAAATGCCGCGGGGTACCGCCGTGTGCCGCCATGTAAGCCACCGCGTCATTTACTCCCCAGGTGCGCCGAAAATGCCTTTGCATGCAATGGGGAGTAAAAACTCAACATACGCAGGCGTGAGCGGCGCTCACCGCCTAGCTTGGCGTCCTGATTCGGTTGCGCTGGTTGCGAAATGCGGGGAGCCGCTACAGCGAGGCTTTCCAGTCCTCGTATTCGTCGGCGTCGATCTCGCCGTTCTCGAGCTGCGCGCGCTTCTCTGCCCACAGCTCGATCGCCGTCGCGGCTTTGGGCGCGTGCGGAGCCTTGGGGTTCAGGGAGAGGCCCGTGCCGTCGGCGGAGGGAACGATGCCGAACGAGTCCTCGAGCCGCACGAGCAGCGACATGAGGTCGCCCGCGGTCTCGACGCCATAGTCCTTGAGGGCGTTGACGGACACGCCGAGCGCCGCGGAGATGGACTCGAGCAGCTCGGGCTTGACGGCGCGGATGCCGCTCTCGTAGTGGCGCACGGCCCCCTCGGTCAGGCCGACGGCCTCGGCGAGTTGAGCCTGCGTCATGCCGCGCGACTTGCGGTACCGCCTTATGTTTTTGCCTACGGACATGCGCCCTCCTCCTGGAATTACGTATCAGCACATCTTATCAGCGTACGTAAATGTACGCAATTCTATTGACAGTACAGATACGTACGTTTACTCTGAATCTGTAAACCGTACGTATTCGTACGCCATTGATTGGAGGAGCCATGGACGAGAAGGTGGCGAAGACGCCGAGGCCGCACATGCTGGACGCCGACGAGGTCGCGGAGCTGCTGAGGATCAAGAAAGGCAGCGCCTACGAGGTGATCAGGAAGATAAACGCCGAGCAGGAGGCGCGCGGGCGCGTGGTTATCCGCGGACGCGTCCGGAGCGACGTCTTCGACGCCCTGTACTTCCCGGAGGTGGACTGACATGCCCGTGTACAAGGATGGCAACAACGGCACGTTCTACGTGCAGTGCTACTACCGCGACGCCCGCGGCTCGAAGCGCCACAAGACGAAGCGCGGCTTCTCCTCCGAGGTGGAGGCCGCAGTGTGGGAGAGCCAGTTCAAGAGCCTTAACGGCGGGGCCATGGACATGACGTTCTCCGAGTTCGTCGAGGTGTACGCCTCCGAGGTGAAGCCGCGCGTACGCGAGCACACGTGGATCACCAAGGAGTACATCATCAACGACAAGCTCGTGCCGTTCTTCGGAGACATGCGCATGTGCGACGTGAGGCCGATCGACCTCATCAGGTGGCAAAACGAGCTCACCGAGCACCGGGACGCCGACGGGAAGCCCTGGGCGCCGACGTACCTGCGCACGGTGAACAACCAACTGAACGCCATCTTCAACCACGCCGAGCGCTACTACGGCCTCACCGACAACCCGGTGCGCAGGGTCGACAAGATAGGCTCGAAGAAGGGCGGCGAGATGCAGTTCTGGACCAAGGACGAGTACCTGAGGTTCAGCGAGGCGGTCATGGACAAGCCGCTGTCGTTCCACGCCTTCGAGCTGCTGTACTGGACGGGCATACGCTGCGGCGAGCTCCTGGCGCTCACGCCGTCCGACTTCATGCTGGATAGCTCGCGGCTGCGCATCAACAAGTCGTACCAGAGCCTCCACGGCGTGGACACCGTGACCGACCCCAAGACGCCCAAGTCCGTGCGCACGATCGTCATGCCCGCCTTCCTTCGCGACGAGATGGCGGACTTCATCGAGATGCGCGACGACGTCGCCCCCGACGAGCGCCTGTTCGCCGTGACCAAGCACTTCCTGGCCCACGAGATGGAGCGCGGGTGCAAGGCGTCGGGCGTGAAGCGCATCCGCATACACGACATACGCCACAGCCACGTGAGCCTGCTGATCGAGATGGGCTTCTCCGCGCTGGCCATCGCCGAGCGCATGGGCCACGAGGCGGTGGACATCACCTACCGCTACGCGCACCTGTTCCCCACGAAGCAGGACGAGATGGCCGCCGCGCTCGATGGAGCGAGGGGGTAAGCAAGATGCCGTGCGAGAACAGCGCCCGCAAGCGCAGCAAGACGATGGCGTTTCGCTGCACGCCCGAGGAGCACAAGCTCATATGCGAGATGGCAGCCTGGAGCGGCATGAGCAGGCAGGACTACATCATCGCCAAGCTCACCGATACCCAGGTCGAGGTGAGGCCCTCTGTAAGCGTGCAGAAGGCGTTGAAGGACTCGATGGCGGAGTTGTCCAAGGAAGTACGGCTGGCGGCCTCCTACGGCGAGCTGAGCGAGTCCCTGCAGCAGAGGATCGAGCTCGTGATGAGGTTCTTCCTGGCGCTCGGCGAGGGGGTTGAGGCACCAGTGACGGAAGCGCCACCGCAAACCTCGCATTTGGAAGAGCCGACAACATCCGTCATGGATGCGGGCTCCGACACCGCAAGCATCTTCGAGATGGGGCGCATGTAAGGTTTAACGCCAGACCTCCAACGCCTTGTCCGCAAGCCATTCGGCGCGATCGGCGATATCGCCCTCGTCCCAAGACTCCTTCTCCAGGGCGCCGGCCATGGTCGCAAGGCCGGCGGCGCAGAGGGCAAGGCCGTCCTTGTGGCCCTTTCCCTGCTTCTTGGTGGTCCAATCGGCATCGCGGATGGAGGCGTTGAGCGAATGCGTGATGATGGCAAGGTTGCCGAGCGTGAGGAGCTTCCTGTCCCTTCGCGTGGCAGCCTCATCGTCGAGGGCTCCCCATTTGTTGCGCCACTTCTTGGGCATCATGTGTTCGAGGGTGTACTGGTTGAACCCGAGCAGGGCCGTGCTGCTCATGCCTGGGCGAATGGCGCTTTCCAGCAGATAGAGGACGCCCTTGGACTGGAGGTTGTACAGGCACGATTTCTCGAAAGCCGTCCGAACCTCGTCATCGCCGGGCATGTACGTCGTCGCCTCTTCGCTGGCTTCAAGGGCCTTTCTCAGGGCCTCCGCGCCCTTCACCTCGTTCAGGATCAGCGAGGTGAACAGCCTGTTGTAGTTCTTCGTGGTCGCCTGAACCAGCATTCGGCGGACGATGTAGCTCTCAAGCAGGGCGAAGACCTCGGACTCCTCGCTCGGAGACTCCGCGTTTTTGCGAACGTAGAGCACGTACGGGATGAGCGTCGAGTTCTTGAGGCCGAATATCAGCACGTTCAGGCGCTCGACGCCGGGAGCGGAGGGGATGTCCGCGTCGCAGCAGCTTGGGTCGAACGTGGACTCGAACACCTCGGCATACGCCTTCATGCTGTCAAGGATTTCGTCCTTGTCTCCGTTGCAGTACCTGCCGATGAAGTCCTTGTAGGACTGGAAGAGGTTCGACGTGCGCGAATAGAAGAGCTTGTCCTCGGTCGTGACGCCACGCCTCTTGTCCTGGACCAGAATCTGGAGGAACGCGTCGAAGAAGAGGTCGACGAGCGTGCGCTTGATGCGCCCGGTCACGACCTCCTGCTCCCAATAGTCCCTCTTTTCCGCCGTGGGCTCGAAGACCTCTTCCCAGCACTCCTTGAAGGCCTGCTCGTTCTCGCGGTTGAAGAAGTAGTTCTTGAGGAGCTCTGCCGTCGTCAGGCGCACCCCGAGCGAGTTGATAGTGTCGAATATCTGCTGCTCGTCCTCGCCCTCGGTAAGGTCGATGCAGACGAACTGGACGTTCGACTTGATCGTGTTCCTGTCGACCTTCTCTGGGTCGATGTTCTTGAGGAAATAGTTGTAGGCAAGGACGATGGACGAGGAGCCCTCGACAGGCTCGCAGCCCGTGGCGCTGACGACCCTCTCGAAATCCTGCCGGTCGTACTTGCCGTGCCTCAGGGCGACTTCGCCGGTCTCCAGAACGAAATCTCGTTCGAACAGCCTGCCGGCGTCGAGCTTCGCGCACAGCGCCTTGAAGAAGATGACCATGGTCGTGAGGCGCTGCTGGCCGTCGATGACTGTGCGAACCTCGGACACCTCGGACCAAGTGTTGCCGGAGGAGGCTTGCTTCAGGATGATCGAGCCCAGGAAATAAGGTCGCTTCGAAGCCGTGACGAACTCCATGTCGCCGAGGAAGCGCTCCCACTGCTCTTCTCCCCAGACGTACGCCCTTTGGTAGAAGGGTATTTCGAGCAGGCGCGATCCGTTGAACACGCCGCTTATCGTAGATTTTCCTGCATCCATCCTTAAAGCCCTATCTTTCCTTCGCAGTTGTTACTTATGAGCCAATATCGTCAGTGCGCCGTTCGGCCTCTTAGTATTCCAGGCTCTTGGCATCTTCTCCCAGCAGGCGCTCGAAGACGATACGCAGGTCCTCGTCATCGAGGTAGCCGCCCTCAAGGCAGCCGCGGTCGATGGCGTCGAGCATCGTCTGCTCCTTCTCCTTCAAGCGATTGTAGATTACGGCATCGAGGGATAGCTCCCTGCCGTCGCGCATGAACTTCTCGCGCATGAAGTAGTAGCGCGTCTTCTGGTCGTCGGGCAGGCCCAGACGGTGTATGCGGTCCTTTGACTGCAGCAGGTGCACCAAGTTGTAGCTGTACTCGAAATACACCGCGTCGTGGCAGACGCTGTGCAGAGAGACCGACTCGGCAAGCGTCTGCGGGTTGGTCACGAGCACCCTGAAGCGCCCCGCGCGGAAGTCGTTCAGAATCTCGCTCCTCTCTTCCTGTGGCGTGGCGCCGTAGATCGCCTCTGCCGGAATCCCCATGGCGGCGAGGTCGCGGCGGAGGTTGCTGATGCTGCGTACGAAGATGCACCATACTATGACGGGGCGGCCTTCGGCGACGATGCGCTCCACGAGCCGCTCGCACGCCACGAGCTTCGAGCTCGGGCGGCTTCGCTCGATGGCCTCGTAGAACGTCTGCGAGAAGTCGACGTAGTCGATATCCGAGTAGTCATCGCCGACCTGGTCGAGCACGTACTCGAGGTCGCCTGGGTCCACTGCAGAGCAGAGCATCTCGGGGTCGCTCTCGAGCTGCAGGGTGCGTATGATCCTCGCGAGCGCGTTGGGGCAAGACGCGTACAGCACTCGCAGCAACGTGTCCTCGTCGGGCGTCGCCTCGACCTCCACGATCTCGTCGGGCTCCGGGCGCGGCACGCCGAGCTCGTCCTTGTTCGTTCGGCAGAAGAAGGGTGCCAGGCTGTCGTTGAGGCTTGCCTGGAGGTCTGCATCGGGCGCGCGGAGTTCGCCCGGTTCGTAGCCGAAGAACGTGTCGTAGTCCTCGGGGTACAGGATGTGCAGCAGGTTGTAGATGTCCTGGTAGGTGTTCGGGATGGGCGTTCCCGTAAGGGCGATCACGAACTTCGCGCCGTCGGCCGCCTCGAGCGCGGCTTCCGCGCGCCTGCCGCCGATGGCCTTCACCCGGTGCACCTCGTCGAAGACGAGCAGGGTCTGGTAGGGGACGATGGAATGCAGCTCCCGCACGAAGCCCGATAGCGACTCGTAGTTGAACGTGAACAGGTTGCACGCGCCGCTGTCGAGCGACAGCGCGTTGCGCCTGCGCTCGGTCGACATCGCCGCTATGGCGGGGTCTCCCAGCGAGAAGCAGCTCAAAGGCAGCTTATCCCCTAAGGTGGTGACCCACTCCTTCTCCCACGACTCGAAGCCGTTCTTGGGGCAAACCACCACGATGCGGCGCGCGAGCCCCAAATGGCGAAGGTAGGCGAACACGCCGAGCACCGTCGCGGTCTTGCCGGCGCCGGGCACCGAGAAGTCGGCCGCGCGCCCAACCGTCGCCATGAAGAAGGCGTCGAGCATCTGCCGGTCGCGCAGGGGACGCACCATCGAGGCGTTCACTACGTCGCGGAACTCCCGGAAGCGCGGCCCCAGCTGGGGGTCGTCGGCGATGCCCTCGGCGGTCTGCGCCTTGATGGCCAACCCCACCTCGGAGCGCTCGCGGATGTAGGTCTCGCCGGCGTTCACGAAGGCGCCGAAGCTCGGGTCAACCGCGACCTCGACGCCGTGGCCGTCGGCCTCCATGATCGCCTCGAGCATGTCCTGGCACTCGCGCAAGCCCATGCCGCCATCGAGCAGGATGCGGTCGCGGTCGGTGCCATCGACGGCGCCGACGCGCCGCCGCGATACCGACCGGCCAGGTTCGGAGCCGACCCATGGGCTCCGGTGGATGCTGCAACAAAGTTCCGTGGAAAATTTGATAGCTACTATGATAGTTTTAGTTGGGATATTGATGGTTGCAGCATAATAATGTCTCGTGATATAGATACGGGCGACATTGAACTTGGCGTGTGGACATTGTTCTATAATCAAGAATACCTTAATAAGGCAAAAGATAGTTGCAAGGACAACAAGCTAGAAGATGAAGATGCATTACCCAAGAAAGAATTTAATGTCCATTTATTTGGAGCCTTAGATACTTTGCACTTCGTTCACGATCATTTAGGCAAGCAATTAGCAGGAACAGCATCTTGTTATGTTGCTCGTGCAGAAGGGGCTACGATTCATCTTCTTGATGAGAATAATCTTGAAGAGGTTTATTCTTTCAAAAGCAAAGAAATTGCTGATTATCTTGACCACAGATTGGGTGCAGCAGGATTCTTAAAATTCAATTGTGACGATGTTACTGATATACAAGCTGAACTCTTTATTATCCCTGCCGAAGATACCAAAGAGACTTCTGACGATGGAGCAACAAACGCTTTAGTCCATTACGAAATGAGCTATCTTGTTGACCCAGTAGAAATTGACTATCGCAGAAAGACTAT
>CALBUZ010000136.1 GCA_937969105.1 uncultured Collinsella sp. | reverse complement strand
TGCCGCCTACTCCTATACCGTCAGCGCAGCCGGTACGCTAGGCGGCCTGTGGCAGATGATCATGGGCCATGCCCTGGCAAGACCGAAGCGGCCAACGCCTTCAACCTCATCAAGGACAACATAACGAACAAGCTGGGCAATGCCAAGACGAACGCCATCAACATTGCCGACACGATTGGCGGTAAGCTCGGCTTTCCCGGTCTCGGAACGAAGGTCGATGGTGTTTTCGAGGGTATCAAGAATGGCATAACCAACAACCTGACCAGCGCTTGGAACACGATTAGCTGGATACCAAATCAGATTTCCTCGGCGTTCTCCGGTATCCGTATCAGTCTGCCGCATATCAGCCTTCCCCATTTTTCCGTCTCGTGGAGGGATATCGGCGGCATCGTCGACCTGCCGAGCATCAGCGTGAGCTGGTATGCAAAGGGCGGCTATTTCGACCGCCCGAGCATTATCGGCGTCGGTGAGGCCGGCGGCGAGCACGTCACTCCGGATAGGAAGCTGCGCGAGAGCGTTGAGGACGCCGTTTCAAGGGCTTTCGACCGCTGGGGCGGCGGGGCAAATCCGGTCAGCGTCTCCGTAACTGTAAACGCCACGGTCAACGACAAGGTTGACGCCTACACGACGGGGCAGCAGATCGGCGCTGGCATCGCCAGCCGCCTGAAGCAGAGGGGAGTGACCGTTGGAGCGTAAACGCAAACGCAACCAGAGCGACAGCATCGTCTTCAACGGCAACGACCTGTCGAGCCTCGTCTTCTGCAAGATCCACCGCCCGATAATGGCAAGCGTGAAGCCGACGTTCGAGGACGCGCCCGGAAGGCATGGCGAGCTGTTCAAGTCAGTAAAACGAGAGGGATACGACCTGACCGTCGACATGTGGCTGCGCACGGAACATCGACGCGATGTCGCCGAAGCGCGGCACAAACTGGCGGCGATGCTCTGGACGGACGTGCCGGCACCGCTGTACCTGCCGGATGACCCAACGCGCTATCTCATGGCCATTGTCAGCGGCATCACAGATTTGGGTGAGATTACCGATGATTGCCCTGGCACGTCGGTGACATTCCATATAGGTGATCCGGACTATCACGGGCAGCGCCGCCGTATCGAGATGACCGGCTCCTCCGCCGTCTCCGTCGGCGGCACGCTTCCCGCGCATATCAACGTGACGGCGAAGCCGTCTGCCGGAGGTGCCTGGAGGATAACCAACACCGACACCGGTGAGTTCGTCGAAATTATCCAGCCGCTCACGGCCGACAGCACCATCAGGCTCGACTTCTCTACTGAGCACGCAACGGTCAACGGCTCGGTTGCTCAGCTCAACATCATGAGCGATTTCTTTCAAATTAAAGACCGTGCGCACATCAAGATCTCTAGCGGCTCCGCGACGCTGGAATGGGAGGAAAGATGGCTTTAACCAAAAAGGTCAATTTCACCCGTTTCAGCCGTTTCGGCGCTAATCTCGGACGACTCACCTACACCGCAGCGACCCATGAGGACGCGACGGACGGCACCGATGAGGTTAAGATCAGGTGCGACGAGGATTTGAGCAAGGGGGAGTACCTTGTCTGGGTTGACCGACAAGGCATTGTGCACGAGCACATAGTCGACAAAATCGAGCGGCTGCACGATGACAGCGGCAAGCCCTATACCAGTGTCACGTGCATCAACTCAATCAACGAGACGTGGGATGACTATATCGAGGACAAGCGACCGTCTGGCAGCGTGGCTGTGGCGCTCGCATCGATACTCGCTGGCACACGTTGGGAAGTCGGCAACTGCGACCAACCAGGCAGCGCTTCGCATACCTTCTATCACGTAAAAGTCCGTGAGGGCTTGAGCGACCTGCTCAAAACATGGGGCGGCGAGCTTGAAACCGTCATCGAGACTGACGGTGTGCAGGTCACACACCGATACGTGCGCGTGGTTGCGAAACGCGGAAACCAGCAAAGTCCCAAGCGCTTTACGTGGACTAAAGACCTCATAAGCATCAAGCGTAAGACCGGCAGCGCGAATCCAAAGACGCGCGTTTACGGTTACGGCAAGGGCGTTGAGACCGATGGCGGTGGTTTTGGCCGGCGTTTGACTTTCGGCGATATAAACGGCGGTAAGAATTACGTCGAGGATACCTCCGCGACCGAGGTTTGGGGGCATCCCGACGGCAACGGCGGCATCGCGCCAGCCGTTGACGTTTACGTTAACGAGCAATGCGAGGACGCGGCGCAGCTTCTTGCCGAGACGAACGACTACCTCGAGCAAGCCAAAACACCGACCGTCTCATACGAAGCAAGCGTGATTGACCTGTTCGCTTTCGGTCGAGATTGGGAGAGAGTTGCCGTCGGCGATTGCGTGGCGATCATCGACAAGGGCTTCTCCGCTGCCGGAATCAGGCTCAAGGGTCGCGTCTCGAAGCTGACCCGCGACTTGGTGACCGGCGATGCCACGGTTGTGTTCGGCAACTTAACCGATGATCTGGCCGACATCTTTCAGTCCATGGCGCAGCAGCTCAAGAGCGGCAGTAACCAGAGGGCTAACTACGATGCGGCGGCTGGCACGTCCGTCTCGTGGCTCAACCAGCTCATGGCGGCGCTCAACAAGGCGTTCAATGCCGTCGGCACCTACAAGGTCGAGACGTTCGAGCTCGGCGTGATCTACTCCAACGTGCCGCTGGATGCAGAAACAGGCGTGCCGCTCAAGTCAACGTCCGGCATGTGGGCGGTAAACATCAACGGCATGGGCATCCGCCTTGCCGCAAATCTTACAAGCGACGGCCAATGGAATTGGCGAACGTTCATAACCGGCGCACAGGTGAGCGCCGATTGCATCAACGCCGGGACGATGAGGGCAGACCGCATCCGCGCGGGCTTGCTCACCGACGAGGTGGGCGCGAACTATTGGGACTTGGAAACGGGCGAATTCCAGCTATCGCCCACTGCGAAGTACGGAGATGGTGGCTATACCGTCGATGGCGTTATCGAAGACCTGCACGGCGAAATGAAGCAGAACAGAACCCACATCGTGGGCCTTGAGAACGACTTCCAGACAAGGAATAAGGAACTCGACGAGACGATAAGCAGCCTCGACAAGACGGTTGACGACATTGCCAAAGACGGCATCGTCACCGAGGCGGAGAAAGCTGCCGTAAATAAGATTCTCCAGACAGTGCAGAAGGATAAAGAAGACCTATCTGCACAACACAAATCACTGTCGGGCAACAAAAATTTGCAGGTTCAGTTCAAGGCGCAAGCCTTAGAGCCGATGTACAACAACGCGTTCGGCGAGGGCGGAGCGTTCGATGTCCTGATGATAGCCATCTCGGATGTCACGAACTGCTCAACAGCCGAGGCGCTGAATGCCGCCATGTCGGATTATAAGAGCGCCTATGAAAACTACTCATCCGCAGTAACGGTCTATGCTGCTGTAGCGCGACAGGCGACGAGTATGATTGCGCAAGAGGTGGCTAAGACCGATGCGGAGAAACTTGTCAATACGCTCGACGAGAGCCTCAAACAGCAAGAGATCTTCAATCGACTCACCAACGACGGAGCAAACAAAGGCATCTACATGTCCAATGGCGAGCTGTACGTCAATGCGACATACCTCAAGAGTGGAACAATCGGCGACGGTCAAGGGAAGAACTACTGGAGTCTGACGAGCGGCTATTTCCAGACGACCTATGGCGTCATCGGCGGGCTATCAATCGATAACAACAAATTGTATAGATATAAGCTCACGCTCGATTCGAACACCTCTGGCCTCTACATAGGTACAGACGGTTTCAGCGTCGGCGGCGGCACCTGCTACACGGCAATGGCCAACGGATACCTATACGGCGGCACAGCTGAGGATATTACGGGCTACGTCGGATTCAACAACTACAACACAAGCAGTCGTGTATATGGTGCGCGATTGGCAGGCAAGGGATGCATTTGCCTTCTGACCGACGACTGGATTGGAGTCGGGCCATACAAGGATCGCGGCGAGTACGTCGAGTGCAAGACTGGCAGAACCGGCAGCGTCACTCTCGTTGGAAATCTACAAAGCTCGTGGACGAACATGTCATTGACAGGAACTTACAACGTCAGCAATCTCTGCCAAAACCTCTCGATGCACTGGACGAACTGGACTCTGAATTTCGATCACGGCCTCATGGTCACGGCACTTTAGGAGAGAAACAATGGCCAACTACAAAGTTGCGAAAGATGGCCTGGCTTTTTATGTGCAGCCGTGGATGCTCGATTATTACGCATCCAATGGCTACACGGTTTACAAAACAGTCGAGGAAGAAGTTACGAATATCGCTGCTGAAATCGCAAGCATAGATGCACAGCAGCCTGTGGTCGAGGAGGCTACCACCAATGGATAAAGGCATCGAATCACTTGCCGACGCGCTCGGCGCGACCGTAACCGAGCAAGAGCAGAGCATCAATGTCAAGTATGTGGCTCCAGACGAGTACACAAACGGCCAGATGGAGCAGATGCTGGTTTCTCTTCAGCCGCTGCTCGACCGCCGCGACATCGTGGGCTACGCGGCGGCTCGGAATACGCGTGTTCTGCGCTCGGAGTGCATGGAGTATCTCAAGCGCCGCGATGAGCTGATCTTGAAATACGGTGAGCCAGAAATTGGCGAGGACGGCTCTCCGACCGGTAACTCTCGAATCAAAGTCGGGTCAGAAGGCTATAAATCGTTCTGCTCAGAGATCGAGCTTTACGCGAACATCAAGCACCGTCCCAACCTTTTCAAGATTTCCTACGGCGAGGTAATCGGCAAGATGTCCGGCAACGAGATCCTTGATTGCGAATGGATGCTAATCGACGGTGATGCGTAATGAACAATCAGACTATCGAGCTTGATATCGACAAGCGCGGATGCGGAAACAACTGCATCCGCATCGCCCAGGGCGAAAACGGCGGCACCACCATCAAGGCGCTCGTCTTCGACAACGGCGGGGAGTTCGCACTTGCTGGCTATACGGCTTACCTGGTTGCACGTCTGCCCGATCGTATCCACTACTACAAGGGAACCGCCACGGTTTCCGGCAACACAGTAACGCACGTCTGTGAGGAATCGAAGTTAGCGTGCGTGCCAGGCTATACCGACGAAGCCTATTTCGAATTCACAAAGGGCTCGCAGACGGTGCAGACAGAGCGCTTCGCGCTTGACATCATGCGCGACGCTCGCGAGGGAAATACTCCGGCGAAATCATGGGACAACGCAGTAGAGGCGCTTGAGAAGCGCGCCGAAACCGCCGTCACCAAGGGCGAGCAGGCCGTCACCGATGCGGGCAAGGCGCTGAATAACGCCAACGCTGCGGTGAACATCTGCAAGAGCGCCACGGACGCAGCCAACACCGCGACGAGCAAGGCGAACGCCGCGACAAAGAGCGCCACAGATGCCGCTTCTGCTGCAAACACAGCCAAGACGAACGCCGACACCGCGACCGATGCGGCGATTGCCGCGACAAACGCGGCGAACGCATCCAAGGACGGAGCAGACCTGGCGGCAGCGGACGCGCGCAAAGCGGCTGAGGAAGCTCGTGGCTCAGTCAGCAGTGACATGAAGATCTATTTCAAGCGCGTGACCGATGCGCAGGGCAACTCGTGGCCCGTGTTGGTTGACATGACTATTTAGGAGGTCAAAGGATGGATTTTACTTTTCCGCGAAACGAGACGTTTGAGCGCATCGCCGTCGCGCTTGAAGGCATGGGTGCATCGGCGGTGCCGAAGTTCAGCGAGGAAACTGGGCGCTACGACAATGCATCCATCGCCGCATGGCTCGCTCGTATGCGAGACGGGAAGAACTACGGCGTTAGCATCCCGAAGGGCAGCTCAACCGCCTGCACCAAGACCGGCGCGAACGCCGGCATCGCCAACCCCAAGCCCGGCGTCATCGGACGCGCCGCTATCGACCCTTACGTAAACCACGGCGCGTTTACCTTCTTCGAGGTAAACGGCGGCGTTGACGCGGATGGCACGCCCTACGTTACCGCTATCGACGGTGACGGGCGCTTCTCGCGCACGGATGATACGTGGATCATGACGCCAGTTCTTTACACGCTGGAAACTGAGACGGATGATGCCGTCAACATTACCGTATCCGATACGCGCCAGCCCGGTATGAAGCGGCAGCCCGCCGCGCTGCTCCCCAACGGTGCGCAGCGTCCCTATATGCTCTACGCAAAGTATGCTCTGTCGGTCGACGCCGACGGCAAACCGCGAAGCGTGAGCGGCGCACAGGTGAAGCGCTTCGCAAGCCACGATACCGGCGTCTCGCTCATGAAAACGGCAACGACGGGTGATTCATTCAAGACCGCCGCCGATGACTGGTATGTCAAGGTAATGTTCCTCTTGAAGTATGCCACCAAGAACAGCCAGAGCGTGTTCGCGGGCTGCACGGGATATGACGTACAGATGAGTCCGACCGTGGCAGAGAGCAACACCACGCGCGTCGTGGTCGCGAAGGAGAAGGCCGATCAGATTCTTATCGGCTCTTCGATGATTCTTGGAACACATACGGGTACGTCGAACGACCGTGGAAATGGCTACAACTATGACGTGTTCGATGCCGCGACCGTTATCAAGAAGGTCGATATCGACGCATCGAACACCGCCATCTACTTCGACGTCGCGAAGCCGTTCACGACTGCCACCACATACCTTTTGAGCACCGTCCCGTGGAGGGCTGGCGCTTGCGATGCGGTTGAGGGCGACGGATCGCCGACGAGCTGCACGGACGGAAAGCAGCCCTTTGTCGTTCAAGGTATTGAGCTCGGTCTCGGCATGTATGAGGTTCTTGGAAACGTCCTCATCCAGTACACGGGTACTGGCACGGTCGTTTACGTGAACACGGACACTAAGAACGAGAAGGCCGGCAGCTCACCGGACAGTGCGCTGTCTGCTGGGGCTTTTCCCGGACAAGCGGCTGAGGGATGGAATTACGGTCTTTACTGCAAGACGGTCAACGGTCTGATGATTCAGCAGGGAACTGGCGCGTCAACGTCGGTTGGTATCTGTGATGGCAACTACAAAGTCGCTGACACCACCGTCGGCTGGCGAGAGTGGCTTTCCCTTGGCTACTTGTGGCACGGGGGCGTTGCTGGCCTTTGGTACGTCAGCGGCATCGGCGGCCCCGGCCTTGCTTGGTGGGACATCGGCTCGCGCCGCTCTGCCAATGGTCGCTCAAGGGGTGAAGCGGCGTAAGCCGCGAGGGGACTTGTCCCCTTTTGAAAACAAGCAGGGATTCGCGGCGCGTGGGCTGTCATGTTCTCTTGGCTTTCCCTTGGCAACTTGAGGAACAGGGGCAATGCTGGCCTTTGGTACGTCAACGGCAACAACGGCACCGGCAATGCTAGGTGGAACATCGGCTCGCGCCTACCTGGGTGACTATCTCGAACAACCAGCTATCTTTTTTATTTCCGCCGCGACTACCCGCCGCCGCTGGTGGCGAGCGGGGGCAACCTGGCTTAACTAAGTGAAATCAGTCTTAAGACCAGCGGGCTAGTAACGGAGACGCGACCGCTCGTACGACATCCAGAGAGCAAAGGTCAAAAACAATTGAAGAGTTATTGCAAGGGGCTTCGGATAAACGAAGCCCTTGTTGTTTCCGCCTACGAATCTTGGCTCGATTCAAAGGCTGGAAAGAAAAACGCCTGGCGCGTGCCGCAAGAGCACGGCAGCGCTTCGGCGCTAATCGCGGAGATCGTGCGCGAGGTCGAAACGCGCTCGCTTACGTTTCGACCGATAAAGCGCTACCGGCATCGCGAGCCCACGAACGGCAAGCTGCGCATCATCGGCGTTGAGAGCGTGAAGCAGCAGGTTTGCGACTATGTGGCCGTTGCCGCAATGTCGCGCCTGCTCGATGCGAAGGTTGGCTTCTGGCAGGTTTCTAGCGTCCCAGGCAAAGGTCAGCTCATGGCGGCTCATGCCGTGCGCAGGTGGTCGCAAGATGGCGGTTACTACGTGCATATGGACGTGCGCAAGTGCTATCCATCCATCAAGGCAGATGTGGTGATGATGCTTCTTCGCCGCTACGTGCGAAGTCCCGACGTGCTCTATATCGCCGAATCACTGTTTGCCACATATGGCGGCGGTCTGGAAATCGGAAGCTATTTCAGCCTGCGAATGGCGCAGCTGGTGTTGTCGTTCGGCTATCACGAGGTCGAGAGCATGCGCAAAGTAAGGCGCGGCGTTAGCGTTCCGCTGATCACGCACCAGCTCTGGTACGCAGATGACATCTATTTATTCAGTCCCGACAAGCGCAACTTGCGGAGCGCGGCAAGGCAGCTCCAAAGGCTGCTGCACAAAAAGTTCGGACTTACTGTCAAGCCGTGGAAGATAAGCCGCGTCAGCAACGAAGAGCCGGTCGATGTTGTTGGATACACGGTGCGAAAGAACCGTACTACGCTTCGCGGTTCGCTATTTCTTCGTGCGTGCAGGGCGCTTCGCAGGTACAGGCGTTCGCCGTCGCTCAAGCGGGCACGAAGGGCTACGAGCTACGGTGGTTGGTTTCGCCACGCAGATTGCGCTGACGTATGGCGCGACAACGGATTCAACTTGGTATTTAAAAAAGCCCGCGCACACATAAGCGCGGCGGAAAGGAACGCACATGAGCACTCAGACGTGCAGCGCGACGCCGCTTGACGCGGTGATGGTCGAAGCCCGATTGAGCGGCGCGACCGCAGACGTTTGGCTTCGCAGGAACATCGAAAAAGACGTTGCCGACAACGGAGCCGATAACGAAAAGGCGATTGAGTTCTACCGAGCCGACGAGTTGCACTTTGTTGCCGTCGGCGTGCCAAGCGTCGAAGAGGTGGCAGCGGCATTCGACGAGCTATGGGAAGCGCACGAAGATGACGAGCTTACGGACACCGAGCGCATTGACGGTCTCATTGAGCAGCTTAAGCAGACACGCGCTGCTCTTGCGGACACCAACGCAGCACTTCTCGAAATCGGCGACATCGTGGGAGGTGAGTAGCGATGGCGAAGATCTACTACGAAGCCGTCATGGACGACAGACGCACCGTCGAGAGCGTACCCAAGCTTTGGCGTGCCGCCGTGCAGAAGATGGTCGATGACAATGCAAAGGAGAAATAATGGGAGATATCTACACGTTTACCGAGCCGCAAATCTGGGCAATCGCCGGCGCATTCCTGATGATGCTTATCGACATGGTTACGGGAATCGCCCAGGCAATCTTCAACTGTAACTTTAAGTCTTCGACGATGCGCCGTGGCTTGTGTCATAAGGCGACGCTTGCACTTATCATCATGCTTGTGATATGCATCGAGATTCTAAGCTCGCATATCGTTGGGCTGAATTTCAATGGCATCAGCGTCTACGTCGTCTGCATTACCATCATCTTCATGGAGCTTGCCTCTATCCTCGAGAACCTCAAGAAGGCTTATCCAGAGCTTGCCGATTCTCCAATCATGAAGATTTTCGAGCACGCCAACGTTGACACAGACGATATTACGAAGGCGATTGCCGATGAAGTCGCGAAGCGCGGCTAGGCTCAGGCTTGTAGTGGCACTGCTTCTGGGCGTCGCGCTGGGCTTCTGCATCTGGATCGGCATCGCAGCTCAGCATGTGCAGTCAGACAGCATAAGCAGTGTAAAGACCTACGAGCGCGGATACAACGACGGAGTTCAGGACGCGCAGCCAATTTACGACAAGAGTGATTCTAAAAAGAGCGGCTATATGCCGCTCTTTTTGCAAAAAGACCCGCAATGGTCATCGACCGCCTATAGCGACGAGACCATCGGCACCTACGGGTGCGGCCTCACGTGTGCCGCCATGGCGCTGAGCTACGAGCGTGGCGCGCCGGTGACACCGGATGCCCTCGCAAACATCGTGGGTGATTCGTGCCTTACAAACCGAGTAAACGACATGGCAAAGTTCACGCAGTTCACCCACGACAGATACGGATATGACCGAGTTGACACCTTCTGGGGCACGGACAGTGCCCTCGATTATGTCGACGACGGATGGATCGTATTCGCCGGAGTTAGTGGTCAGCTGGGAGACCGTGAATACGGCAGCCACGTCGTGATGATCTGGCGTGCGAACGATAACGGGACGTATGCGCTACGTGACCCGGACGATGGAGCCAACTCAATCAAAACATGGACAAGGGAAGAGCTCGAAGCCGTCTGCTTCGGCTCATTTAACGCTATTAGAGGTGATGCGCGATGACGATGAAGGGCATCGACATTTCTGATTATCAGCGAGGTCTCGACCTCACTAAGATCGATTACGATTTCGTATTCTGCAAGGCGACCGAGGGCATCGATAAGGTTTATTCGACTTGCGACCCGTTTATCCAGACGGCGATCAGCCAGAAGAAGCTCTATGGCTTCTACCATTTCCTTGACCAGTCCGACCCGGTAAAGCAGGCCGAGTTCTTCTACGCCAACTGCAAGAACTACTTTGGCCGCGGCATCCCGATGCTCGACTATGAAGCCTACGGTCGCATCGGAACCGATAAGGCTAAGCTGTTCCTGGATAAGATCTACGAGCTCACCGGTGTTCGCTGCATCGTCTATATGAGCCGAAGCGTCACCACGGAGGAAGACTGGTCACAGATTGCAAAGAACCACGCACTCTGGGTCGCGCAGGACGCCGACCGCAACGACACTGGATACCAAGATTCCCCTTGGCTTCCTGATGGCGGATTCGGTGCCTGGAACAGCTGCGTCATCCATCAATACTCTTCTCACGGACGATTGAACGGGTATGACAAATACCTCGATCTCGACATCGCATACATGGACAAGCAGGCATGGTTTAAATACGTTCATGGCGAGAAGGCCGGGGCTTCTGGTGCAGCCGAGAATTGCCCTGAAGGTTCTACGGCAGATCTCGCGGCAGCCATCATGCGTGGTGAGTACGGCAATGGGGACAAGCGTCGCAAGCGCCTAGGCTCTCGCTATGATGAGGTGCAGGCGCTAATCAACCGCGCAAGCTCTTCCAGCGTCGATGATCTTGCCAAAGACGTGCTCAACGGAGTATTCGGCAACGGCGATACGCGCCGCGCCATTCTTGGCTCTCGTTACGATGAAGTGCAGGCGCGCGTCAACGCGCGCTCTTCAAGTGTCGACATCGATGCGCTTGCAAAGGCCGTCATTCGAGGTGAGTACGGTGACGGCAACGAGCGCCGCACCAAGCTCGGAGCAAACTTCGATGCGGTTCAAAAACGAGTAAACGAACTTCTTAAATAGTATATAAATGAGCCCGCACCCTGTAATGGGGTGCGGGCTTTTTGCGTTTAGATGTCGAAATAGAACTCTCGCCACTTCTTAAGCTCTTTGTCTGTTATGCTTGCGGCGTAGTCAAGCAGCTGATCTTCTGTCTTCGAGCGGTCAATCATGACTTGCTCGACATAATTCAAGTTGAGCCAAAGGGAACGGTCGCTCTCGAACTCCACGCCCTTGTCCATCAGCCATTCGAAGATTTCCTCGACGCTTCCGCCGTCGATTTCCGTCCACTCGCGATGGTCTCCGGTACCCGAGATGTCGGCTTCCATGTCAACACACCCGCCGACATACTCGCCGGAGATAGTGATCGTCACGTCGCCTTCGTTGGCCGTCTCGAAAACGTAGGTCTTGGGGCTTGCCTTGGCTTCCATGTCCTTTCTAATGAGGTCTTTGATGTACTGGTTGCGGTTCTCCTTGCCTTGGAAGTATTCCAGGACTTCGGCATCAGACGGGAAGAACTTCACGTTGAACGACTTGACGTTCGCCTTACGGTACTTCTCCGTTGCCTTGCTTCGCGCATCTGCCATGCTGTATCCTTTCGCTAAAGGCTCTGGGCATCATTTCAAGGTGGGCGGGTTGCCCGCCGCCGAGCGGGCAACCCTTCCGCTTACCGTCTGTTAAGAAGGCGGAAGCGGATTTGGACGGTGACTGCTAATCGCCAAACCCTGAACGTGATGCTCATTGCCTTGCTCCTTTCTGTCTTTCGAAAAGCCTTATTGCCTTTCA
>CALBUZ010000135.1 GCA_937969105.1 uncultured Collinsella sp. | reverse complement strand
CCATCGCGCCGAGAGTACTGCGGGGTCAGCCCGTGGGAGGCCAGGGCGCCGCTGACCGGTGGACGGCACCGAGCCGTGCGCTTGAACTGAGAAGGGGGAGGCCTCGCGGCCTCCCCCTTTTTTGCGTTTAATAGAGGGTTGTAATACACGAACTCGCCTTCGTTTAACTTGTCTTACTGTTTGGCTGTATTTTGAGTCCTTCTTTTGTATTTGCGCGATAATAACTCCCATTGGCGTTAGGGAGGACTTGATGTTTACCGTTTTTGTCTTGGGCAATATTGCTTCGGGTAAGTCGACTGCCTGCCGCTATCTCGAATCTCATGGCGCCATGCTTATCGATCTGGATGAGCTTGCCAAATCGCTGTATGTTCCAGGCTCCGATATCGTCAATGCCCTCGCCGAAGAATTCGGTTGGGACATTCTGGACGGGGAGGGCGGCATTCGCCGCAATGTCCTCGCTGCTCGAGCTTTCGCCTCTCCTGATACAGTTGCGCGGCTCAATGGCATCGTTCACCCGGTTCTCATCGAACAGCTGCCACTGAGGATTCTTGATCCGGTTTGCTGCACGGTTTCGTCCCCCCGTTACCCCTTTGCGGTTGTCGAGGTTTCTGCCCCGACTGGTTTTGAGGATGCTTTTGGCCTGGCTGATGAAATTCTGGTTATCAGCGCTCCTTTAGCAGTTCGTCGCGAGCGTGCCATTCATCGTGGTATGGAGTCTTCTGATTTTGATGCGCGCTCTGCATGCCAACCTGATGAGGCTTCGCTTTGCAATATCGCTACGACGGTAATCGATAATGCGGCAGGCGATAACTCGCTCTTTGAACAACTGGACGCATGGCTTGCGCGCCATGGCTTCGGGGATGTAGTGGATAAGGATGAGGCCGATGCCTAAGACACGTTTCTTTACGTGGTATCGCGTGGCGCCACTTGCCGTCGTGTTCTTCTTCGGCCTTATTTCGCTCGTCTACTCGTATGCCCCTGCCGCCTTCTTTAAGCCTTTGTATCCAATTGACTACGAGGCGTACGTAAAGCAATCGAGCATTTCGCACAATCTTGATCCGTATCTGGTATGTGCTGTCATAAAGTCGGAATCGAATTGGGATCCCGAGGCTGAGTCGAATCAAGGCGCACAGGGATTGATGCAGCTGATGCCCGAGACTGCCCAGGATATGATTGCCAAGGGTCTTGTCGATGGCAGCGAGTATTCAGCCGGCGACCTTAACGATCCCGCTACGAACATCGAGTTTGGCTGTGCGTATCTTTCGTATCTTCTGACGTATTTTAACGGGTCGACTGACAGTGCCATTGCCGCCTATAACGCCGGCATGGGCAATGTCGACGGATGGGCGCAGCAGAGCACGTCGCTTCATAATGCAATCACCTTTCCCGAGACGCAGGCGTATCTGATTCGTGTCAATAATGCCTGGGTTCGCTACAAGACCCTCTATCCCGATCGGTTCGTATAGGACTATGCCTGCCGCCTGCGTATACTGCAGATATATGAGTTAGGAGTATCCATGGCGGAATTTGAAGTTGAGCGTGTTGGAGGAGAGCTCAAACGTTTTGGCGTTGAGGGCTCTGAGGTGCCGTTTGAGGTCGTGTCTCCATACGAGCCCGCTGGTTCCCAGCCTAAGGCCATTGAGTCGCTTGTGCAGGGTGTGAGGGACGGAGATCGCTATCAGGTTTTGCTGGGCGTGACTGGTTCGGGCAAGACCTTCACGATGGCTAAGACTATTGAGGCCCTGGGGAAGCCGACGCTGGTCATGGCTCCCAATAAAACGCTTGCCGCTCAGCTCGCGAGCGAGCTCAAGGAATTCTTCCCTAACAACGCCGTGGTCTATTTTGTGTCGTACTACGATTACTATCAGCCCGAGGCATATGTACCGCAGAGTGATACGTATATCGAGAAAGACTCCTCGATTAACGAAGAGGTCGAGATGCTGCGCCATCAGGCGACGGCATCGCTGCTATCTCGACGCGATGTGATCGTCGTCGCATCGGTCTCGTGTATCTATGGCATTGGCTCCCCCGAGGACTATGCGGGCCTAGCTCCGAACGTCGACAAGAAGGTGCCGCTCGAGCGCGATGACTTTATCCATGCGCTTATCGATATCCAGTACGATCGCAATGACTATGATTTGGCACGTGGCACCTTCCGCGTGCGCGGCGATGTCGTCGACGTGTATCCGCCCTATGCCGAGCATCCGTTGCGGTTTGAGTTCTTTGGCGACGAGGTCGAGCTGATTGCCGAGATCGACGAGGTCACCGGCGAGATGCTGCGTGAGTACGAGGCCATTCCCGTGTGGCCGGCCTCGCACTACGTGACTGAGAAGCCTAAGGTCAAAGCGGCTCTGAAATCAATCAGCGAAGAGTGCGAGAAGCGTGTGGCCGAGCTCAAGGCGACTGATAAGCTGCTCGAGGCGCAGCGTCTGCAGCAGCGTACCGACTATGATCTCGAGATGCTCGAGACCATGGGTTTTTGTAACGGCATCGAGAACTACTCGCGTCATCTGGACGGTCGAAAACCGGGCGAGCCGCCGTTTACCCTGATCGATTACTTTCCTAAGGACATGCTCTGTATCATCGACGAGAGTCATGTAACGGTGCCGCAGATCCGCGGCATGCACGAAGGCGACCGCTCGCGTAAGGTGACGCTGGTGGAGCATGGTTTTCGTCTGCCTTCGGCACTCGATAACCGCCCGCTCCGCTTCGATGAGTTTGAGGCGAGGATTCCCCAGTTCATCTACGTTTCGGCCACGCCGGGCGACTATGAGCTGCGGGTTAGCCAGAACGACGTTGAGCAGATTATTCGTCCGACCGGCCTGCTCGACCCCAAGATCGATGTGCGTCCGGTTCGTGGGCAGATTGACGATCTTGAGGACGAGATTCGCGAGCGCGTTGCCCGCAAGGAGCGCGTGCTGGTGACCACGCTCACCAAGCGCATGGCCGAGGACCTGACCGACCATCTGCTTGATGCCGGCATTAAGGTCAATTACATGCACTCCGATACAGCGACGATGGACCGTGTCGAGATCCTGCGAACGCTGCGCGAGGGAAAGATCGATGTTCTCGTTGGCATTAACCTGCTTCGCGAGGGTCTAGACCTTCCCGAGGTCTCGCTGGTGGCAATTCTCGACGCCGACAAGGAAGGCTTCTTGCGCAACCGCCGTTCGCTGATTCAGACGATTGGCCGTGCGGCCCGTAATGCCGACGGCGAGGTCATCATGTATGCAGACGTTATGACCGATTCGATGAAAGAAGCCATCGAGGAGACGCAGCGCCGTCGCGAGATTCAGATGGCATATAACGAAGAGCATGGCATTGTGCCCAAGACGGTCCGCAAGGCCATTAACGACATTTCGAGCTTTATTGCCGAGGCCGAAAAGACTGTGGGCTCGAAGGGACGCTCGAGAGGCAATTCGCTGGGTCACGGTGCGTTCTATACACCCGACGAAAACGGCGAGGGCGCCGCGCCGGAGACGGTGGCACCCGAGCAAACGCTTGCCGAGCAGCTGGAAGGGCTACCGCATGACGAGCTCGTGCGGATCGTCGAGACCATGGAGGAAGACATGCGTAACGCTTCCGCCGCCATGGACTTTGAGGAGGCGGCACGTTTGCGCGATGCCGTCGTTCAGATTCGGGCGATGCTTGAGGGCGCATCTGAGGACGAAACGATCGAGCGTTTGCGTTCGCAGGCTCGCAAGGGCTCTACCTTTGCTTCGGGCAGAAAACGCCAGGGTGCACGATTCAGGAAGTAGCGAACAGGCCCCGAGTTCCCTGTGGAGCTCGGGGCCTGTGTCGTTCGGACGTGAGAGTTCGTGCACTAGAGGTCTGCTATCAGCGCCTCGGCGCAACGGATGCCGTCGGTGGCGGCACTCATGATGCCGCCGGCATATCCGGCACCCTCGCCGCAAGGGTAAAGGCCCGGAGTCGACGTGGCGTGGCATGTTCGATCGCGGGTGACGGTGACCGGGGAGCTCGAACGCGTCTCCACGCCAGTGAGGACCGCATCGGGGCGGTCATAGCCACGCAGTTTCTTACCGAGCAGGGGGATTCCCAAACGAAGCGATTCGACGATATGCTGCGGGAGGGCATCGTCGATCGCCGTCCAGGTCACGCCAAGTGGATAGGTTGGTTTTACCTCTCCGGGTGCCGTGCTGGCGCGTCTAGCAAGGAAATCTCCGACGAGCTGTGCCGGCGCGTTCCAGTTGGAGCCACCCAGGCGATAGGCGGCTCGCTCGCAGGCGCGCTGGAGTTCAATGCCTGCGAGCGGGTCATCGTCGGGAAGGTCGTCAGGTGTGACGTTAACGAGTAGGGCGGCATTTGCGTTGTGCCCGTCGCGGGCATTGAGGCTGGCACCGTTGACGCAAAGATGGCCCTGCTCGGAAGAAGCCGCGACAACCTGTCCGCCGGGGCACATGCAAAACGAGAACACACTGCGGCCGTTGGGGAGATGGGCGACAAGCTTGTAGGGGGCTGCTCCGAGTGCCGGGTGCCCTGCCGAAGGGCCATATTGGGCGCGGTCGATGTCGCGCTGAGGATGCTCGATGCGCACACCCATGGCAAAGGTCTTTTGCGCGAGGGCAACGTTATGTTCTTTGAGAAGCTCGAATACGTCGCGGGCGGAATGGCCGCAGGCGAGAATGAGGTGTTTTGTGGCGATTGTCTCGCTTGTGGCTTCGTGCGACGGTTGGACATCGACGCCGGTGATGGCGCCAGAACCATCGGTTCGAATATCGACGAGCTTTGTTCGATAGCGGACGGTTCCACCGAGCCGTTCGATGCGCTGAGAAATGTTGGTGACGACGGTGGGGAGGATGTCGGAGCCAATGTGCGGCTTGGCGTCCCACAGGATGTCACGAGGTGAGCCCGCTTCGACGAATGTTTCAAGAATCAGTCGATGGGCAGGATTCTTGGTTCCCGTGTTGAGCTTGCCGTCCGAGAAGGTCCCTGCGCCGCCCAGGCCAAATTGGATATTGCTTTCGGGGTCGAGGGTACGCTCCTTAAGAAAGAGATCGATCGCTTCCGAGCGGCGAAGTGCGGGGTCGCCTCGCTCGATGAGCAGGGGTTTAAGGCCCGCTTCGGCAAGGGTCAGGGCGGCGAAGAGACCGGCGCAACCGGCGCCGACAACGACGGGACGCCCCTTGGGTACATTCGGGACAGGGCTGGGGAATGAAGGAGCCTCGCCGTCTACCATGCGGATGCGCGAGCAGTCGCGCTCGGCGACGCGGTCGACCACCTCCTGCTCGAGTCGGGAGCTTGTCAGTTCAACTCGAAAGCTCAAAATAAAATGGACATCTCGCTTATTACGGGCGTCGATTGACTTGCGATGGAGCTCAATGGCTTTAATCTGGGAATCCTCGCATCGCAGGGCTCGTTTGACGGCGCGTCTACCAATAGCAAGGCAGGCGGTTTCGTCGCCGGCCTCATCGAGTGACGCGTGGACTTGGGTGATTTCGATCATCGAGGTCTCCTTAGATGCAAGAAAGAGGCCGCCCGGTGTTCCAGACGGCCCGAATGCGTTTTGATTATAGACTGCGCGGCTATAGGCTGCTTGCAGCGCGAATACCCGAGATCCAAGCCCACGCAAGGTTGAAACCGCCGCAATCGGCATCGATGTCGAGTGCCTCGCCACAGATGTAAAGTGGGGCGCCTGCCGCGTTGCTCACGCAGAGGTTGGGAGCTGAGACGCTCTCGATGGGCACGCCGCCGCGCGTGACCTGGGCCGAACGCTCCTCTGTCGTTCCCTCGACGAGCAGCTTAAAGTGCTTGAGAATTGAGACCAGATGGATGACGTCGTACGACCCGGGGTGGCACCGTTCGAATGCGGTGCAGACAACGTGAGAGAACTGCGGGGCGAGCATGCCGTCGAGCCAGCGGGGGTCGCGGGGTGAAAAGCCGCCGAGCAACTCAACTCGCTGGTTGAGCATATCGAGCAACTCGTCTTTGGAGAGGTCGGGGAAAACGTCGAGCAGAATCGTATCGCCGCGCTGGACGCGACGGGAGAGGTTAAAGGCGGCAACGCCCGAGATGCCAAAGGTTCGGAAGAGCACTTCGCCGTCTTCGCGCCAGAGCTCCTCGTGATTGCGGGTGAGCGTCAAACGGGCGCGGACGCGCAGGCCATCCAGCGTCTTGAGCGCAGTCTGGTCGCCGAAGACCGATGCCGACACGGGGCAGAGGACGAGGCGCTGCGGTGTGAGGGAAAGATTGAACGTCTTCGCGATGTCGGCGGGGCTGCCGCCCGTAGCGATAATTACGGCCTTTGCCTGCAGCGTCTCGTTCTTGCGAGGGGTGTCGGCGAGCGCCTTCCGAAGTGAGCGGAGTTCCGATTTTCGGTTGTCGTGCTTTTTTGCCTTGAGTGCTCGCGCAGGACGGTCTATTTGGAGTGTCCAGCCCTCGGGGGCTTTGAATGCCGAGGCGACGTTTGCTCCACAGATCAAGGTGATACCCAGGTGATTGCAAGCGTTGAGAAGCGCATCGCGCACCGATTCGGCACGAAGGGAGCGCGGATACAGCCGGCCCTCCTCGGAGGTCGTCATGATGCCCAGCGAGGAGAAGAAACTGTCGAGCTCTTGCTCGGGCTGGGGACCCATGACGGATTCGACGAATGCGGGGTGGTTGTACCGCTGGAAATCAATTGATTCGTTGGAAAGGTTGCAGCGGCCGTTGCCGGTCGCAAGGAGTTTAAGGCCGCAGGCAACATCGCGCTCAACGATGCAGACGCTTTTGCCTGCGCGTGCGGCCGTAATGGCGGCGGCGAGACCCGAGGCCCCGCCGCCGATTACCAAGACGTCATAGGAGGCGTTTGTGTTCACTTAGGCCTCGGCGGTCTCGTGCGGGGCAATGGCCTCGACGGCAGAGACGGCCTGGGGCAGCATACCGTCGGGCAATGCGGTCTCAACCTCGCCCTTATCGCAAGCCTCGGCGAGTGCCGGATTGATGGGAAGCTCCCCTAGGATCTCGAGGTTGTAACGCTCGGCGACCTCGGGGAGCTTGCTCTTGCCAAAGACCTCGATCTTCTTGCCGCAATCGGGGCACTCGATATAGCTCATGTTTTCGACGATTCCCAGAATGGGGACGTTCATCTTCTCGGCCATGTTGACCGCCTTGGCGACGATCATCGAGACCAGATCCTGCGGGCTCGTGACGATGACGATGCCATCGACGGGCAGCGACTGGAAGACGGTGAGGGCGACGTCGCCCGTTCCCGGAGGCATGTCGACCATCAGGTAGTCGATGGGGCCCCATGAGGTTTCGCTCCAGAACTGCCTGATGGCACCCGCGATAACCGGACCGCGCCAGAGGACGGGGTCGGTTTCGTTTTGGAGCAGCAGGTTAGAGCTCATAATCTTGACGCCGTGCTCGGAGATTTCGGGCAGCATAAGGTTGCCGAGGGCGTGGACGTGACGTCCGCTCATGCCGAACATCTTAGGGATAGAGGGGCCGGTAATATCGGCATCGAGGACGCCGACCTTGTGACCGTGGCGGGCAAGCTCGGTGGCGATGGCGCCGGTGACGAATGACTTGCCGACGCCGCCCTTACCGGAAAGCACGGCGATAACGCGCTTGACCTCGGACAGCGTATTCTCCTCAAATTGCGACGGCGACGTTTGGCCGCCGGCTGCCTGTGCGTGCTCGCAACCCATGTTTGACTCCTTTGTATATGTTGGGGCCTGAGCCCCGCGGTGTGACACGAGCGTCATTGTACCCTCGTTTGCGAGCGGGAGTCATTTGCGATGCATTTGGGCCGAGCGTGCTTGCAATACGATGGACCCAAGCGAATGGGCGGGCTTACTGAACTTTGCTGGCGAACTCGAGGTATTGCATGCGCTGCAGCTTGTCGATCGTCGAGGTGTAGGGGCTGTCTTCAGATTCCAAGTCGTAGCGCAGCCCGTCGGCACCGAGATAGCCGGCGACATTGATGGTGGGCACATCTGACCTTGTTGCAAGCAGGGCCTTTTGATAGTCGGTGAGCGGGGCGCCGATCTTATTTAGGGTAATGGCTGCAATCTCGTTTGCCCCGACGGTGTCGTAGACGTTGAGCTCGGTATTGCCGGCGATTTCATAGTTAGCCCAGACGAAATAGGTCGACTGATAGACACGGAAAGCGTGGCTTGCCGTGTCTTCCTGAGGGTACAGCTCGTCGTTGAGAGTCGTTGCGGCGCTCGGCTGATGGTCGCCAAAAAAGACAAGAACAACCGGTCTGCCGATATTGCGGAGCTCGTTGATAAAGTACTCGAGGTCCCGGTCGGATGCGTTGATGCAGGTGAGATAGGTGTTGAGCGCGCTATTGGCGCCCTCACTGGCTCCCTCGACCCAATAGTTTGTCAGCTCTTCGGCGGGAACGGTGCCATAGTCGTAGCCGCCGTGATTTTGCATCGTGACGTCAAAGATGAACTGCGGCGCTTCGTCGGTTCTAAGCAGGTCGAGTATCTTGTCGTAGGTGGCGTAGTCGCATACGCCGGCATGGTAACAGGGCGCACCTTCGAAATCGCCGATTGAAAGAAAGTCTCCAAAGCCCAACTGCTGATAGATTTTATCTCGATGGTAGTTGACGGGGTTTTGCGGGTGCATAGCGGTAGCGGTATACCCAAGCTCTTTAAGGTCCTTTGCCAGGCTGTTGACGCCATTCATCTGATACAGCTGATAGGGGATCTTGCCTAATCCGACAAAGGCCGTTGTCGCTCCGGTCAAAAATTCGAATTCGGAGTTTGCCGTTCCGCCACCGGTGACCGAAGCGAGCATGGTGCCGCGAACAAGTGTGTCGGGAAGCGAGTTGTAGAATGCGGGGCCGGTGTACCCGGCCGCCTGGAGCTGCTCAAAGCACGAAAGGTCGCTAAAACTCTCGTTCATGACGGCAACAATCGTTGGCTTGATTTCATTGAACTGGGCAACGGCAGCCGCGCGCTGCTCGCTCAAGCCATACGTGCTGTCGTAGGCGGCGGCGAGCTCCTGCTCGATGCTCTGCGCCTCATCGGGCGTATAGTCTTCGGGCTTCTCAATGGGCAACTCGTTGACCATTTCGGTGAACGAAGTGATAAAACCCTGAGACGCATATGTGGTGATGGGCTGCCAACGGTCAAATCCAAAATCCAGCGCCTGCTCCAAGTCGATGCTGGAAAAGCCCGAGAGCCCCACAACGGTCACTAGCAGAAAAGCGCAGAGGTTAGCGGCGATTGCGGGGAAGACATGGGTGGACGTACGGAGCTTTCGCGGTCGGATAAGCGAAAGAAGCCCCAGGGAAATCTCCAGCAGGGCGAGAGAGGTTACGATTCCGGCGGTAAAGGTAAACTCGTATCCCTCGCTCACCTCCATTGCGGTGCCAAGGGCCAAGATATCGCTTGGCAGGATGGCTTCGCCTTTAAACGTTATGACGAAGTGCTCGGCAATGCCAAGGATGCAACAGATGATGGGCACGAGGTTCATGACGCCTCCATGACGCTGTCCCAGCAAATAAAGGGAGAGTAGAACCGTCGCGAGCAGCCCGACGGAAAACCCGAATGAGTTGGCGGGAATGCGATAGAACGTTTCGTTACAGGCAATTTCGAGTGAAACGAACGAGAGCGCTGAAACAGCGGCGATGACAAGGATGTCACGGCAAATACAGGCAACCGTTCCCGTCGCAAGATCGGTTTGGTCGATAAGTCCCGAAACCAAGGGCTCGACAAGAAGTATGACGGCGGCAGCACCGAGTGCCGAATAAGAAAGGACCCATAGGGAACTGTCCTCATTTACGAGCAATTGATTCGTAATCCATGCAGCTACCATGCCGAGCGGGATGAGGAGCGTCGCGCACCAAAGGGCGCGAAAAACAGGCGGCTGTTCCTTTCGTTTGACTGAAACGCATATGCGTGCGATGACAGCGGCCACGATAAGGACGGCGATGAATATGGGCAGATTGGCCATGTCACTCGAAGTGATTTCAAGGGGGATATCTTCGGTCATGGACGTTCCTCTGTTACAGCAAATTAAGTTCAGTATTAGATTACTGTAACCTTTTCCCGGCATTTCGAGAAACAAAGCACCCGATACGCAAAGCAAAACGTCTGCGAATCTTGTATTACGAACATCTGTGCGCGTCGAGTGCGCTAAACTCATCGTCAGTGTGATTTGAAGTTGTAGGAGGCAAGGAGCTTCCATGTCTGATTCTTCTATCGTTATTCGCGGCGCGCGCGAGCATAACCTGCGCGATATCGATGTTTCCATTCCGCGTGACCAGCTCGTGGTCATAACCGGTCTTTCCGGATCGGGCAAGAGCTCACTGGCGTTCGATACCATCTATGCCGAGGGCCAGCGCCGTTACGTCGAGAGCCTTTCGAGCTATGCGCGTCAGTTTTTGGGCCAGATGGACAAGCCCGATCTGGACTCGATTGACGGTCTGTCGCCGGCTGTGTCGATCGATCAGAAGACGACGTCCAAAAACCCACGCTCGACGGTGGGCACCGTAACCGAGATTTATGACTATCTGCGTCTGCTGTTTGCTCGCGTGGGAACGCCGCACTGTCCTGAGTGCGGTCGTGTCATTGAGCGTCAGACGACCGATCAGGTCGCCGACAAGGTGCTGGCGGCGGGGGAGGGCCGCCGCGCGTTTGTGTTGGCGCCGGTGGTTCGTGGACGCAAGGGCGAATACGCCAAGCTGTTTGAGGACCTGCGTGCGGAGGGCTTTAGCCGTGTGCGCGTCGACGGCGAGGTGCGCTCGCTTGACGACCCTATCGACCTGGACAAGAAGTTCAAACACGACATTGAGGTCGTGGTTGACCGTATCGTGATTCGAGAGAACTCCCTGGGTCGCATTGCCGAGTCCGTTGAGCAGGCGACGGCACTGGCGCACGGTAACGTGAGCGTGTACATGCTGCCCGACCGCGACGCTCCCGAGGGAACCGAGGGCGAGCTGCTGGAGTATTCGCTGGCGCTGGCGTGCCCGGAGCACGGGCATTCCATCGACGACCTGCAGCCGCGCGATTTCTCGTTCAACGCGCCCTATGGTGCATGTCCCGAGTGCGACGGCCTGGGCTTTAAAAAGACAGTCGATGCCGAGGCACTGATTGAAGACCCCTCAAAGTCGATTGCCGACGGAGTCTTTGGCAGCCTGTTCGGCAATTCCAACTATTATCCGCAGATTTTTGCCGCGGTCTGCAAACACTTTAAGGTGAGTGCCGATACGCCATGGGAGGACCTGCCCCCGCGGGTGCGTCGTGCGTTTTTGGATGGCATGGGCGACACGAAGATCTCGGTCGACTATCAAAAGCTCGATGGGCGTCGCAGCCAGTGGGACACTAAGTTCTCGGGTGTGCGCAACATCCTGTACGAGCGCTACAACGAGACGACGAACGAGAACACCAGGACTCGCTTGGAGAAATACATTCGCGAAGAGCCATGCTCGAGCTGTCATGGTGCTCGTCTGCGTCCCGAGATGCTTGCCGTCACCGTGGGCGGCAAGTCCATTTACGACGTCTGCTGCCTGTCGTGTCGTGAGTCGCTCGAGTTTTTTGAGGGCCTGGAGCTTACCGAGCGTCAGCAGTTTATCGGCGGTCGCATCGTCAAGGAAATCCTGGAGCGCCTGCGTTTTCTGGTCGATGTCGGACTCGACTATCTGACGCTCGATCGCGCCTCGGCGACGCTTTCCGGCGGTGAGGCACAGCGCATTCGCCTGGCAACGCAGATCGGCGCCGGCCTCATGGGCGTTCTGTACATTCTGGACGAGCCGTCGATCGGCCTTCATCAACGCGACAACGAGCGCCTGATCAAGACGCTCGAGCGCTTGCGCGATATCGGTAATACCGTTATCGTCGTCGAGCACGACGAAGATACTATTCGCGCTGCCGACTACGTGATCGATATGGGTCCCGGCGCGGGCGTTAACGGCGGACACGTGGTCGCCGCAGGAACGCCTGCTGATATCATGGCGTGCCCCGATTCCATGACGGGTGCCTATTTGACCGGCAAACGGATGATTCGCGTGCCTGATGAGCGCCGCAAGCCCGGCCGCGGCTGTCTTAAGATCACGGGTGCCCGCGCTAACAACCTCAAAAACGTTACCGCCAAGATTGAGTTCGGTACGCTCACAGTCGTTACCGGTGTTTCGGGATCGGGCAAGAGCTCCCTGGTCACCGATACGATTGCGCCCGCGCTTACGAATGCCATCCATCGTTCGACGCGTCCCGTGGGGCCGTACAAGAAGATTGAGGGCATCGAGTGCATCGATAAGGTAATCGATATCGACCAGTCGCCGATCGGTCGCACGCCGCGTTCGAACCCTGCGACCTATATTGGCCTGTGGGATGATCTGCGTGCGCTATTTGCAAGCACGCCGGAGTCGAAGGCGCGCGGCTACTCGCCGGGACGTTTCTCCTTTAACGTAAGCGGCGGTCGCTGCGAGGCGTGCAAGGGCGATGGCCAGATCAAGATCGAGATGCACTTCCTTCCCGATATCTATGTCCCCTGTGAGGTATGTGGCGGCAAGCGTTATAACCGCGAGACGCTCGAGGTTACCTACCGCGGCAAGACGATCTCGGACGTGCTCGACATGAGTGTCACCGAAGCACTGGCTTTCTTTGGGAATATCCCGCAGATTAAGCGCAAGCTGCAGACCCTATATGACGTGGGTCTGGGCTACGTGAGCTTGGGCCAGCCCGCTACGACGCTTTCGGGCGGCGAGGCGCAGCGCGTGAAGCTCGCCAAGGAGCTTCATCGTCGTCAGACAGGCAAGACGTTCTACATTTTGGACGAGCCCACAACCGGCCTTCATTTTGAGGATGTTCGCCAGCTGCTCGACGTGTTGCAGCGCCTGGTCGATGCGGGCAACACGGTTCTGGTGATCGAGCACAACCTTGATGTCATCAAGGTTGCCGACCGCCTGATCGATATGGGCCCCGAAGGCGGCAATGGCGGCGGAACCGTCGTGGTCTCGGGCACGCCGGAGCAAGTCGCGGCGTGTTCGCAGAGCTACACGGGCAAGTTCTTGGCGCCGCTGCTCAAGCGTGACCGTGAGCGTCAGGCGCAGCTCGACGCGCAGTAAAAAGACGTTGTAGTACCGACGCGCCACCGATTCCATCTGATTCGGTGGCGCTTCTGTGTGTCGAGTTGGCATATGCGGCGGAATTGGCCCTATACTTAATCCTTGCGTCGCTCTGCGAGGGAAAGGATGTGCCATGGCAAAGGCTGTTAAGACGCCAAAAACCAATGCGATGCGCGAGCTGGAAAGCGCCGGCATCTCCTATGTTCTCCACACGTATGAAGACGATGGCGATGAATCGTCAGGTCTGGGCGTCGCGATTTCCGAGCAGCTTGGCGAGGAGCCCGGTCAGGGATTTAAGACCCTGGTCTGCACGACGCCGTCCAACGACCATGTCGTGTGCTGCATTCCCGTTGCCGATGAGCTCGACCTCAAGGCCGCCGCGCGCGCCGCAGGCGAAAAGACGCTGACCATGATGCATGTCAAAGATTTGCTTGCCGCGACGGGGTATGTCCGTGGCGGTTGCAGCCCGGTCGGTATGAAAAAGCGCTTCCGGACGCTGATCGATGAGACATGCGTCCTTTGGGATACCATTTTTATCTCGGGTGGCAAGCGCGGCTATCAGCTTGAGCTTGCTCCCGATGACTTAGTTGCATTTTGCGGGGCGACGGTTGCCGCGATTACGAGAGAGGACTGAGCGATGCCGCAGGAAGAATCAAAGCGCGGAGCTCACTTTGCAAAAGGGTCGGCTCCTCAGGCGCCCGCGCCCGAGGCTGCTTCGTTCGATAACGAGATTCGAAACGCCTGGTCCGCTGCCGCCGACCCGGGCGAGACGGCCGTGTACTTGCGTGCCGCCGGTGCCGGCACGGCGCTTCCCCGTACGGTTCTTTCTTCGGCTCGTCCCGATGAGACGGCTGTCTTTTTGGCCGCCGCTCAATCGAGCGCCAGCGTGACGCCGGTCGCCTCCGAGGCTCCCCGTGTGCCGCGTCCCGATGAGACGGCGGTGTTTTTGATGGCAGCCCAGGGAAAGAGCACGCCGCAGAGCGCTCCTGTCGCTCGTTCCGCCAAGCCCGCGGTTCATGATGATGACGAGCCGCTTCTTTCGGATGACGAATGGTCGCCGCTTGGTTCGACCGATCCCGTCGAGGGCGTGGCCATCGACGGTGATGACGATTGGGACCCTCTGTCGTTTTCTGCCCGAACCGTCGCCGCCAAAGAAGTTGACACGGTGTTTGGCGACCATGCCATATTCGATGATGATGCCGTATCCGGTAACAACATGCCGAACAGCGATGGCGCTGCACCTGCTGATGACGCCGTTTTGGTTGACGATCCCTTTGCGATGACCGGCTCCTTTGCCGTCGTGGACGATTTGCCGCCACAAGATGAGGTTCATGAGGACTCTCAGGACGACGTAGACGATATGGGTTCTTCGGACTACTCCACGGTTGGTCGTTCTGCTGGCCTCATGACCGTGCTGACCATCGTGTCGCGCGTCACCGGGTTTATCCGCACGTGGGCCATGGCGGCCGCCATCGGCATGTCGCTGCTCTCGTCCTCCTATCAGGTTGCCAACAACCTGCCCAACATGCTCTACGAGCTCGTGATGGGCGGCATGCTCGTTACGGCGTTTTTGCCGGTGTATATGGGCGTGAGGCGCGAGCAGGGCCGCGAGGCATCGAACGAGTATGTCGGCAACCTGCTCGGTATTCTGCTTCTGGTGCTGGGCGGCATCTCGCTGCTGGGCACCGTGTTTGCTCCCGGCTTTATTTGGACGCAGTCGTTCCTTTCGGGTAATGGCGACAGCATGGATACCGCTGCGTTCATGTTCCGCTTCTTTGCTATCCAAATTCTGTTTTATGGCTTGGGCTCGGTGTTCTCGGGTGTTCTCAACGCACACCGCGACTACTTCTGGTCGACGTTTGCCCCGGTTCTCAACAATGTCATCGTCATCGCCAGCTTTATGGGCTTTGCTCCCGTGTCTGCACAATTTGGCGAGCGGGTCGGCATTATCTTGATCGCAGCCGGTACGACCCTCGGCGTCTTTGTCCAGATGGCCTGCCAGATTCCCGCGCTCGGCAAGCATGGCGTGCATCCTCATATCCATATCGACTTTAAGGACCCCGCGCTGCGACAGACGATTGCGCTTGGTATCCCGACGCTGCTCGCCACGGTGTGCATGTTTGTCTCGACCTCCATTACCAATGCCGCCGCGCTGGTGGTGCAGCCCGAGACCGGCCCTTCCGTCATCGCATATGCGCGCCTGTGGTACACGCTGCCCTATGCGCTGATCGCCGCCTCGCTTTCGACGGCACTCTATACCGAACTCTCTCACGATGCGCAGGAGAAGGATTACGACAGCGTCCGCACGGGCATTTCGCGCGGTGTCGCCCAGATGCTCTTCTTCCTGATTCCGTTTGCGATGTACCTGATCGTCTTCGCCCGTCCGCTCAACATGATCTACTGCGCCGGCAAGTTCGATGAATCCGGTGTGGCGCTGGTGTCGGAGTTCCTTATCTATCTGGCACTTTCCCTGCCGCTCTACGGCGTGGTCGTGCTGATGCAGAAGAGCTTCTCGGCCCTGCTCGATATGAAACCTTATAGCCGCTATTGCCTGTACTCCGCTATCGGTCAGGCCGGTTCGGTGCTGCTGTTTGGCGTGGTGCTGGGCTACGGTATGCCGGCAATTGCGCTTTCGTACGTCGTTGACTACGTGGTCTTGGTCGGATGCTCGCTGTGGTGGCTGCGCCGTCGTCTACATGGCCTTCAGGTCAAGTCTATCCTGCACGGCGGTTTCTTCGGCCTGTTGTTCGGTGGCTTGGGCGCTGCCGCGGGCGCCGGCGTCATGTGGGCACTTGAGCACTTTGTCGGAATGCTTGGCAGCTCGATCCTCATTACCCTGGGCTACGTTTGTGTTGCAGGCGTCGTCTCGCTCGCCGTGACTTTTGGCCTTGCCTTCGTCTTTAAGATGCCCGAGGTCTCGGCGCTGCTTCGTCGCAAGTAGGTGCGTGTGGCAGGTCACGACAACATTCCAACACTTGCCGAACAGGTTTCGCGCGTTCCCACGCAACCCGGCTGCTACCTTTGGAAAGATGCCAAGGGCGATGTCATCTATGTGGGCAAGGCAAAAAACTTGCGTGCCCGTATGCGTCAATACGTGACGCTGCAGGACGAGCGTCAAAAGATCCCGCTCATGATGCAGCTGGTGGCGAGCTTCGACTATATCGTGGTGGAGACCGAGCACGAGGCATTGGTGCTCGAGCGCAATCTGATTGGCCAGTACCATCCGTACTTTAACGTCGATCTCAAAGATGATAAAAGCTATCCCTTTATCGCCATTACCAAGAGCGACTTGTTTCCGGCTATTAAATACACGCGAGAGCGTCATAAACCGGGAACGCGCTATTTTGGCCCCTATACCGATAGCCGTGCGGCGCGTGAGACCATCGATACGCTACGCAAGGTTATTCCTATTTGCTCGGCATCCTGTGCGGAATGGCGCCGCTGCCGCCGCATCGTCGAATCTCATAAGGGCGCAGAAGACATCGTCAATATGATTTGCGCGCAAAACGGGCGCCCCTGCTTTGACTACCATGTCGGGCGCGGGCCGGGCGCATGCGTCGGCGCGATTTCCCCTGCCGACTATGCCAAGAACGTCAAGCGTGTCGAACGTTTCTTGTCGGGCCATCGCAAGGATGTCGTCGACGAGCTCACGTCCGAGATGACGGAGGCAGCCGAGGCGCTCGATTTTGAGCGTGCGGCGCGCGTCAAGCGTCGCCTGGAAGTCATTAGGGGCCTGGACGATCGCCAACAGGTCGTTTTTCCATCAAGCGTCGATATCGACGTCATCGGCTTCTATCGCGAAGAGACTATCTCTGCCGCCTGTGTCTTTGTCGTTCGCGAGGGCCGAACGGTTCGAACTTGTGAGTTCATCCTCGATAAAGGCCTGGATGTCGACGAGGAAGAGCTTCAATCGGGCTTTCTTAAGCGCTATTACGACGAGACGGCCGATATTCCAGCCGAGATCAATCTCTCTGTCGAGCTTGAGGATGCCGAAGCGTTGGGGGAGTGGCTTGCGGCCAAGCGCGAACGCTCTTGCCATCTCCATAGGCCGCAGCGCGGCGAAAAGCACCGCCTGCTCGATATGGCTTCCAAAAATGCGCGCCATGCCCTCATGCGCTACATGATGCGCACGGGGTATGCTGACGATCGCACCAATCAGGCGCTCCTAGAGCTCGAAAGTGCGCTGGCGCTGCCTGCGCCGCCGTTGCGCATCGAGTGTTTCGATATCTCGACGTTGCACGGCACCTTTACCGTCGCTTCGATGGTGGTATTTACCAACGGCCGTGCCGACAAGGGCCAGTATCGTCGCTTTAAAATTCAGGCCGAATTGGACGAGGCGAACGACTTCGTATCGATGTCCGAGGTTCTGGGGCGTCGCTATGCTCCCGAGCGCATGGCGGACGAGCGCTTTGGCTCGCGCCCCGATTTGCTCGTTGTCGATGGCGGCAAGCCGCAATTGACCGCTGCAATTAAGCAACTTGAGGCGCTTGGCCTCGATATACCAGTTTGTGGCTTGGCAAAGGCCGATGAGGAAGTTTTCGTGCCGTGGGACGAGACTCCCGTCGTGCTGCCGACCGGCTCCGCTTCGCTTTACCTGATCAAGCAGGTTCGCGATGAATCCCACCGATTTGCGATTACGTTCCACCGCGAGTTGCGCGATAAGGCTATGACGGTTTCGGTGCTTGACGACGTTCCGGGCGTGGGACCCACTAGAAAACGTGCCATCATGCGCCATTTTGGCTCGATGAAGCGCTTGCGCGCGGCAAGCGAGCAGGAGATTGCGGAAGTTCGAGGCGTTCCGGCCGATGTCGCCAAAGCGGTCCACGAGGCACTTGTCGCATGGAATGCCGAGCGCGCCCAGGCATCGGCCAGCCGTTCCGAAAACTAAACGCGCTTCTAAACAACTGGTATACATGATTTGCCGATTTTCAATCATTTATTTCGCGGCGATTACCTACTGATTTCGGGTTTTATTAACGCTAAAACGTTTGACTAGCCATGGTGAATAACCCTGCTATCCTGCGGGTTGACGAAGACTGATATCTCACCTCGTCGATACATACTGTCTGGCGAATCGTTTGTCAATGAATTCGGTGAACGGTAGTAAATACCGTTCAAGCGTATGTATGTATCGGTCGCCGAGCGCGGCACCTCAGTTGGGTCCGTCGGTAGGTAAGGTATATATCGTCCGCAAGTTGCGCGGGGGCAAGTCTAGGTGCCCCCGGGTAAGATTCTCTATTGATAGGAGAAGACATGGCCATCATCAACAAGGGTATGTCCAGGCGTTCGTTCCTCGGCCTCACCGGCAGCGTCGCTGCTGTCGCAGGGCTTGGTCTCACCGGCTGCGGTGGCAGCTCTAGCGACGAGGGTTCCGCTTCCGGTTCCACCGATTCCGCCAACCGTGGCGGCGGCGTGATCACCGCTGGTTCCGCTTACGCTCCGTCCAGCTTCGACCCCGCCAGCACCGGCTCCGCTGTGGGCCTGGGTGCTAACTGGCACGTCATCGAGGGCCTCTACGGCATCGATTACCACGACTACAGCACCTTCAACGAGCTCGCTACCGACGATCCCAAGTCCGTGGACGACACTACCTTCGAGGTCACCATCCGCAAGGGCGCCAAGTTCTCCGATGGCACCGAGGTCACTGCTGACGACGTCGTTGCCTCCTACACCGCTTGCGCTGCTTCCGCTACCTACGCTCCGTTCTTCCAGCCCTTCGAGTCCATCGAGGCCAAGGACGCCAGCACTGTAACGGTCAAGACCAAGGTCCCCAACTTCTCCCTGCTCAAGGATCGTCTGGCCATCATCCGCGTTACCCCGGCTACCCAGGCCGAGGAGGAGCGCGCCAAGCAGCCGATCGGCTCCGGCCCCTGGATGTACGACTCTATCTCCGATACCGAGATTACCCTGGTTCCCAACCCCGAGTACAACGGTGAGTATGCTGCCGAGGATAAGAAGATCCAGTACAGCATCCTGACCGACCCCACCGCTCGCGTTACCGCTCAGCAGGAGGGCTCCACGCTCGTTATGGAGCTCGTCACCGCTGACGCCGTCGACCAGCTCGAGAGCGCCGGCTGCAAGATCGATAACGTCCAGGGTTTCGGCACCCGCTTCATCATGTTCAACGTCGCCAAGGAGCCTTGGAACAACGTCAAGGTCCGTCAGGCCGTCATGTACGCGCTCGACACCGAGAAGATGATCACCAACACCTTCGCCGGCCTTGCCACCGCTGCCAGCTGCTACCTGCCCAAGAGCTTCACCAACTATCATGAGGCTTCCACGGTGTACAAGACTGACGCCAAGAAGGCCAAGAAGCTCATCGAAGAGTCTGGCATCACCCCGGGCGCCATCACCCTGCGCACCACCGACAACGAGCAGATCAAGGGCATGGCCGCCCAGGTCAAGAACGACCTCGACGCTCTCGGCTTCGATGTGACCATCCAGACCGATACCTCGCCGGCCACCTACGCTGCCATCGACGGCGGCGAGGCCTACGATATCCTCCTCGCTCCTGGCGATCCGTCCTGCTTCGGCGCCGACCCCGACCTGCTGCTCAACTGGTGGTACGGTGACAACGTCTGGATGCAGACCCGTTGCCCGTGGAAGGATTCCGCTGAGTGGGGGAAGCTCCACGGTCTCATGGACGAGGCTCTTGCCGCCGAGGGCGACGAGCAGCAGAAGAAGTGGAACGAGTGCTTCGACATCATCGCCGACAACGCCGTTCTGTACCCCGTTGTCCACGTCAAGACCGTCTCCGCTTCCTGGGACGATCCGTCCACCGCGCCCAACGGCGAGGCCCTCGATGGCTTCAAGGGCATCGGCACGACGAGCATGTCCTTCAGGGGCGTCGCGACCGTCAAGGCCTAAGACTCGCTTGAGTCATATGTAGGGCGTCGGTCGTAAGGCAACGTCCTCATAGTTGAAACAAAGACCCGGGCGACCTCGATGTCGCTCGGGTCTTGTAATGAGTATCCATACTCATATACCAGTTGGTCCTACCGACAAAAGAAAGGGGAGAGAACGTGAACAACTTTCTACGTTTGATTGGAAGGCGTCTCGTGGCGCTGCCGATCATGGCATTGGGCGTCACCGTCCTGGTGTTCTTCCTTATGTCGTTCTCCAAGACCGACCCCGCCTATACGGCGTTGGGTGACGGTGCCTCGCCCGAGGCGGTTGCCGAGTACCATGAGAAGTATGGTCTGGACGACCCCTGGCCCGTGCGCTACGTGCGCTACATGGGCGATCTGATCCATGGTGACATGGGCACCTATGGTGCTGCTCGCAACTCCGTTGCCAAGCGCATCTCCACGGCCCTGCCCGTCACGATGCAGCTGACCTTCATCGGTCTTGCCATCGGCGCGGTCGTCTCGTTTTTGCTCGGCGTCATCGCGGCACTGTATCGCGATAAATGGCCGGACCAAGTGATCCGCGTCTTTTCCATCGCCGGCTTGGCAACCCCGTCGTTCTGGCTTGCCGTTCTGTTGATTCTGCTGTTCTCTTCCTACCTTAAGGTGCTCCCGGCGTCCGGTGCTCTGCCTCACTTCACCACCAACCCGGCTGGCTATCTGGGACGTATGATTATGCCCGCTATCGCTCTGGCATTCCCGCTGACGGGCCAGATGACTCGTATCGTGCGTACGGCCATGGTCGAGGAGCTCGATAAGGACTATGTCCGTATGGCTCGCGGCGCCGGCGTTCCCGAGAAGGTCGTCGTCGGCATCAACGTCTTGCGCAACGCGCTGATCACCCCGGTCACCACCCTCGGTCTTAAGATCGGCTACCTCATGGGCGGTGCTGTCGTCATCGAGGTCATCTTCAACCTCCCCGGCATGGGTACTGCGATTCTGCAGGGCGTTCAGGGCAACGAGGCGAACCTGGTTCAGGGCGTCGTCATCGTCGTTGCTCTTGCCTTCATCATCATCAACATCGTGGTTGACATGCTCTACCTGCTCATCAACCCGCGCATCAGGACGGTGTAGATTATGGTAAAGATTCGAGAGAAGCAAACCGAGCAGCTCGAGAAGGCTGCCTCCAAGGGGCTCAAGCTCGGTGGCTGGAAGAAGATGACGCTGTCTTCTAAGATTGCCGCCGTCGTGCTGGTGCTGGTCGCCCTGACCGCGATTCTGGCGCCCCTTCTTGCCCCCTATAGCCCGGTCGAGATTTTCACTGCTCGCCAGGCTCCCGGCAATGGATTTATCTTCGGTACCGACGATAAGGGTCGCGACATTCTGTCGCGCATGCTCTACGGTGGTCGTTACTCGCTGATCATCGGCTTTGGTGCCACTGCCATGGCTCTGGTCTGCGGCTCGGTCGTGGGCGCCCTCGCGGCAGTTTCGCGCAAGTCCGTTTCCGAGGCGATCATGCGCATCCTGGACATCATCATGTCCATCCCGGGCATCGCCCTCGCTGCCGTCTTCGTCTCCATCCTGGGCAATTCCGTGCCGTCGATCATCTTCGCCATCGGCTTTATGTACACTCCGCAGATTGCCCGTATCGTGCGCGCCAACATCGTGTCCGAGTACGGCGAGGACTATGTCCGCGCGGTCATCGTTTCCGGCGCCAAGGCTCCGTGGATTTTGATCAAGCATGTTCTGCGTAACTGCATCGCCCCGATCATGGTCTTCACCGTTACCCTGGTCGCCGACGCCATCATCTTCGAGGCCTCGCTGACCTTCATCGGCGCTGGTATCCAGGAGCCCACCGCTACCTGGGGCAACATCCTCGCCGACGCTCGCGGTGGCGTGCTCGCTGGCCGTTGGTGGCAGGCGCTGTTCCCGGGCCTGGCCATCATGATCACCTGCCTGGCACTCAACATCCTCTCCGAGGGCATTACCGACGCCATGGCCGCTGCCCCCTCCGCCGCCCTGGATCCGACCGACTCCTCCAAGCGCCGCGAGGCCGACCTGCTGGTCTCCGACCCCGTTCGCGCCTACAAGGAGCAGGCTCAGTCCCTGTCCGCCCGTCTTGGCGCTCTGCGTGATGTCGAACTCAAGCGTAACGACCGCCATGTGCCCGATGAGTCCGTTGAGCCGATCCTTTCGGTCCGCGATTTCTGCATCCAGTTTGAGCACCACGGTGACATCAACGTCGTCGACCACGTTAACTTTGACGTCCGTCCCGGCCAGACCATGGGCCTGGTAGGCGAGTCCGGCTGCGGTAAGTCCATCACCACGCTGGCCATCATGGGCCTGACCGACGATGACGAGCATCTTTCCGGTGAGGTTCTCTGGGAGGGCCGCGACCTGCTCAAGATGAGCAAGAAGGAGTGGTTCGGCCTGCGCGGTACCGATATCGCCATGGTCTATCAGGACGCCCTGTCCTCGCTCAACCCCTCCATGCTCATTTCCGCCCAGATGAAGCAGCTCACCAAGCGTGGCGGCACCCGTAGCGCCGAGGAGCTCCTGGAGCTCGTGGGCCTCGACCCCAAGCGTACGCTCGAGAGCTATCCGCATGAGCTTTCCGGTGGTCAGCGTCAGCGCGTTCTGATCGCTATGGCCCTTACCCGCGACCCCAAGCTGGTCATCTGCGACGAGCCCACGACCGCTCTGGACGTTACCGTCCAGAAGCAGGTCATCAAGCTGCTTAACGACCTTCAGGCCAAGCTCGGCTTTGCCATGATCTTCGTTTCGCACGACCTGGCACTGGTCGCCGAGGTCGCTCATAACATCACGGTTATGTACGCCGGTCAGGTTATCGAGCAGGCGCCCACCAAGGAGCTGCTCACCAACCCGATTCACGAGTACACCCGCGGCCTTCTGGGCTCCGTCCTGTCCATCGAGAGCGGTTCGGGCCGCCTGCACCAGGTGCCCGGCGCCGTTCCGAGCCCGCGCGATTTCCCCAAGGGCGATCGCTTCGCGCCCCGCTCGAGCCATCCGCGCATTGGCCTGGACACCCGTCCGGTCTTCAAGCGCGTGCCCGGCACCGAGCACTTCTATTCCGAGCTCCCCGACGAGGTGCTCAAGGCAAATGGTTTGACCCCTCACGCGGAGGTGATGTAGATGAGCGAGACCGCAGTCAACGGCGTCGAGCCGATCATCTTCCTTGATGACGTCCACGTCACCTTTAGGACCCGTACCGGCTCGATTCTGCACCCCAACCTGGTTCACGCCGTCCAGGGTGTAACGATTAAGCTCATGCCCGGACAGACCATCGGCATCGTCGGCGAGTCCGGTTGCGGAAAGTCCACCACCGCTAACGTCATGTGCGGCCTGCAGGCCCCCACGAGCGGCAAGGTCTACTTTAAGGGCAAGGACGTTACCAAGCGTACCGCCGAGGACCGTCGCCACATGGGCCGCGTCATCTCGGTCGTGTTCCAGAACCCGGCCACGGCGCTCAACCCCCGCATGGTCGTTCGTGAGCAACTGCTCGACCCCATGCGCGTCCACAACTTGGGTACCGAGGCCGAGCAGGAGAAGCGCGTCAAGGAGCTCTTGGAGCTCACCGGTCTGCCCAGCTCCGCCGCCGAGGTTCTTCCCGGCCAGCTTTCGGGCGGCCAGCGACAGCGCGTCGCAATTGCCCGTGCCCTGTCGCTGAACCCCGATGCCATCATCGCCGACGAGCCCACCTCGGCTCTGGACGTTTCGGTCCGCGCGCAGATTCTGAACCTGCTGACCGACCTTAAGAAGGAGCTCGGCCTGGCCATGGTGTTCATCAGCCATGACATCCAGACGGTCCGCTATATCTCTGACGACATCATCGTTATGAATGGTGGCAAGATCGTCGAGCAGGGCGAGGCCAAGCAGGTCTTCCAGCACCCTCAGGACCCCTACACCAAGATGCTGCTCGGCGCTGCGCCGTCGCTGCTGCATCCCAAGCTCGGCGAGTAGCCTCGCTTTCCCTCCCGTGCGCCCGGTTCCCTTGCCGGGCGCACCTCCGTTGCGATTTCGAAAGGCTGGGTTCACGAGCCATGCCAAGTGCTCAGGAGCTACAACAGCAATTTGGTGAATATCGAGGCGCTATGCCCCGTCCATCGGATTTCGATCTCTTTTGGAAGGACCGCATGGCCGAGGCCGACGCTGTCGAGCTCGACTACGAGATTGAGGCGGCTTCGGTTGCGGATTCCGCGACCTGTCGGTTTTTCGACCTCTGGTATACCGGCATGTGTGGTGCACGCCTGCATGCCAAGTACCTTAAACCCGTCTCGGACGAGCCTGTGCCATTGGTACTTCAGTTCCATGGGTATCCGGGTGCAAGCCGCAGCTGGTTTGAGCAGGCGTCGTTTGCGGGCATGGGCATGGCGCTCATCGCCCTCGACTGCCCCGGCCAGGGTGGCCCCTCCGAGGATATTGGTGGATTTGAGGGCACGACGGTCGCGGGCCATATCGTCGCCGGTATCGACGGCGACCCGGCCAACCTCTACTATATCCGCTTGCACCAGGATATCCGCATTCTGTGCCGTATCGTTCGCGAGCTCGAGGGCATCGATCTTACCCGCGTGTATGTGAACGGCGCATCGCAGGGTGGCGGTTTGGGTATTGCGACCTGCGCGCTTAACAGCGAGCTTATCAATCGCGCGGCCATCCTCTATCCCTTCTTATCGGACTTCCGCCTGGTTTGGGATCTGGACGCCGACGATATTGCCTACGAGGGTCTGCGCTATTGGTCGCGTTGGTTTGACGAGGACTCGACTCGTATCGAGGAAGCCTATGCCAAGCTGGCGTACTTCGATTCCAAGAATTTTGCCCCCATGGTCAAGTGCCCCGTGCTGTTTGGCACGGGCACGGCCGATATCGTCTGTCCGCCGGCAACGCAGTTTGCGGTGTACAACAACCTGTCCTGCGACAAGCGTCATGAGTTCTTTGAGGGCTTTGGCCACGAGGAGATTCAGGACTTTGATGATTTGATCATTCCGTTTTTCTGCAAGGGAGGGGAGGCTCATGTCTAAGTGCGAGAGCAATGTTGACGAGCTGATAGTCCCCGGGCTCGTGGGAATTCCTGGAACGGTTTCGTCAAGGCTCGCAGAATATCGGGACTGGCGCGGTGATGTCCAAGCAGATGTTTCTGATTTAGAGACATGCGCTTCGAATCTTGAGATTCAAGGCCTGGCCATTACGGCAATTGACTTTGTTAACCCTTGCGCCCGTTACTCGGAGGTTTCCTTTAAGCTCGGTGACGATGCGGTCCACGCTCGTTTGATTGAGCCTGTTGGTCGTGCCCGAGTATCTGAGCGTGTGCCGCTGTGCCTGATGTTCCACGACATCGATCGGCCTGTGCGCGGCTGGCATCACATGACGAGATTTGCCGCCATGGGGTATGCCGTCCTCGCGCTGGATGACGGTGTTGCTGGTACGGACGACCTGCAGCGGGGGATTGCTTCGCCCGCTTTTGTCGAGCGCGTCCGTTGGGGCTGCGCGTTGGCGAAGGTCGCGCGCAATCTTGACGGCATGGACTCCGATCGCATTTTTGCGTGGGGCGAGGGCCTTGGCGGCGGCGTCGCGCTGGCGGTTTCCGCTCTGGACGAGCGGGGCCTTGCCTGCACGGCAGTTGCCAATCCAATCCCCGGTGGCCTTGAGGCTCTGTCGTCTCGGGTGCGCGGATCGGTGCTCATGGGCACATCGCTCATGGATGCCGTGAGCGATCCCAAGGGTCAGTTTGCCGTATTCAACGGTCTTGAGTGTGACCGAAGGCATATCATTTATGCCAAATACGCTCACGAGCGCATCAATGCGTTCGAAAACGAAGTCGTCGACTTCTTTAACCAAACGTTCTACCCGTGTTCTTTGGCCTAGACGGCCTGGACACTGCCAACAAGAGTGGGTGGCATAGGGCCGCCCGCCAGACAACTAAGGAGATTCTTGTGGCAACTCAGAAATTCACCGGCGTTATCCCTCCCGTCGTTGTTCCCGATACCGAAGACCACCAGCTCGATGTTGCCTCCTTTGAGCGCAGCATCAACCGCATGATCGATGCCGGCGTCGATGGCCTGTTCTTCCTGGGCTCCTCGGGCGAGGTCGTCTTCTCCACCGACGAGCGCCGTCGCCAGATTGTCGCCGAGGCCGTGCGCATCGTCGACCATCGCGTGCCTGTTCTGGTCGGCATCATCGACACCGAGACCGAGCGCATGATCGAGCACGGCAAGGTCGCTCAGGAGCTGGGTGCCGATGCGCTTGTCGCCACCTGCCCGTTCTATGCCCTGCAGGGCATGACCGAGGTCGAGGAGCACTTCCGCATCCTGCACGAGGAGCTCGACCTGCCCATCTTTGCCTATGACATTCCCGTCTGCGTCCACACCAAGCTCCCCTGGAAGCTCCTTGCTAAGCTCGGCGCCGAGGGCGTCCTGGCCGGCGTCAAGGATTCCTCGGGTGATGACATCTCGTTCCGCTACCTCGTTCAGGAGAACGAGAAGAACGGTCATCCGATGAGCATCCTCACCGGTCACGAGGTCGTCGTCGACGGTGCTTACCTCGGCGGCGCCGACGGTTCCGTCCCGGGTCTCGCCAACGTTGAGCCCGAGGGCTACGTGCGCCAGTGGAAGGCCGCTCAGGCCGGCGACTGGGCTACCGTCAAGGCCGAGCAGGATCGCCTCAACGAGATTTCCCACATTTGGGATGTCACCTCGGGCGTCCAGGGCTATGCCGGTGGTGTCGGCGCCTTCAAGACCGCTATGAACCTCATGGGCATCTTCGACAGCCCGACCATGCCGCGCCCGGTGAAGGCCATGACCGGCGAGAACGTCGAGGCGATTAAGAAGGTCCTCCAGGACAACGGTCTCCTGTAAAGCTTCCCCAGGCACCCGATCTTGGGGCTCAAGTGGTCGGGCGTGACCCATTAGGTCAACGCCCGACCACTTTCACCCCAACCTCGGGCACCTGGAAAACCTTTACCGCGCTGTGACGGCTAGCCTGACGGCGCATTTCCTGTAGTTGTTTTTATCTCCTAAGGAGAACGACATGGAGAACAAGTACGTCTGCTCTGTCGATATCGGCGGAACTAAGATCGCGACCGCCATTATGGAGTACCCGGCTGACGGCAGCGTGCCCCATCCCGTTTTTGAGGCCGAGGTTCCTACCGAGGCCCAGGAGGGCGGCGAGGCCGTCTTCCAACGTATCGAGGCGTCCATCAAGGCCGCTCTTGAGGCGAATCCCGATGTCGAGGTCCTCGGTGTCGGTATCGGTGCCGCAGGCGTCGTCGATCCCAAGACGGGCGCCATCGCGTATGCCAACGAGATTATGCCCGGCTGGTCCGGCGTTCAGTTGGGGCCGCGTCTGCGCGAGGACCTTGGTCTTCCCGTTGCCGTTGTGGGCGACGTGCAGGCTCATGCTCTGGGCGAGGCCCACTGGGGCGTCGGCAAGGGCAAGTTCTCCGTCTTGTGCCTGGGCATCGGCACGGGCATCGGCGGCGCATATGTCGAGAACGGCCGCGTGATGCAGGGCTTCCATGGCGCTGCCGGTCATATGGGCCACATCGAGTGCTCGGCTGCCGCTGGCATTCCCTGCGCCTGCGGCCGTTCTGGCCATCTAGAGTCGGTTGCTTCGGGCACTTCCATTGGTCGTATGTACGATGAGCGCTTCGGTCGCGTCGACCCCAGCCGTCCTTCGGTCGGTCGCGACGTGAACGACCTGTGCCGTGCGGGCGACGCAAAGGCGACCGAGGTCATCCATGACGCCGGCTTTGCGCTGGGTGCCAGCTTGGGCTCGCTCGCTAACATCCTGGACCCTGAGGTCATCGTGCTTTCGGGCGGCGTGATTCACCAAGGTCCCGATTGGCGTTCACAGACGTGGAAGGATTCGGTGCACGAGGGCTATGCCAGCCAGGCGCTCGATCCGCTTCAGGACACGCCGATCCTCATCGGTTCTCTGGAGGGCGATGCTCCGCTCATCGGTGCCGCTGAGCATCTTCTTGCCTCGTTGAAGTAAACGTATCTGCTGTAGGAGCCTCCCGAGACAACACGCCTCGGGAGGCTGTTCTGAGAAAGGTTACAGCCTTATGACCGTCGATCCTTTGATTCAATCCCTGAAGGGCAAGCTCGTCGTGAGCGTTCAGGCGTATATGGGCGAGCCGCTTCGCACGCCCGAGACCATGGCTCAAATGTCTCGCGCTTGCGAGCTCGGCGGCGCCGCCGCCATTCGCTGCCAGGGTCTTGCCGACATCGCCGCCATTAAGGGCCGCTGCGAGGTCCCCGTCATCGGCTTGTGGAAGGATGGTCACGAGGGCGTCTACATCACGCCGACGCTGCGTCACGCTCGCGCCTGCGTTGCTGCGGGTGCCGATATCGTGGCGATTGACGCCACCGATCGCCCGCGTCCCGATGGCAAGACCGTCGAGGACACCTTCCGTCCGCTGCACGAGGAGGGCGTGCTCCTGATGGCCGACTGTGCCACCATCGAGGATATTCGTCGTGCTGTCGACATGGGCTTCGACCTGGTGTCCACCACGCTTTCTCATGGTGTTGCCGCTATCGACTGCACCATGGCCGATGGCCCCGATCTGCCGCTTCTGCGTCAGGCGACCGAGGAATTCCCCGGTCTTCCCATCATCTGCGAGGGCCGCGTGCACACGCCCGAGGAGGCCCGCGCCGCGATTGATGCGGGCGCCTGGGCCGTTGTCGTCGGCACCGCCATCACGCACCCCACGAGTATTACAAGTTGGTTCAAGGCTGCGCTTGAGGCGTAAGACAGGCCTCGTATCCGCTTGGGGCGGTATACTCAATAAAGGCAATTGATCGCGCGGGATCCGCTGGCCGGGTCCCGCGCTTGTTTTAGGAGGCACACATGCAAAAGGGAGATGCCATGGATGCGGCGGAGCGCTCGGAGCGCATCCCCGATATCGTCATCATCACCGGAATGTCCGGATCGGGCCGAACGCAGGCCATGCATGTGTTCGAGGACATGGGCTATTTTTGCATCGACAACTTGCCTCCGCGTCTGATCGCCCAGCTTGCCGAACTCGTCGGCATCAATACGGGCGTGGGCAGGCATCTTGCCGTCACCTGCGACCTGCGCAGCCAGGGCTTGTTCGATGAGCTGCTCGATGCCGTTGCCGCGCTCGAGGAGCGCGAGATGAGCTGTGACATCGTGTTTCTCGAGGCCTCTGACGAGGTGCTGATCCGTCGTTATAGCGAAAACCGCCGCCGCCACCCCATTGCCAAGCCGGGGGAGACTACGGCCGATGCGATTCAGCGCGAGCGCCTGCAGCTGCAGGGCGTGCGCGATCGAGCCGATATGATCATCGACACGAGCCGTCTGCGCACCTCTGCCCTGCGCAACAAATTGCGCATGGCGTTCTCCGAGCTGTCCGACCAGCAGCTCATGGACGTTCACGTGTTCTCGTTTGGCTTTAAGCACGGCATGCCCGTCGAGGCGGACATTATGATCGATGTTCGCTTCCTGCCCAATCCGTTCTACGATCCCGAGATGCGCACCATGACCGGTCTCGATAAGAAAGTCTCTGACTTTGTTCTGGACCATCCCAAGACCCAGGAGTTCTGGAAGGCCTGGACGCAGCTGCTCGATACGGTCATGCCCGGCTATATCGCGGAGGGCAAGCCACAGCTTTCTATTGCCATCGGCTGCACGGGCGGTCAACACCGCAGCGTTGCCATCGCCGAGGCCACGGCACGTTATTTGGAAGGCGCCCAATATCACGTGAGCATTTCCCATCGCGACCTGTCGCGCGCCAACACGAAAGCATAGGTCTGCATGTCGTTTACCGCCGAGGTGCGTGACGAGCTCGCGCGCTGCGAACCCGAATGTGAATACTGCGATTTGTCGACGCTTGCCGCCCTGACGCGTGTGAGCGGTACACTTTCGCTGGCCGGCTCCGGGCGGTATCGTTTGACGGTCGCGACCGAGACGGGTGCCGTCGCGCGCACGATGATCACACTGACACATCGCATCCTTAAGCTCAAAACGGAATTCACCGTTCGTAAATCGGTCTTGCATAAGGTCCGTAACTATCTCATTACCCTGCCCGATCAACCCGACCTGGACAAGGCTCTGGTGCTGCTGGGCATTCTAGACCGCAGGGGAGGGCTCGTCGCTGGTGTTCCCCGGCACATCGTTGCCCGTCCCTGCTGCAGGCTTGCCTACATCCGCGGCGCGCTCATCGCCGGCGGTTTCGTGGCCGATCCACGCGGCGATTTTCATTTGGAGATTGCGGTGCAGGGCGAGCAATATGCCAAGGGACTTTGCGATTTGTTGGAGCAGATTGGGGTCCATGCGCGTGTTAATGCACGGCGTGGATCCTTTGCTGTCTACATTAAGAGCGCCGAGGAAATCGAGCAGCTCCTAAAGCTGATTGGCGCCAAGCGCAGCGTTGCCGAGATCGAGGAAGCGCGCGCGGTCAAATTGGTTAAGAACGACGTAAACCGTCGCGTGAATGCCGAACTGGCCAATCAGACTAGAAGTGCGGGTGCCGCCCAGCATCAGCTTGCGTTGATCGATGAGCTCGAACAGCGGGGTTTGCGCGACACGCTTCCGGACGCCTTGGCAGTCTTTTGCGACCTGCGCGAGCGCTATCCCGATCTGTCGCTGCGCGATCTGGGCGAGATGGCTGACCCTCCCTTGTCGAAGTCTGCCCTGTACCATCGCGTTTTGAGGCTTGAAAAGCTCATTGAAGCAAACAAGTAGTTTGAAGTATCGACTTATATACGGATTTAGCTGCTATTTTATTCTTTAAAACGTTTTAACGTAAATTTGATTTTCAATTTCGAGCATTCTCGTGAAATTCAAGTCAAAAAAAAGGTATATTAGGCGAGTGGTTAGTTTGTGGGCCTCAACGGCGGGCGCTGTAGCTCGCGGGGGCCTTACGAAAGGAGACACAATGGCAGTAAAGGTTGCTATTAACGGCTTCGGTCGCATCGGTCGTCTGGCTTTCCGTCAGATGTTCGGTCATGAGGGCTCCGAGATCGTCGCTATCAACGACCTCACCTCTCCCGATATGCTCGCTTACCTGCTGAAGTACGACTCCACGCAGGGCAACTACGCTCGCGATCACGAGGTCGTTGCTGGCGAGGATTCCATCACCGTTGACGGCAAGGAGATCAAGATCTACAAGGAGGCCGACGCCAACAACCTGCCTTGGGGCGACCTCGACGTCGACGTCGTTCTCGAGTGCACCGGCTTCTACACCAGCAAGGCTAAGGCTCAGGCCCACATCAACGCTGGCGCCAAGAAGGTCGTCATCTCCGCTCCGGCCGGCAGCGATCTGCCCACCATCGTGTACAACGTCAACCATGAGACGCTGACCGCTGAGGACAACATCATCTCCGCTGCTTCCTGCACCACCAACTGCCTCGCCCCGATGGCCAAGGGTCTGAACGACTTCGCTCCCATCGTGTCCGGCATCATGACCACCATCCACGCCTTCACCGGCGACCAGATGCCGCTCGACGGCCCGCAGCGCAAGGGCAACTTCCGTCGCTCCCGCGCCTGCTCCGAGAACATCGTCCCGAACACCACGGGCGCTGCCAAGGCCATCGGCCTGGTTCTCCCCGAGCTCAACGGCAAGCTCATCGGTGCCGCCCAGCGCGTCCCGACGCCGACCGGCTCGCTGACCAACCTCTACGCCGTCGTTGACAAGAAGGTCACCGTCGACGAGGTCAACGCTGCCATGAAGGCCTACGCCGAGACCATCCCCGATACCTTCGCCTACAACGAGGACCAGATCGTCTCCCGCGACATCGTCGGCGAGACCCACGGCTCCATCTTCGACGCCACTCAGACCATGTGCTCTGACCTCGGCAACGGCCAGACCCTCGTTCAGGTCACCTCTTGGTACGACAACGAGAACTCCTACACCTCTCAGATGGTCCGCACCATCAAGTACTTCGAGAAGTTCGTTGCTTAATTTAGCTTTTAGCGAATAGCTCGTTGAGCGTCTAAAGAAGGGCGCGGCCTTATAGGGCTTACACCCTAGGGTCGCGCCCTTTTTATAAGAAATCGTCTGCCGTAATGGGAGGCAGACACGTACGAAAGGTAGAAGCAAACATGGCCTTTACCAAGAAGACCGTCCGCGACATCGATGTCGACGGAAAGCGCGTTCTCGTCCGCGTTGACTTTAACGTGCCTATCAAGGATGGCGTCGTTGGCGACACCACCCGTATCAAGGCTGCCCTGCCCACCATCAACTACCTCGTTGAGCACAACGCTCGCGTCATCCTCATGAGCCACCTCGGCCGTCCCGAGGGCACCGGCTTCCAGCCCGAGCTGTCCCTCGAGCCCGTCGCCAAGAAGCTCGCTGAGCTCTCTGGTCTCGACGTTGCCTTTGTCGCCGACACTTACGGCGAGAAGGCTGCTGAGGCTGTCGCCGCCGTCGAGCCGGGCAAGGTCCTCGTTCTCGAGAACGTCCGTTTCGACAAGCGTGAGAAGAAGAACGACCCCGAGATCGCCAAGAAGCTCGCTTCCTATGGTGACGTCTTCGTTCTCGATGCCTTCGGCACCGCTCACCGCGCCCAGGGTTCCGTCGTGGGCCCTGCCGCTTACCTGCCTGCCGTCGCCGGCTTCCTGCTCGAGAAGGAGGTCGACACGCTGACCGGTATCTTCGCCGAGCCCGAGCGTCCCTTCGTCGCTATCGTCGGCGGTTCCAAGGTTTCCTCCAAGATCGGTGTTCTCGATCACCTCATCGACTCCGCTGACACCCTGATCATCGGTGGCGGTATGGCCTACACCTTCTTCCTGGCTCAGGGCCTGTCCGTCGGTCAGTCCCTCAAGGAAGAGGACTGGGTCGAGCGCGCCGGCGAGATGCTCAAGAAGGCCGAGGAGAAGGGCGTCAAGATCCTGCTCCCCATCGACAACCGCGTTGCCGATCACTTTGGCGAGGACGCTGTCCCCGAGGTTGTCGCTTCTGACGCTATCCCCGACGATCGTGAGGGCATGGATATCGGCCCCAAGACCGAGGAGCTCTACGCCGAGGCCGTCAAGGGCGCCAAGACCGTGTTCTGGAATGGCCCCATGGGCGTCTTCGAGTTCGACAACTTCGCTCACGGCACCCAGGCTATCGCCGAGGCTGTCGCCGAGGCCGACTGCACCTCGATTATCGGCGGTGGCGACTCTGTCGCAGCTGTCAACAAGTTCAACCTGGCCGACAAGATGAGCTGGATCTCCACCGGTGGTGGCGCTTCCATGGAGCTCGTCGAGGGTAAGGCCCTGCCCGGAGTGGAGGCGCTTCTCGATGCCTAATCGCACCCTTCTTATCGCTGGTAACTGGAAGATGAACAACGACGTCGCCGAGGCCGCCAAGCTCGCCGACGAGCTGGCTCAGGCTCTGCCCGAGGTTCCGGCTGGCGTCGAGGTGCTCGTCTGCCCTCCGACCATCGACATCACCACGGTTCATGACCGCATTCAGGCTGCCCCCATCGCCCTCGGTGCACAGAACGTGTACTGGGAGGCCAAGGGTGCCTTCACCGGTGAGTCCTCTTGCGACATGCTCAAGTCCGCTGGCTGCACCTACTGCATCATCGGCCACTCCGAGCGTCGTGACTACTTCCACGAGACCGACGAGGACCAGAACAAGAAGGCCAAGGCTCTCGTTGCCGCCGGTCTTGTTCCCGTCTTCTGCTGCGGCGAGTCCCTCGAGGTCCGCGAGGCTGGCACCTATGTCGAGCACGTCGTGAACCAGGTCAAGGCTGGCCTTGCTGGTCTTGAGATCACCTGCCCCAAGCAGGTCGTCGTCGCCTACGAGCCCATCTGGGCCATTGGCACCGGCAAGACCGCTACCGCCGAGGACGCTCAGGAGGTCTGCGGCGCTATCCGTGAGACCCTCAAGGAGATGTTCGGCGAGGAGCTCGCTAACGGCATCCGCGTTCTCTATGGTGGCTCTGCCAAGCCTGGCAACATCGCTGAGCTCGTCGCCAAGCCCGACGTTGACGGCGCCCTCGTGGGCGGCGCTTCGCTCAAGGCTGCCGACTTCGCCTCTATGGTCGTCAAGGCAGGCGAGTAGGACATATGGCACAGCGTCATCTTCCTGCACTCCTGATCATTATGGACGGCTGCGGCCTTGCTCCGGCCGATGGCGAGAACGCCGTCGCCGCTGCCAAGACGCCCTTCCTTGATAGCCTGTACGAGAAGTACCCCCACACCACGCTCGGTGCTTCGGGCGAGGACGTTGGCCTTCCCGACGGCCAGATGGGCAACTCCGAGGTAGGCCACCTCAACATCGGTGCCGGCCGCATCGTGTTCCAGGAGCTTTCGCGCATCAATAACGCCATCAAGGACGGCTCCATCGCCAAGAACGAGGTCTTCGTCAAGGCCATGGACGACGTCAAGGCTGAGGGCAAGACCCTTCACCTTATGGGCCTTATGAGCCCTGGCGGTGTTCACTCTCACATGAACCACGTCGAGGCTCTGGTCAAGATGGCTGCCCAGCATGGCGTCAAGACCGTTCGCGTTCACGCCTTTATGGATGGCCGCGACGTTGACCCGCAGTCCGGTGCCGGTTACATGAGCGAGTTCTGCGCCTTCCTGGCGAAGATCTCCGAGGAGACCGGTTGCGACGCTCGCGTTGCTACCGTGTCGGGCCGTTATTGGGCCATGGACCGCGATAACCGTTGGGAGCGCATCCAGCGCGCCTACGACGTCATGGTCAATGCGTCCGATGCCGATGTCGACCCCGTTGCCGGTATCAAGACCTACTACGAGAAGGATCCGCGCGGCGACGAGTTCGTCGAGCCCTTCGCTGCCCACAACGAGGGCATCCACGAGGGCGACGCGGCCATCTTCTTCAACTTCCGTCCCGACCGCGCCCGTCAGATGACCCGCGTGTTCACGGACAAGGAGTTCGACGGCTTTGAGCGCGAGCAGATCAAACTTTCTCACTTTGTGACGATGACCGAGTACGATCCGACGTTTGACGTCGAGGTCGCCTTCCCCAAGACGTTCCCCGAGAACGTCCTGGCCGACGTTATCGCCGCCAATGGCCTGAAGCAGCTGCACACCGCCGAGACCGAGAAGTACGCCCACGTGACGTTCTTCCTCAACGGCGGCATCGAGGAGCCCAAGGAGGGCGAGGAGCGCGTGCTCGTCGCTTCCCCCAAGGTCGCTACCTACGATCTGCAACCCGAGATGAGCGCTCCCGAGGTTACCGAGAAGCTCGTCGCCGCAATCAACGAGGATCGCGCTGATTTCTACATCGTGAACTTCGCGAACTGCGACATGGTTGGTCACACCGGTGTCTTCGACGCCGCCGTCAAGGCCGTGGAGGCCGTTGACGATGCCCTGTCCAAGGTTGTCCCGGCGATTCTCGCTAAGGGCGGCTTTGCGCTGATTACCGCCGATCACGGCAACGCCGACCACATGTTTGACGTTGCTTCCGACGGTTCTAAGCATCCGTTCACGGCTCACACCACCAACCGCGTGCCGTTCATCATCGTTGATGAGAAGGCCAAGCTCACCGGTATCGAGGACGGTCGTCTTTCCGATATCGCTCCGACCATGCTCACCATGGCTGGTATTGAGCCTTCCGCCGAGATGACGGGCCGCGTGCTCGCCACCGAGGCCTAATAGAAAACAAATACCGTTTTCTAGTAAGGGGGTTGTCCACAACCGGACAACCCCCTTTTTGGTATTTCTGCCATTTCCGCCCCGTCCTTGAGTGGCAGGTAGGGGAGAGCGGGGGATTGTGGTACAGTACTGGAGTTTGAACTGTTCTATTAAGGAGCTTATCTATGGGTCCGTTTCAGAGTCTTCTGTTTGTCTTTTGGGCTGTCTCTGCCGTGGCGCTGACGATTCTCGTCCTGATGCATTCCGGTAAGGGTACCGGCGTTTCGGATATGATCGCTAGCTCGCTGTATAACTCCAGCTCTGCCACAGGCGTTATGGAGCAGAACCTCGACCGCCTGACCGTCATCATGGCTGTCGTGTTTGCCGTGTGCGTCGTGCTGTGCATGTTCTTCTTCCCGCAGGGCATCGTCGGCTACTAAGCACGAGCCGCAAAAATATTTGAAAAGGGTCCCGCATGTGCGGGGCCCTGTTTGTTTACAGACTTGTAACAGAGTCAAAATATCCCCACATACTTCGCCCAACTAAAGAAATTCTCGACCTTTAACCGGAATTAGCCCCAAATCGTGCATAAAATGCGCTACTGTATTGCAAAACGTTGGCCTGTTGTGCATAACCAGCCATAGCAGCGGGCGGCGTTTTGATGGTTCGGATCGGATTGTCTCGACATGTGTCCGACTGAACATTTCTTTGTCCTATCTCATAAGGAGGATGGCATGGCTGATTCTATGTTCCACCAGCCCGTTATGGGTCGTCGCGCCTTTGTCGGCGGCACCCTTGCTGCGAGCTCCATGGCTTTTCTTGCCGCATGTGGCAAGAAGGGCGGCGACGCTTCCGGTTCTGAGTCCGGTTCGACGCTGAACTTCTACATCAACAACCCGGTCTGCATCGACCCCTACAATGTCCAGGAGGACCAGGGCACTCAGGTCGAGTACCAGCTCTTTGACGCTCTGACCTCTTATGACGCCGAGAAGGGCGAGATCGTTCCGCTGGCTTGCGAGTCCTTCGAGGCCAATGACGACGCCACCGAGTTCACCTTCAAGATCAAGAAGGCCAAGTTCCACAACGGCGACGACGTTACCTCCAAGTCCTTCAAGCTCGGTTGGGAGCGTCTGGTCAACACCAAGTCGGCCATCGCTACCGAGTATGGCCCTTCCGAGGTCTCCTATCACCTTTCCATGGTCGAGGGCTATGACGACCTGCTTGCCGGTAACGCTACCGAGCTCAGCGGTGTTACTTGCCCCGACGATGAGACCCTCGTCGTCAAGCTGTCTTCCGCTTACGCCGACTTCCCCTTCGTCGCTTCTCACCCGGCCCTGGCCCCGGTTCCCGAGTGCGCCGAGTCCGATGTCAAGAGCTTCTACCTTGCCCCGGTCGGTAACGGCCCGTTCATGATGGACGGCAAGTGGGAGGATGGCCAGGAGATCAACGTCAAGAAGTTCGACGATTACTATGGCGACAAGGCCAAGATCGATGGCATCCACTTCCAGGTCATCAAGGACATGGAGACTGCTTACAAGGAGTTCCAGGCCGGCAACCTCGATGTCTGCGACGTTCCCGTTGCTCAGATCGATGCCGCCAAGAAGGATCGCGGCGTGTCCAAGGACGGCTACACCATGGGTGACGGCGAGCGCATGCTGCTCGGCGCCGAGCCTTCCACGTACTATCTGACCTGCAACACCACGGCCGAGCCGTTCAACAACGCCGACCTGCGTAGGGGCATCTCCCTGGCCATCAACCGTGAGGCCATCTGCAAGACCATCTTCAAGGGTACCCGTACCCCTGCCGACGGCATTGTTCCTCCGGGCATCGATGGCTACAAGGAGGGCGCATGGGAGTTCTGCGCCTACGATGTCGACAAGGCTAATGAGTACCTCGACAAGGTTGCTCCTGCTGGCGCTAACGGGGATCGTGGCATTAGCGTGACCCTTTCCTACAACCAGGACGGCGGTCACAAGGAGATCATGGAGTCCATCATCGGCGACCTCGCCAAGGTTGGCGTTACCGCTGTCTCCGATACCCCTGAGTGGTCTGCCCTGCTCGAGCAGTATCAGAACTTTAACTATCAGTTCGGTCGTCTGGGTTGGATTGCCGACTACCCGATCATGGACAACTTCCTGTATCCGCTGTTCCACTCCGACTCCCTCGGTGGCGACAACCGCTCTGGTTACAACAACCCCGAGTTCGACGCCAAGGTCGACGAGGCTCGTACTATTGTTGACGACGAGGAGCGCGTCGCTAAGATGCAGGAGGCCGACGCAATGGTCGCTGCCGACTGCCCGGTCATCCCGGTGATGTTCTACACGCACACCATCGTCGGCTCCGATCGCATCAAGCACCTCTATGTCGATCCGCAGAAGCATGCCGATCTGGGTACCGCTGAGCTCGCCTAAGAGTTTGCAGCTTCCGTGAGGGTCAAGTATTTACGTAGACCTCATGGGAAACATACAGTTCTCCCTAACCTGGGGTAAACTGGCTGATGGTAATTTTGGGATGCCGGTCTGGCGATCGGCATCCCATTTAGGTTAATCCCTAGATAGGGGAGTGGTATGGGTAAGTACATCGTTAAACGTGTGCTTCAGTTCATCCCGGTGTTTTTGGGCGTTACGCTGATTCTGTTCGCCCTCCAGAATATCGTGCCGGGAGATCCGATCAAGCTGATCGGTGGAGACAAGGCTCTGTCCCCCGAGGTGGAGCTTCAGCTTCGCGTCCGCTATCACCTGGTCCAGTCGGACGAGGACGGCAACGCGATTCTTGACGAGAACGGCGACCCCGTTCAAACGTCGCTCGTGGACCGTTATTTGTATTACATGAACGGCCTGCTTCATGGCGATCTGGGCAATTCGTATCAGCGTAAGCTGCCGGTTACGGAAATCTTTGCCCAGAAGTATCCGTATACGGTCAAACTTGCCGCGTGCGCCATCGTGCTCGAGGCAATCATGGGTATCGGTGCGGGTATCATTTCGGCGGTAAAGCGTTATTCCTTCTGGGATATTTTGGTAACGCTCACCACGTCGATCCTCGTTGCCGTCCCGGCCTTCTGGCTCGGTATGTTGCTGCAACTGTTCTTTGGCGTCATTCTCAAGGACGCCACGGGCGGTGCATTCTCCATGCCGATCTCGGGTGCCGGTGGTTCCAGCTCTCAGTATCAGGATTGGATGCACTATGTGCTCCCGACCATTACGCTGGCTTCGGTTTCGACCGCTTACGCCGCCCGCATTATGCGCTCGCAGCTGCTTGACGTCATGAACCAGGATTACATCCGCACGGCAAAGGCCAAGGGTCTCTCCAATCGCGCGATCATCATCAAGCATGCGCTTAAGAATGCACTCATCCCCGTCGTTACCTATATTGGTGTCGACTTTGGCGGCATGCTTTCGGGCGCCATCCTGACCGAGACGGTCTTTAACTGGCCCGGTATCGGCTATGAGGTCTATCGCGCCATTAGCATGCGTGACTGGCCCATCGTTATGGGCGGAGTTACGCTCATCGTCGTCGTCGTCATGGTGATCAACCTGCTCGTCGACATTAGCTATGCATTCCTCGACCCGCGCATCCGCCTTGGCGGTCCGTCGGATAAGGCCTAAGGGAGGTACGTCTCATGCAGGAAACTGATTCTCAGTCTCAGGAGCAGGCTACCGCCACCAAGGCCGCATCTGCTCCCGCCAAGTCCCGCACGCTGTGGGGCGACGCTTTTAAGCGTCTTCGTAAGAACAAACTCGCCGTTATCGGTGTCTGCTGGATCATCATCGTCGTTGTGGTTGCCCTGACCGCAGATCTGTGGGCTAAGCCCTGGCTCGGTTCGCCGACGGCTTCGGACTCGACCACCATGGCCCAGACGTCGCTGCTGGCTCCGTGTGCAGAGCACCCGTTTGGCACCGACGCCCTTGGTCGCGACATTCTCGTCCGCGTTATCTACGGTGCACGCGTTTCGCTTTCCGTCGGTATTATGGCCACTGCGATCTCCACGCTGATTGGTCTGGTCATGGGTGCTCTGGCCGGTTTCTACGGCGGCATCTGGGATACGATCATCATGCGCTGCGCGGATATCTTCCTGGCGTTCCCGTACGTGCTGTTCGTCGTCGCCATGATCGCCGTTATCGGCCGTGGTCTTCAGAACGTTTTTATCGCCATCGGCATTCTCGGATGGCCTTCGATTGCGCGCGTCTTCCGCTCTGCAATCTTGACAGTCAAGGAAAACGACTATGTTGACGCTGCACGCGCGATGGGTGCATCTGATGCTCGTATCGTCGTGCGTCACATCTTCCCGAACTCTGTCGCCTCCATCGTGGTCTATGCGACCATGAACATTGGTGGCGCCATTCTGACCGAGTCCGCTCTGTCCTTCCTCGGCATGGGCGTTATTCCGCCTACGCCTTCGTGGGGCTCCATGATTCAGGACGGTCAGCAGTATCTTCTGACTGCTCCCTGGATGATGATCATGCCCGGTCTGGCAATTCTCTCGACGGTGCTCGCCTTCACCCTGCTGGGTGACGGTCTGCGCGACGCCCTCGACGTCAAGATGAAGGACGCATAAGGATGAAGAAGAACAAGAACTATGTGGACCTGAAGGACCAGCCGGTTCCCGAGGGCCAGCATCTGCTCGAGGTCGATGACCTTAAGATGTATTTCCATACCGAGGATGGCGTCGTTCGCGCTGTCGACGGTGTCTCCTACACGCTCGATCGCGGCGAGACCCTGGGCGTCGTCGGTGAGTCCGGCTCCGGTAAGTCCGTGACCGCCATGACCATTATGGGCCTCATCTCGATGCCTCCGGGAAAGATTGAGGGCGGCGACGTTCGCTATCGCGGTCGTTCTATCCTCGAGATGACTGAAGAAGAGATGCAGCACATTCGCGGTAACGATATCGCGATGATCTTCCAGGATCCTATGACCTCCTTGAACCCGGTCTATAAGATCGGCAAGCAGGTGGGCGAGGGCCTTCGTCTGCACCGTGGCTACTCCAAGCAGGAGGCACTCAAGCGCGCCACCGAGCTTTTGGACCTCGTTGGCATTCCTGAGCCCGAGAAGCGCGTCAATGAGTATCCGCACCAGTTCTCCGGCGGTATGCGTCAGCGTGTCATGATCGCTATGGCACTTGCCTGTGATCCCGATATCCTGATTGCCGACGAGCCCACGACGGCTCTAGACGTTACCATTCAGGCTCAGATTATCGAGCTCATGCAGGAGATGCAGGAGAAGAACGGCAACGCCATCATCATGATTACCCATGACCTGGGCGTCGTCGCCGATATGGCCGATAAGATCATGGTTATGTACGCCGGCCGTCCCGTCGAGTTCGGTACTGCTGAGGAAATCTTCTACGAGAGCCGCCACCCCTACACCTGGGGCCTTATCCGCTCCATCCCGGAGCAGGCCATCGAAGAGAAGAAGCCGCTCACGCCGATTCACGGCAACCCGCCATCGCTCATGAACCTGCCTGAGGGCTGCGTCTTCTCTCCTCGCTGCCCCTATGCGACCGATAAGTGCCGCAAGCAGCGCCCCGAGCGCGTTGTCACTGAGTCTGGTCATTACTCTGCGTGCCACTACTCCGGTGACCCCGAGTTCCTCAAGAACGCTCCTGAGACGTCCCGTACGCGCAAGGATTCCAAGAAGGGAGGCGAGGCGTAATGGCAGATACCAACGAGCGTACTCCGCTGCTGAAGGTCGAGCACCTCTCTAAGGAGTTTCCCGCTGAGTCCGGCATGTTCGCCAAGCGCTTCTCCAGGCGTGTCGTCTCTGCTGTGAATGACATTTCGTTCGAGATTTATCCGGGCGAGACCTTTGGCCTGGTCGGCGAGTCTGGTTGCGGTAAGTCCACCACGGGCCGCACCATCATGCGTCTGACCAAGCCGACTGCCGGTAAGGTGTTCTTCCAGGGCAAAGATGTTGCCGAGATGAGCAAGCATGAGATCAAGGACATGCGTCGTGAGATGCAGTTTATCTTCCAGGATCCTTATGCTTCGCTCAATCCTCGTATGACCATCGGCGAGATCGTCTCCGAGCCCATGACCATTCACGGCGTGGGCACCAAGGAGGAGCGCATTGAGCGTGTCCGCGAGCTTCTCGACGTTGTCGGACTGAACCCCGAGCACATTAACCGCTATCCTCATGAGTTCTCCGGCGGTCAGCGCCAGCGTGTCGGCATTGCCCGCGCATTTGCGTTGAAGCCCAAGCTGATTATCTGCGACGAGCCGGTTTCCGCTCTGGATGTGTCCATTCAGGCCCAGGTTCTGAACCTGCTCAAGGAACTCCAGGACAAGTTCGGTACCGCATATCTGTTTATTGCCCACGACCTGTCCGTCGTGCAGCACATCTCCGATCGCGTCGCAGTTATGTATCTGGGTAAGATGGTCGAGGTTTCGGACTGGAAGACGCTCTACAGTGAGCCGCACCACCCGTACACGCAGTCGCTGCTGTCTGCTGTGCCGGTGCCCGATCCTGATATCCAGAAGACCCGTAAGCGCATCATCCTTGCCGGCGACCCGCCGTCACCGCTGGATCCGCCGACCGGTTGCCGTTTCCACACCCGCTGCCCGATCGCGCAGGGCATCTGCTCTGAGAAGCTTCCCGAGTTTAAGGAAGTTGCACCGGGTCACTGCTGCGCCTGCCATTTCGCGGAGCCGTTCCCGATCAAGGAATCGCACATCGACCTGTAGTCGGTTGTTTGTCCGGGCCCGTGCTGGACTTAGTTTTCAGAACGTCCTCGACCATGGAAACCCCCTTATCCTGCTCCTTCGAAGCTGCGGATAAGGGGGTTTCCTGGTCTGCGGAATGTTCTGAAAACTAAGTCCAGCACGGGCCCTGCGGCAACGCGGCAGGGAGGGGGTGCGATTCCTTAATCGCTCACTTAATCTAATAGGAAAGTTAGTGAGGCCGGAGCTTTAGCTCCGGCCTCCCCA
>CALBUZ010000134.1 GCA_937969105.1 uncultured Collinsella sp. | reverse complement strand
GGAAATCCTCCAAGGGTCAGGTACTCGGTAAACTCTCCCACGAGAACGTCATTGACAGGCTTGCCGAGAAAACGCTTCATATCGATATATTCCGCAAAGTCGAGTGGGAACACCTCGAACTCGATATAGCGACCCGTCAGCTTTGTAACAAGCTGCCCAGAAAGCAGATATGAATTCGAACCGGTAATGAAGATGGACCAACCGCCATCTGTCCGGTAGCCGTTGATGAGCAGCTCGAATTCCTCTACGTTCTGAATCTCATCGATGAAGAGGTACTTCGTCCCCTCAGTGTCTGCTGGAGTCGATATATCAATCAGATTTTCGAGCTCATCGGTCGTCTTGACCTTCCTGTTCTCCCGTGAGTCGAGGTCGATATAGATGATGTGGTCGCTCGCTACGCCGGATTCCACAAGCTCGTCTGCGATTGATTGCATGAGACAGGATTTACCGCATCTGCGAACACCGGTGATCACCTTGATCATCCCGTCATCGTGGTAGAAACCACGCATTCGCTTCAGATACTTTTCACGTCGGTATATACGCAAGATGCACCCCTTTTTTTCAGTGTCCATTTTATCAGTTATGGGGGTACTTTTTTACATTTTATAAAAAAGCGTACCGATAACTTATTCTCGCTTAGTTTCGGAAGTCGAGCAGGCGGTCGCGGTAGTACCCGTACTGCGCCCGGCGTACCTCGATTTCGGCGGGGATACCGTCGGTGAGTGATTTCGTTAGGGAGTCGAAGCGGTCGAGGATGTCGACGACCTTCTGCTGGGTGCCGATGGATGGGGCGGGAATCTCGACCCTCGATAAGTCCACAAGCGCGGCTTCGATTACCTTTTTCGGTTTAGCGTATTGCTCTTCAGATCATCGTGGTGTGCTCGTAGCCGCGCTCCACGAGGAGCCGCTCGGCAACGTCGAGAATCTTCTCGACCGTCTCCTCCGGGTACTTATTGCGTGCCACGGGCACCTCCGTCCTTGTTATCGCGATAAACATACCATGAGTGGCGTACGGGTCGAGAAGGGCTGGCGCCAAAAGAGCCCAACGGCCGTTACAGCTTCGTTAGAAACGCGCCCCACCATGGATGGTGAACCCGAAAGGTAAGGCGCGCGGGCACGGCGACTCGGCCCGCGCGCCCGGAAGAGAAAGGATAAACCCATGGGTTACATGCTCGAGACGCGCGGGCTCACCAAGCGCTTCGGCCGCGGCGACCAGGCGCAGGACGCCGTGGCCGACGTGAGCCTTCATATCCGCGAGGGCGAGGTGTACGGGCTGCTCGGCCCCAACGGCGCCGGCAAGTCGACAACGCTCAAGATGATCTGCGGGATGCTGCGGCCGACGGCCGGGGAGATCCTCTTTGCCGGGCACGCCTGGCGCCGCGAGGACCTCTACGCAATCGGCAGCCTCATCGAGGAGGCGCCGCTCTACCCCAACCTCACCGCGCGCGAGAACCTGCGCGTGCGCACCACGCTGCTGGGCCTTCCCGAGAGCCGCGTAGATGAGGTGCTCGCCGCCGTGGACCTCGCGGACACCGGGAAGAAGCGCGCCGGGCGCTTCTCGATGGGCATGCGGCAGCGCCTGGGGCTCGCGCTGGCGCTGATCGCCCGGCCACGCCTGCTCGTGCTCGACGAGCCCACCAACGGCCTCGACCCCATCGGCATCGAGGAGCTGCGCGACCAGATCCGCGGCTTCGCGGCGGCGGGCACGACGGTAATCGTCTCGAGCCACATCCTCTCCGAGGTGCAGCAGATGGCGGACACCATCGGCATCATCTACGGGGGGCGCCTCGCCTACGAGGATGCGCTTCGGCCCGGGCAGGACCTCGAGGAACTCTTCATGAGCGTCTGCCGGGAGGGGCGTCGAGCGCGCGGGGAGGTGGCGGCATGACGGGCGAGAAAGGCGGCCTGCTCGCGGGCCTGCGCGCCGAGGCCCTGAAGTCGCGCCACGCGGCACCGGTTCGCCTGGCCGTGCTCATGGCGCTGCCGATGCCGCTGCTCGGCGCGATGCCCTACCGGGGCGTGCAGATCTTCAGCGCGTGGAACTACTGGTACGCGCTCTTCCTGCCCGTGTCTCTCTCGCTCGTGGTGGCGTGCGTCGCGCGGGCGGACGCGCGCACGCGGATGCGGGGGCTTCTGGGCCTGGGCTTCCCGCTTAGGCGCGCCTGGTGGGCCAAGGCGCTCTGGTGCCTCGCGCTCTGCGCGCTCTCGAACCTCGTGGTCTTCGGCATCTACCTCGCGGGATCGGCGTTCTCCTCGCAGGGCCTCACGGTCGCGGGCACGCTCACGATGCTCCTCTGCGCGCTCGTCAACACGGTGACCGCGGCGTGGATGATCCCCGCAGGGCTCTTCCTCACGGCGCGGCTCGGCATGCTCGCGGGCATCTTCTGCCCGCTCGCCGCGCAGCTCGTGGGTGGGTTCGCCTGGTCGCTGATGCCGCTGCCGCAGCTCTTTCCGCCGTCGGCGAGCATGGTCATCCCCACGAGCTTCATCCCCGTGCTGCCGAGCGGCGAGCCACTCGCGGCGGACATGGCGCTCGGCGGGGCGCTCACGGCGGACGGCATGCTCACACTGGCGGGCCTTGCGGTCTGCGCGCTCGCGTTCGCCGCGCTCACGGCGGCGGGCGCGGCCTGGTTCGCGCGCTCCGAGGAGAGGTGATGGCCATGACACGACTCTCCGACCCGACGCCGCGCATGACTCTCTCGCGGGCCCTGCTCTCCGAGGCCCTGCGCCTGGCGCGCTCCCCGCTCACAGTGGTGCACCTCGTCTGCGGCCTGGCAGCCGGTCTTGCCTGCGGCGAGTACTTCTCCGTAACCCGATGGGACCCGGCGCTGGGCGCGGACGCCTACGCCCAGTTCCTCGGCGCCCTCATGCCGCTCATGTCCGCCATCGTCTGCGGGCTCGCCGTGGACGAGGAGCGCGCTGCCGGGCGCCTCGCCAACCTCACGGCGGTCCCCTCGCGCGGGCGCGCCGTCGCGGCGAAGCTACTCGCCCTTGCGGCGCTCGGCGCGGGCGCGCTGGCCGTGGCGCTCGGCGTGTTCGGGGCCGTGCTCGCCGTCGCCGGGCGCCTGCCGCTCGGGCCCGCTCCGCTTGCGGCCGCCTGGGCGGGCATCGTGCTGGGCAGCCTGCCCCTCTACGCGCTGGGGCTCGGCGTGGCCCTGCGCCTCGGCCGCAACGCCGCCATCGGCGCCGGCGCGGCGGGGATGCTCCTCGCGTTCTTCTCAGTGGGCGGACTTGCGCACGGCCTCATGACCGGCGAGCTCACCGGTGCCCTGGCGACGCCCCTGAGCTGGGTGCCGCTCGCCTGGCCCGCGCGCCTAGGGTCGCTCGGGGTGGAGGCCTTCATCGACGCCGCACGCGCGGCGGGCCCTCTCCTCACGACTGCGCTCGCTGGCCTCGTGCTCGCCCTGGCAGCCGCCGCCGTCCTTCTGGCCTGGTTCTGCCGCTTCGAGGACGGGAGGGCAGATGAGTAGGAAGCCGCTCGCCGCCGTGCTCGTCCTCCTCTCCGCAGCGCTCGTCCTGGGCGGGAATGCCCTGCTCGACGCCGGCTGGGGGTCGGCGCTGCGCTCGATCGCCGACCGCGTGCTGCCCAACCCCGAGATCGCCATGTGGGCGCCCGCGCCCGAGCCCGGCAGCCACGCGAGCTCCTACGCCGACGCCGCCGGGGCGGGGGCGAACTACGTCTACCTGGTGGACGCGGCGGACGACAGGGGCAATATCCGAGAGCTCCAGCTCATCTTCTTCGGGCGGGAGTCGGACGGCGAGGGCTGGCTCGAGATCGAGGCGCGCGGCGGCTCGGGCGTGCGCTACCGCGCGTGCGACGCGGCCCAGGCACCCGCGGCTGCGCGCAGGGCTCTGGACCGCTGAGCGCGGCGCTAGTACAATGTGTTTGTGTTCAATAAGAAATTAGTGTTTTAGTCACGAAAATTTTTCGGGTTTAGGCAAAGAGCATGCCGACCACCCACAGGCCTTAACTGGATGGTGCTTCGTATCTCCACCAGAAAGGGCCGGAAAGGCAAATGATCAGCATGCCCCAGATACAGTCTATCCGCCGTATGAGAAGGAACGGCGAATCCATAGCGGCGATAGCGCGCAAGCAGCACGTGAGCGAGCCCACCGTGCGCAAGTACCTCAGGATGGACGACCTGTCCGAGAAACCGCCCGTCAGGAGGACGCGCGGGTCGGTGATCGACCCGTACCTTCCCCTGGTCGAGCAATGGCTCGCCGAGGACCGCGCCAGCTGGCGCAAGCAGCGTCACACCGCGACCAGGATATGGGAGCGGCTGCGCGACGAGCACGGCGCCGAGGTGTCGTTGTCGACCGTGACCCGGGCCGTGGCCAGGCTCAGGCGCGAGTCGGCCGTGGAGCCGGGCGGCGCGTTCATGGACCTGGTGTGGCATCCGGGCGAGGCCCAGGCCGATTTCGGCGAGGTCGACGTGCTTTACAGGGGCGCGCCCCAGCGCATGCGCCACTTCGTTCTGGACTTCCCGTACTCGAACATCGGTCTGGCCCAGCTCATGCCCGGCGAGAACGCGGAGTGCACGTGCCAGGCGCTGCTGGACCTGTTCGAATGGCTCGGCGGCGTGCCCGAACGCATCGTGTTCGACAACGCCGCTGGCGTGGGACGCAGGACCGGCGGGGGCGGCGTCCGCTGGACCCGCCTGTTCCAGGCGTTCCAGGCGCACTACGGGTTCGAGAGCTCCCTGTGCTCGCCGTACGCCGGACACGAGAAGGGCGCGGTCGAGGCGAAGGTCGGCATGGTCCGGCGCAAGCTGTTCGTGCCCAAACCGAGCGTGTGGAACCTGGAGAACTTCAACTCCAGACTGCCGGACAGGTGCCTGGAGCTCGGCGGGAAGCCCCACCACGCCAAGGACGAGGAGGAGGCCGTCCTGTTCGCGGAGGACCGCGGGGCCCTGCTTCCCCTGCCCGGGAAACGTTTCGACGTGGTCACGTGGAAGCGCATGAGGACCGACAAGTACGGCGTGGTCACGCTCGACGGCAGGCACCGCTACTCCACGGACGGGTCGCACGCGCGCCGCGACGTGCTCGTGGGCCTGCGCGCCCTCGAGATAGAGATCCTCGACGTGGAGGGAACCCGGCTGGCCGCGCATCCGAGGGCGTACGGCCAGGCCAGCACCAGCAGCGAGGACCCGTCCATGCAGCTGGCGATGCTCTGCAACAGGCCGAACGCGTGGCGCAACAGCCTCGTGCGCGACATGCTGCCCGACCCGTTGCGCGAATGGCTCGACCGGCAGGACGAGAGGGAACGGCGCGGCGCGCTGCGGACCCTCAAACGGGTGGACAGGGAGTCCGGCTGGACGAACGCGGTCGAGGCGATGCTCACGACGCTCGAATCGACCGGCGGGGTCGACAGGGCCGGCGTCACGCTCCTCGCGGCCAGGCTCGCCGAGGGCGTGGAACGCGTCGAATACGACGACGACAGGCCCGACCTGAGCGAATACGACATCGCGTTCACCACCACGGACGCGGAAGGAGGGGAATGATGGCCGCGAGGAACGACGAGGGGCTCTACGCGAAGGCCAGGAGCCTGTTCATATCCAGGGCGACGATGGACGATTTCACGGGCTGGGCCACGCCGCGGCAGACCGAGGCGGTGTCCAGGCTGTTCGACACGGAACTGGCCAACAGGGAACGCTCGAAACGCGAGCGTCTCCTGCGCCGCGCCAGGTTCCCCGTCGTCAAGGGCCTGGACGGCTACGACTTCTCGAACGTGAGGCTCCCGGACGGATACGCGCTCGACGGGCTGCTGGACCTGGACTTCGTGCCCCGCGCGCAGGACCTGGTGTTCTACGGCAAGACCGGCAGGGGCAAGACACACCTCGCGATCGGGTTGGGCATGAGGGCCGTGGAACGGGGCCTGAGCGTGCGTTTCCACCAGACCGCGGAACTCGTGCTCCAGCTCGGCAAGGCCAAACGCGACGGGAACCTCGACGCGATGCTCAGGGACTTCGGCAGGGCCGACCTGATCATCCTGGACGAGTTCGGCTACGTGCCGTTCGACATCGACGGGGCCCGCCTGCTCTACCAGATCATCGCGGGCAGTTACGAGAGGCGGAGCATCGTGTTCACCACGAACATCGAGTTCAGCAAATGGGGCACGATCCTCGCGGACGACAAGCTCGCTGCCGCGATCATCGACAGGATCGTGCACCACGGACGCCTGCTCGAGTTCACCGGACAGAGCCACCGCGTCAGCGAGGCGCTCATGTTCGGCAGGACTCCCGCGGGACCCGCGTCCGGGTCCAAGGAGAAGACAAAGGAACAGGCCGGAACGCTCCTTGACTAAAACCGAAAATTTTTCGTGACTAATCACGAAACGCCAACTTGACTAAATACACTTCGTCTTGGTCACCACGGCATTGCGTTTGGCGCACCAATCTATCTTCGACCAGCCCATTTCGTTGACGAACAATCCGGTTTCCGGCTGCTTGGGATCATCGGACAGTTCGCCGTTCCATCCGCTCTTGCCGGAATCGGCGAAACTGACATTGTAGAGGTGGCGCTGCTGGCCCAAAACAGACATGGTCTTGATCAGGGAAAGCATGTTGTTCGCGTCGAACGATCCAAACACCTTCTGCATGATCATATGCGCGGATTCCTTGAAGAACGCATCCTGCTGGTTTTGGTCCAGGATGTCGCGATAGACGGTGTTCGACAGGCAATGCGCGGTGTCGGATCCATCAAGCTGGACGCCGTTGCTGAGCGTCACGCCGCCCAGTACGCCGAGCATGTTCTGCAATGCGTACGGGTCGAGAGACATCACACCCTTAATGGTGTCGTTGGCGCCAAAGGACTGCTACTTCCACACGCCTGCGGCATATTTGGCCGCTATCGGAAAGTTTGGGGACACGGTGGATATGCGAATGTCCCCGCCATAGTTGACACCGAACTGAGAAATCGCATACAGGTCTTCAATCTGCTTGGCGCCTTTAACATTGCCGACGAGTTGGAATTCCGAATCGGAATGGAACTCCCCAACAACAATCTTGCCGTCCTTGACTTCCAACGATCCGACGGAGCCGGGAACACCACCGGCGGCTTGCGCCTCAGCGTTGCTCTGTACCAGAATCAGGTACTTTCCTTCTCCTCCGTTCGTCAGTTGGGAGAACATGGAT
>CALBUZ010000133.1 GCA_937969105.1 uncultured Collinsella sp. | reverse complement strand
CGGTTGAATGCGGCGGTCTTGAAAACCGTTGAGCGCGAGAGCGTTCCGGGGGTTCGAATCCCCCTCTCTCCGCCACTCTTAGTGACTCACCGGCGTCATGGTCCGTTCGAACAGTGCATCGACCACGTCGGCGATTTCGGATCGGCGCTCTAGTACGTGGCCCGATTCCCACCACATGGTAAAGAGCCGAATAATGCCGCCGGCGACAAACTCAGACGTTGTCTCGAGCGATACGGGCGCGAGCGCGTCCTCGTCAAGCGCGCTCATCACGCGCCCACGTATGGAACGTGCGATGCGGTCACAAATCATGCTGGTCAGCATACCCGACATACTGCTCGCCAAAATGTTATCCATGAGCTGCTCATGCGCCAGGATCAGATCCATGGCATCGGCGAACACTTCGTGGCGAAGCGCGCGCACGTCCTCGGCGCCCTCCGCGCCATCCGCATCGGCCCGCTTTTGCGGCAGGCCCGACATGAGTTCATCGATATAGAAGGCAAAGTAATCGTTCTTGTCGCGGAAGTGCTTGTAGAACGTCGTCCGACGAATCATAGCGCGGTCGCACAGCATGGCAACCGTCACGTCCTCAAACCGATGCTCTTCGAGCAGCTCAGTAAAGGCCTCGAACAGGGCCCGATAGGTTTTCTTGATGCGAAGGTCCATACGTATCGCCCTCCTCCAGGAAAAGACAGCGCTCACTAATCTGTCGCATATCTTACACCTGTATCGCCCGCCCCCTGGCGAATGGCCTCACCTTGGTGGAAACATAACGCTTACCGGAAAGTTCGGTATCGCCAAAGGTTGCGGGTATACTAGTAGCGTTACACCAACGGCAGCCGGCGGAAGACGCCGCGGCCATTCGAAACGGAGACACCATGATTCCCGTCATCATCGGTATCGTTGTTGTCATTGTGATTGTCTGCGCCATCGCCGGCATCTACAACAACATGGTCACCAAGCGCAATCGCATTGATAACGCCTGGCAGAACATCGACACGCAGCTGCAGCGCCGCAACGACCTGATCCCTAACCTGGTCGAGACCGTCAAGGGCTACGCCAAACACGAGCAGGACACGCTTGCCGCCGTGGTCAACGCGCGCAACGCCGCCGTGAGTGCCACCACACCCGAGGCCAAGATGGAAGCGGACAACGTGCTGACCGGTGCGCTGCGCCAGCTCTTCGCCGTGGCCGAGGCTTACCCCGATCTTAAGGCGAACACCAACTTTACGCAGCTCCAAGCCACGCTCGAGGACACCGAGAACAAGGTGAGCTACGCGCGTCAGAGCTACAACGACTGCGTGCTTAGCTACAACAACGCCATCCAGACCTTCCCGGCCGTCATCTTTGCCGGCATCTTCCAGTTTAAGGAGCGCCAGGGCTTCGAGGCCGCCGAAGCTGCCCGCCAGGCACCGACCGTCAAGTTCTAACAGATCCGCAGCGTATCCTTAATCGGGTATATGCATAAACCGCCCCGTCGAATGCATACTTCGGCGGGGCGGTTTCCTTTGTCGCGAAGGTCCCCCTCAAGGCGCCGTGCATTTTTGGGAGTATTCAACATAACCAAGGGCTTCGGGCGCCACGATAAATGCCAAAGACCGCGAATATCCCTGCAAATCAAACGCTGTCAGCCCATAACCCCGCCCATCATTCGTAGAAAACATCGAGAAATCCCGATTTTTCGCCCGAGGCCGGTATGCAGGGGTCTTCGATTGCAGAATACTCGCAAAAATGCACGTCGCCACCACCCCCACATGGCGCGAACCAAAACAAAAGCGCGGCAAAAAGCCGCGCACCATCTCTATTCAGATCTATATTGCCCGTAACGGCTGCGCCGAGGTAACACAGGCCCGGGGGTGACCTTCCTTTCCGGCGCACTCCGCAGGACGAAAGAACCCCCGCCGCACGTAGTGCGCAGCGGGGGTTCTTTCATGTCCGAGGACGCGCCGGAAAGGAAGGTCGCCCTCGGGCCGGACATACAAGACAGCTTACGCGACGGTGTAAACCCAGTTGTGCTTATCCTCAACAGCACCAGACTGGATGCCCGTCAGGGTCTCGCGGAGCTTCTTCATCACAGGACCGATCTCGGTGTAGCCAGCCGGGAAGGTCACAGTCTCGTCGGCACCGTAGACCTTGTTGTCGATCTCGCCGACCGGGGAGATAACGGCAGCGGTGCCGCACAAACCGCACTCAACAAAGGTGCCGGCCTTGACCTCGGCCCACTCGACGGGACGCTGGTCGACGGTCATGCCCAGGTCCTGAGCAACCTGAACGAGCGAACGGCGGGTGATGGAGGGCAGGATGGAGTCGGTGTGCGACTGCGGGACGACAAGCGTGCCGTCCTCCTTCACGAACAGGACGTTGGCGCCACCGGTCTCCTCGACATAGGTGCGGGACTCGGAGTCGAGATACAGGTTCTCGGCATAGCCCTCGCGGTGAGCCTCCATCGTGGGCTTAAGGGACATGGCGTAGTTGAGGCCGGCCTTGATGTTACCGGTGCCGTGCGGTGCGGCGCGGTCGTACTCGGAAACGCGCAGCTTGACGGGCTTGAGGCCACCCTTAAAGTACGGACCGACCGGGGTCACGAGAATGCGGAACGTGTACTCAGGAGCGGGAGCCACGCCGATTACGTCACCGGAGCCGATCATAAACGGACGCACATACAGGGTTGCGCCAGAGCCGAAGGGCGGAACCCATGCGGCGTTGGCAGAAACGACCTGCTTGACGGCCTCGACAAACTTGTCCTTGGGGAACGGGGGCATCTCGAGGCGCTGGGCAGAGTTGTACATGCGCTCGGCGTTCATGTCGGGACGGAAGCAGACGATGCTGCCGTCCTCGGCGGTGTAGGCCTTCAGGCCCTCAAAGACCTCCTGGCAGTAGTGGAAGATGCCGCCGCACTCGGAGACATGCAGGGTGTGGTCGGTGGTCAGGCCGCCCTCGTCCCACTCGCCATCCTTCCAATGAGCCTCGTAGCTGTAATCGGTCTTCATGTAGCCAAAGCCGAGGCTACCCCAATCGATATCCTTCTTCTCGACAGTCATATGTCGCTCCTTACATACACGGTTGCATACTCGCGAACCCGCACGCAAGGACCGAAGCCGGCCGCGTCGCAACGTCGCATACCCGGAAGCGTAGAGCCGGGCAGAACACGCGGGCAGCATCAAAGCCGATGGCGCGTCGATTCGCATGCAGGTGATTGTACTCCCCGCACGCCTTGGATAAAACGCTTTTCTTTAACTAAGTAAAGTATTTTCATTTGCCTCCAACACAAAAGGCCCGCCATCGAATCCGATGACGGGCCTTGGAATTAACGTCCGAAAACAAGCTCGGACTAGGCGTTCTTTTTACCGAGCTTAGCCTTAACCAGACCGACCACGGTCGGGATGATTGACACGGCGACGATGCCGATAATCAGCAGCTCAAAGTGCTCCTGCACAAAGGAGATACCGCCAAAGAAGTAGCCCAGCAGCGTAAAGAGCGTCGACCACGTCACGCCGCCGAGCACGTTGAAGA
>CALBUZ010000132.1 GCA_937969105.1 uncultured Collinsella sp. | reverse complement strand
TTAAGTTTGCTGCTCTACAGTCCTGCGCAAGACGGAAAGCACATTAAGTGCTTTCCTTTGCGTGCGGAACTCGCGACAAACTTAAACAGCGGGCGGCCCGTTCCGGGAATCCGACGTGCTCGTCGGGGCAACGTTCCTCACCAAAAAAGACCCGCTTCCCTGTTGGGAAACGGGTCTTTGGAAGGACGGTTAACGTACTAGGAAATTACTCCTCGTCGTTGTCCTTGGCCTCTTCGGCGTCGTCGGTGTCCACGAGCTGGTTGAGCAGTTCGTCGAGGGAAGCCATGTCCTCGTTGATCGCGCCGTTGGCGGGAGCCTTCTTGTCGTCGATCGGGGCGCCCAGGAGCTCCTCGTCGGCGTCGGCGTGATGCGTCGGAGCGGAGGTACCCAGCAGGATATCGTCCGGACCGTCGGGGCTAAAGACCATCTGCAGCAGCTGCGAGAGGTCTTCCTCGTCGGCAACGTCGTCGTTGTTCTCGAGGATGTAGAGCAGGTCGTGGGCCTCAAGGCCGTCACGGAGCTCCTCGATCGCCTTGGCACCGATGCCATCGATGCGCAGCAGATCCTCCTCGGACTTGCCGACCAGGTCGCCGACCGTCTCGATACCAACCTCGCTGAACTTGTTGGTCCAGCGCTGCGACACGCCCAGGTCGTCGAACAGGTACAGACGAGCCTTCTCGGCGGAGATGGTGTGGCCGTTGCGGGTGAACGAACCGTCAGCACCACCGAACTCGTCGTAGCCGGCCCAGTCGAGCTGCTGCGGGAGCTGCTCGTCCAGGTCCTTGAGCTCCACAGGAGCCCACTCGGGCAGCGACTTGGCGTTGGGCGAAGCCGGGCCGTCGATGTCGACATAGCCGTCGGCCGTGCGATACGTCAGCTTGGCGTTGGCGTACGGCTTGAGGCCGGTACCGGCCGGGATCTTCTTACCGACGATGACGTTGGACTTAAGGTCGAGCAGGTGGTCGACCTTGCCCTCGATGGCAGCCTCGGTAAGGACGCCGGCGGTACGGATGAACGAAGCGCTCGACAGCCAGGAGTCGATGTTGGACGCGACCTTGAGCGTACCCAGGATGACGGGCTCGGCCACGGGAGCCTGACCGCCCAGACGGGCAACGCGCTCGACCTCGTCGGCGAACTCGTAGCGGTCGACGTACTGACCAAGCAGGTACTTGGAGTCACCGGGGTTGGTGATCTGAACGCGACGCAGCATCTGACGTGCGAGCACCTCGATGTGCTTGTCGTTCAGGTCGACGCCCTGGCTGGTGTAGACGTCCTTGACGCTCTCGACGAAGGTGTGCATCGTCGACTCGATGTCGGTCAGCTTGCGCAGGTTGCGGAAGTTGACGAAGCCCTTGGTGATCTGGTCGCCGGCGCGAACCTCGCAGCCGTCCTCGATCTCGGGCATAAAGCGCACCGAAGCGGGGACGCGACGCTCGTCGAGGACACGGGTGTGATCCTCGGAGTCGGTGAGCGTCAGCACGTACTCGGACTTCTCGGGCTTAATCGAGAGGTGACCGGAGTACGGAGCCAGCTCGGCCTCGCGACCCAGAATCTTCTCGTTGACGTTGCCCACGATATCGAACATACGGCTGACCGTAGGCAGACCCTGCGTAATATCGTCGACGCCAGCGACGCCGCCGGAGTGAATGGTACGCATCGTAAGCTGCGTACCGGGCTCGCCGATGGACTGGGCGGCAATAATGCCGACCGCGGTACCGATGGCGACCGGACGACGAGTGGAAAGATCCCAGCCGTAGCACTTCTGGCACACGCCGTACTTGGAGCGGCAGGTGAGCAGCGCGCGAAGCTTGACCTTCTTAAGGCCCGCATCGACCATCTTCTGGATGTCGGCGACCTTCTCGATGTAGCCATCCTGCTCAAAGAGCACGGTGCCATCGGGAGCCACGACGTCCTCGATGAAGCAACGGCCGACGAGGTCGGTGTTGAGGTCGGTGGTGCCGGGGATGATGAGGTTGTAGGTAACGCCCTCGTGCGTACCGCAGTCCTCCTCGCGGACGATGACGTCCTGGGCCACGTCGACCAGACGACGGGTCAGGTAACCAGAGTCCGAGGTGTGGGATGCGGTATCGACCAGGCCCTTACGGGCGCCGTAGGTCGAAATGAAGTACTCGAGCGGCAGCAGGCCCTCGCGGAAGTTCGCCTTAATGGGAAGGTCGATCGTCTCGCCGGACATGTCCGCCATCAGGCCACGCATGCCGCCGAGCTGACGCAGCTGGGTCTTAGAACCACGGGCGCCGGAGTCGGCCATCATGTACAGCGGGTTCTCCTCGTCGAACATGTCGAGCATGAGCGCTGCGACCTTATCGGTACAAGCGGTCCACTCGTTAACGACTTCGATGTGGCGCTCCGTCTCGTTGATGAAGCCCTCCTCGAAGTACTCGTTGATCTGGTCGACGTTGGCCTGGGCGCGGTCGAGCAGCTCCTGCTTCTCGGCAGGGATGAGAGCATCCCACACCGAGATGGTGAGGCCGGCGCGGGTAGCGTAGTGGAAGCCGGAGTACTTGATGGCGTCGAGAATCGGGCCGACCTTGGCCTCGGGGTAACGATCGCAGCAGTCGGCAACCAGCTTGGCCACATCGCCCTTGACCATCTTGTAGTTCATGAACTCGTAGTCTTCGGGCAGGCACTGGCGGTTGAAGATGATGCGGCCGATAGAGGTCTCGAAGCGCGCGGTCTTGTTGCCGGTGACGTCGTAGTCGACAAACTCGTTCTTGCCGTTCTTGACGCGGAAGATACGGGTGCCGTCCTCGTTGATGACGTTGGCATCGGCAGCGGACACGCGGACCTGGATCTTGGCCTGCATGTCGACCTCGGAGCGGCAGTCATAGGCGTGCAGTGCGTCGTCGAAGCTCGAGAACACGTGGTTCTCGCCCGGCAGACCCTCGCGAACCTGGGTGAGGTAGTACACACCGATGATCATGTCCTGCGAAGGAATGTTGACCGGCTTGCCGGATGCCGGCGAGCGCAGGTTGTTCGCAGAGAGCATAAGCACGCGAGCCTCGGCCTGAGCCTGGCTGGACAGCGGCACGTGGACAGACATCTGGTCGCCGTCGAAGTCGGCGTTGAAGGGCGAGCAGACCAGCGGGTGCAGGTGGATAGCCTTGCCCTCGACTAGCACCGGCTCAAAGGCCTGGATGGACAGACGGTGCAGGGTCGGTGCGCGGTTGAGCAGCACGACGCGGCCGTCGATGACCTCTTCGAGGATGTCCCACACAAAGGTGGCACCGCGGTCGATAGCGCGCTTGGCGCCCTTGATGTTCTCGACCTTGCCGAGCTCGACCAGACGCTTCATGACGAACGGCTTGAAGAGCTCCAGCGCCATGGTCTTGGGCAGACCGCACTGGTGCAGCAGCAGCTTGGGGTCGGTAACGATTACCGAACGGCCGGAGTAGTCGACACGCTTGCCCAGCAGGTTCTGACGGAAACGACCCTGCTTGCCCTTGAGGGCCTCGGCGAGCGACTTGAGCGGGCGACCGCCACGGCCAGAGACCGGGCGACCACGACGGCCGTTGTCGAACAGGGCGTCCACGGACTCCTGGAGCATGCGCTTCTCGTTGTTCACGATGATCGCAGGGGCATCCAGGTCGAGCAGGCGCTTGAGTCGGTTGTTACGGTTGATCACGCGACGGTACAGGTCGTTGAGGTCGGACGCGGCGAAGCGGCCACCGTCGAGCTGGACCATCGGGCGCAGATCGGGCGGAATGACCGGAATGACGTCCAGAATCATGTTCGCGGGGCTGTTGCCGCCCTTCAGGAAGGCGTCAACGACCTCGAGGCGCTTAACGGCCTTCTCGCGCTTCTGCTTCTGGGAGTCCTCGTCGGCGATGATGGCCTTGAGCTTCTCGGCCTCGGAGGGGAGGTCGATGGCAGCGAGCAGGTCGCGGACGGCCTCGGCACCCATGCCACCCTTGAAGTACATGGAGTAGTAACGGGTCATCTCGCGGAACAGCGGCTCATCGGAAATGAGGTCGCGCTCGCTGAGCTTCATGAAGGCGTTGAAGGCGTCCGTGCGGAGCTGCTTCTCGTCCTTGCACTCTTCCTCGATGTCGACGATGCCAGAGGCGATCTCCTCGGGGGTCAGCGGCTCCTCGTCGGAGAACTCGTCAAAGTTCTCGGGGTTGCCCTGCTCCTTGAGTGACTCGATCTGGCGGGCGCACTCGGCATCGATCTCTTCCAGATCGGCGGCGAGCTCCTCGCGCAGGTCGTCGGCGTCGGCCTCGCGAGCCTCGTAGTCGACCTCGGTGATGATGTAGCTGGCAAAGTACAGAACCTTCTCGAGGTCCTTGGACTTGATGTCGAGCATACGGCTCATCGGGAAGCTCGTGGGGCTCTTGAAGTACCAGATGTGGGACACGGGAGCGGCGAGCTCGATGTGGCCCATGCGGTCGCGACGCACCTTGGCCGAGGTGACCTCGACGCCGCAGCGCTCGCAGACGATGCCCTTAAAGCGGATGCCCTTGTACTTGCCGCAGGAGCACTCCCAGTCCTTGGCGGGACCGAAGATCTTCTCGCAGAACAGGCCGTCCTTCTCGGGCTTGAGGGTACGGTAATTGATGGTCTCCGGCTTCTTGACCTCACCGTGCGACCAGGAACGGATCTGGTCGGCGGAGGCAAGGGAGATCTTTACCGAGTCAAAATCAGTAGCTTCGAAATCTGCCACAGTCAACTACTCCTTATCAGTGGTCGTGGCGGCGACAGCCTCGGGCGCCTCGGCGGTCTCGGCATCCTCGGCCTCGACGTCGGCGTCAACGCCGGCGAGCGCAGCCAGGTCGTCGAGAGCAGAGGTCTCCTCGGCGGTCACAGGGGCGGAGGCGTCCTCGTCGGCATCGTGCATGGGCTCGATGTCCAGTGCGAGGGAGCGAATCTCCTTGACGAGAACCTTGAAGGACTCGGGGATACCCGGGACCGGGACGTTCTCGCCCTTGACGATGGACTCGTAGGTCTTGACGCGGCCCACGGTATCGTCGGACTTGACGGTCAGGATCTCCTGCAGGACGTTGGAAGCACCGTAAGCGTACAGTGCCCAAACTTCCATCTCGCCGAAGCGCTGGCCGCCGAACTGGGCCTTGCCGCCCAGAGGCTGCTGGGTAACCAGGCTGTAAGGGCCGGTCGAACGAGCGTGGATCTTGTCGTCGACCATGTGGCCGAGCTTGAGGATGTAGGACGTACCCACGGTAATGGGCTCGCGGAACTCCTCGCCGGTGCGGCCGTCGAACAGGCGGGTCTTGCCGCGCTCGTCAAGCTGGGTGACGAACTCGGGGCGCATGTGATCGCCAAAGGCAGCGGTGGCCTTGTTGAGCATGTTCTTGTTGGCGCGACGGATGACCTCGGCGATCTCATCCTCCTTGGCGCCGTCGAAGACGGGCGTCGCGGTGAAGAACGGACCGGGGACGTACTTGTCGGAGTCGGCCTGCTCGGTATCCCAACCGCAGGCAGCAGCCCAGCCAAGGTGGCACTCGAGCAGCTGGCCGACGTTCATACGCGAAGGAACGCCCAGCGGGTTGAGGATAACGTCGATCGGGGTACCGTCAGCCATGTAGGGCATGTCCTCGACCGGCAGAACGTTACAAATAACACCCTTGTTGCCGTGGCGGCCGGCGATCTTATCGCCCTGCTGAATCTTACGACGCTGGGCGACGTAGACGCGCACCTGCTCGTTGACGCCGGGAGCCAGGTCGTCGCCGTTCTCGCGGCTAAAGCGGACGACGTCGATGACGCGGCCATAAGCGCCGTGAGGCATCTTAAGGGAGGTGTCGCGGACGTCGTGGGCCTTGGCACCGAAGATGGCGCGCAGCAGGCGCTCCTCTGCAGTCAGAGCGCTCTCGCCCTTAGGCGTGACCTTGCCGACCAGGATGTCACCAGGGCCGACCTCAGCGCCGATGCGGATGATGCCGTCCTCGTCGAGGTTGGCAAGCATGTCCTCGGAGAGGTTCGGGATCTCGCGGGTGATCTCCTCGGGACCGAGCTTGGTGTCGCGGGCGTCGATCTCGTGACGGGTGATGTTGATGGTCGTCAGCAGGTCCTCGGCCACCAGGCGCTCGGACACGACGATACCGTCCTCGTAGTTGAAGCCTTCCCACGGCATGTAGGCCACGGTGAGGTTCTGGCCCAGTGCGAGCTCGCCGTGATCGGTCGAAGGACCGTCGGCCAGAGGCTCGCCCTGCTCAACGGTGTCACCGACGCGCACGAGCGGACGGTGGTTGATGCAGGTGGACTGGTTGGAGCGCTGGTACTTGGCCAGGTGATACTCGTCCATGCCGCCGGCATGCTTGACGATAATCTTGGCGGCGTCGGCAAAGATGACCTCGCCGGCGTTCTTGGCCAGGGTGACTTCGCCGGAGTCCAGAGCGGCGCGACGCTCCATGCCGGTACCGACATAGGGAGCGGCGGGGTGAACCAGCGGCACGGCCTGACGCTGCATGTTAGCGCCCATCAGCGTACGCTTGGCGTCGTCGTGCTCCAGGAACGGGATCAGCGTGGCTGCGACGGAGAGCATCTGACGCGGCGAGACGTCCATGTAGTCGACGTCCTCGACGGGCACGTCGGCGGGAGCGCCGAAGGAGCCGTCGAAGTCGCGGGTACGGGCGATCACGGTGTGCGGACGGACGATCTTGCCCTCGGCATCGGTCGTGATGAACTCGTTGGTCTTGGGATCGAGCGGCGTGTTGGCCGGCGCGATGACGTGCTTCTCTTCCTCGTCAGCGGTCATCCAGTCGATCTGGTCGGTGGCAACGCCGTTCTCGACGCGACGGAACGGGGCCTCGATGAAGCCGTACTCGTTGACGCGGGCGTAGAGGGCGAGCGAGCCGATCAGGCCGATGTTGGGGCCTTCGGGGGTCTCGATCGGGCACATGCGGCTGTAGTGCGAGTTGTGAACGTCGCGGACGGCCGTCGGCACGTTGGTGCGGCGGCTGGAGCCGGACTTGTGGCCGGCAAGACCGCCAGGGCCGAGTGCGGACAGACGGCGCTTGTGGGTCAGACCGGTCAGGGGGTTCGCCTGGTCCATGAACTGCGAGAGCTGCGAGGAACCGAAGAACTCCTTGATGGAGGCCACGATCGGGCGGATGTTGATGAGCGACTGCGGGGTGATCTCGTCGATGTCCTGGGAGCTCATGCGCTCACGGACGACGCGCTCCATACGGCTCATGCCGATACGGAACTGGTTGGCGACGAGCTCGCCGACGGTACGGATGCGGCGGTTGCCGAAGTGGTCGATATCGTCGACCTTGAAGCCCTGCTCGCCGGCAGCGAGGGACAGGAGGTAGCGCAGCGTCGCGACGATATCCTCGTCGGTGAGCACCGTGACCTCTTCCTCGGTGGTGAGGTTGAGCTTCTTGTTGACCTTGTAACGACCGACGCGGGCCAGATCGTAGCGCTGCGGGTTGAAGAGCAGGCCCTCGAGCAGGCTGCGGGAAGCGTCCACAGTGGGAGGCTCGCCCGGGCGCAGGCGACGGTAGATCTCGATGAGGGCGTCCTCGCGGGTGAGGGCGGTGTCGCGCTCCAGGGTGCGCTTGATCACATCGGAGTTGCCGAGCAGCTC
>CALBUZ010000131.1 GCA_937969105.1 uncultured Collinsella sp. | reverse complement strand
GTTGCAACGTGGTCGGATGCTACGTGCAATAAAGTGCGCCAAGTCCTCGTCAACTGTATAGAGGGCGCTGGATTGTATAGCCGCAAAACCGAAGCCCTTCGTCCGCCATTGCTCGATTTTGAGCTCGAGCGTTGCGTTCGGGCCAACGACGATGCTGCGGTTCTGCCCGCCTTTGGCATAACGGAATAGGGGTGCGAGATGACAGCAACCGAGTTGCCTTCAATCGATATGAGCTTTGAGCTCATTCGTTCCAAATTCCACGACCCCGAGTTTTTGAATTGTCGTGGCTTGGGTGGCGAGGTTCCACTTTACATCTATCCATATGCAGCTAGGCAAGAAGACCAGGTGCGCGCTCTGACTCAGCAGCTAGTGGATGATAACGAACGCGAGCGCCAGGCAAAAATCGACGCCCCTAACATTGTCTCGTTTGATCTGTGGAGCGTATTTATCGGCATTTGCGAAAAACGCGGCATCTTAGAAAAGATGAGCGCCCTTGAGGAAAAACGAGGCAGCGATCACTTCTTGCAACGCATGCAGAGCCGAATGGGGCCCGAGAAGTACCTCGAGTTCATTCACGGCAGCTTTATCGAGAGGTACGGCGAGCCGAAGCGCGGGCGCGACGTCCTGATTATCACGGGCGTCGGCAAGATTTACCCGTTCATGCGTGCCCACATCATTCTCGAGTCTATTCAGCCGGTATTTTCCGATATCCCCGTCGTTTTGTTTTATCCCGGCACCTATGACGGGCAGCAGTTAAAGCTGTTTGGCACGATTGCCGACGGCAACTACTATCGCGCGTTTAACCAACTCTAAAAACGTTTCCGGTCATCGAAAGGCATTCCCATGAAGATCAAAGATATGTTTGAGCACGACATCGACCGAAACATTAACGGTGTTATTAAGGTCGATCAGGAGGATGACGGCAGTGTCAGGCAAGAGCTGAACGAATACGTTGTGACCGACGAGCTTCGCCGCCATTTCAAGACGCTTTTCGATGCGTATGACCGGGCTCTCGATGATACGACGGATAAAATCGGCGTGTGGATTAGCGGTTCGTTTGGCTCGGGTAAATCTCACTTTCTCAAGATGCTCAGCTACCTGTTCACAAACCGTGAGGCGGCGGGTAAAACTGCGATTGAGTATATTGCCCCGCGTTTTGAAGATGACGAACTTGCCGACAAAGCAAAGCGCGCGGCGGGCGTGACGACCGACGCTATCCTCTTTAATATGGGCATCAAAAGCCCTCTCAATAAGGATGGCAGCGCGGTTGCGCGCATTTTTGCCAAGATGTATTACGAGAGCCGTGGGTTCTACGGTGCGGATTTTAAGCTCGCTCGCCTGG
>CALBUZ010000130.1 GCA_937969105.1 uncultured Collinsella sp. | reverse complement strand
AGCCCGATGTCGCCCGAGCCCAAAATGACGGCGTGCGAGCCGGGCTTGAGATTTTCGATATTGATGTATCGCTGCGCTAGGCCGGCCGTAAACACGCCGGCGGGTCGGTTGCCGGGAATCTTGATCTCGCTGCGGGTGCGCTCGCGGCAACCCATGGCAAGGACGACCGCACGCCCGGTGATCTGCAGCATACCGGAGGGATTCATGAGCGTGACGGTGTGGAGTGTGGCGTCTTCCGTGGACTCGCCCGAATCAATCCCAAGCACCATGCTGTCCAAGAACAGCGCAATGTCGGTCGCGCGCACCTGGTCGATAAAGCGCTGCGCATACTCGGGGCCGGTGAGCTCCTGCTTAAAGTGTGACAGCCCAAAGCCGGGGTGAATGCACTGGCGCAGGATGCCGCCCAAGTGTTGCTCACGCTCCACGATGGCTACGCGCGCGCCGGCCTTATGCGCGGCAAGTGCGGCCGCCATGCCGGCGGGGCCGCCTCCGATGACGATCACGTCGAACGCCTGTGTTGGCACTGCCTCGTCGGCGCCGTCCGCCGCGATCGTGGCATTCACTTCAAAGCTCGCCATCCTAGCGCACCCCCCTTCAAAGGTCCTTCAACGAGCCACGAGCCAGTGTCCTCCAGCAGCACCTCGCCGGGGTCACACCCCAGCTCGCGGGCCAGAATCGCCACCACGCGGCTCTGGCAAAAGCCGCTCTGGCAGCGGCCCATGCCCGCGCGGCAGCGGCGTTTGACGCCCTCGACCGAAACCGCACCCGGACGGCGTCGAATCGCGGCAACAATCTCGGCCTCGGGCACTGTCTCGCAGCGGCAGACGATCTGCCCCCATGCGGGGTCGGACTCAATGAGCTCTTCCTTGCGTGCAAGCGGCGCACGGTCGAAGTCGTCCGGCGCGCGACGAATCGGATCCCAATCGGCCCGCTCGCGTAAAGCAACGCCCGCCTCGCGCATCACGTGCTCCATGCGCTCGGCAATGGCCGGCGCGCTCGCCACTCCTGGCGACTGAATGCCCGCCGCCTGGAACAGCCCCGGCACTACGGCGGACTGCCCAATAAAGAAGTCGTTGGTCCCCTGAATGACAGGGCGTCCGCCGGCAAACGTACGTACCACGCGGCGCGTGTCCAGGTCGGGCACCAGCTTGCGCGCTCCGCTCAGCAGCGCGTCGACATCGCTCGCATAGGTTTGCGTGTCGCCCGGTTCGCGCACGGCGGCCGTCGCGGTAACCACGGTGTTGCCATGTACGGTGCCCGTCACGATGACGCCCTTGGACACCGGCGTGGGAACGGGGTAGAGCGGCATGAGCGCACGCGGCTCCTTGTCCAGCACTACGATGTTGCCCTGTCGCCAGACCATCCGGAACTCCTCGGCGCCTGCCATGTGCGAGATGTCCGCGGCGCCGTTGCCCGCGGCGTTAATCAGGTAACGGCAGCGCACATTGCCGGCGGGCGTCACCAGCGTAAAGCGCGCGCGGCCCTTGCCGTCGGCAGCAACGCCCTCGCCGTGCGAGCTGGCAACCTCAATCGCCTCCACCGGTGCGGAGCGCATAAACGTCACGCCGTTGGCGACGGCGTTTTCCAGCGCGGCGATGGCGACCTCAAACGGATCGACAAAGCCGGTCGAGGGGCACCACAACGCGCACGTCGCCTCGGCGCTCGCGCGCGGCTCCAGCTCGTGGATGCGGTCGGGGCCAATGATCGCCAGCTCGGGCACGCCGTTGGCCAGGCCATTCTGACGCAGCTTCTCCAGGTGCGCGCGGTCTTCGTCGTTAAACCCCAGCACCATCGAACCGGCTCGGCAAAACAAAAATCCCAGCTCCTTGGCCCAGGTGTCATACAGCTCGCAACCACGGGCGTTGACCTGAGCCTTTACGGTGCCCGGCACCGGATCGTAGCCGGCGTGCACCAAGCCGCCGTTGGCCTTCGACGCGCCCAGGGCGACATCGTTGGCCGACTCGACCACGCAAATGGACAGGTCATAGCGCGCGAGCTGCCGCGCGATGGCGCATCCCGTGATGCCCGCGCCCACAATTGCGATATCAAACGTTTCTGCCACGGTGCCTCCCAGACGAGTTGACAGGCTGTCAATAGGACTATCCTACGGTCTGCACGCCCCCAGCGCAGCGGCAATGCGGCGAACAGCCCCGCAACACCCGCCAACGGCAGGCGAGGGGAGACTCGGGACCATCGGTGACCTCGTCTGTCGTCCCTGGTGTCAGAAGTTTGTCTCGTTCTGTAACAGTAAGCAGAAGAACTGGGTTCTAGATGTTACAGATTGAGATTTAAGTCGGGGAGAGAATGGTTTGTCTAAATCTGTAACATCTGGGACTGTTTTTGCCGAGTAACTGTTACAGATTGAGACATTCGGTCTGGACGGTTTTCTTTGTCTTGATCTGTAACAGTTAGCTGATGATTTGGGTTCTAGATGTTACAGATCAAGACAAACCTTCCGGCGGATTTTGAATGTCTCGATCCGTAACAGTAAGAACTGATTTTGGAGTCAAGATGTTACAGATCGAGATTGAGATCGGGGAGGGACCCCTGTGTCTCGATCTGTAACATCTAGACCCGGATTCCGCTCCCACCTGTTACAGATTGAGATGTTTGTGTCCGCGCCAGCCCCGTACCCAGCCGTGGTCCCATATAAACAAACCCCGTGGTAAACTTGACCGGACTGTAAATATTCCGAAAGGTACACCTCAATGTCCAAGTACATCTCTGAGCTCATGTCGCCGCAGCTTATGGGCGTCATCTATGCCTTTGTTGGCTTTATCATCGCCCTGTACGTGCTGTCGGTCGTCTATGTGTTCATCGACGCTCGCCGCCGCGGCGCCAGCGCCTACGTGGCATGGGGCATCATCGCCCTGATCCCGTTCGTGGGCCTCATCGCCTACCTGGTCCTGCGCCCGCACTCCTACGCGGCCGACCGCGAGGAGCAGGAGCTGGACATGGCCCTGCGCGAGCGCCAGCTTGCCCAGTACGGCACCTGCCCGCAGTGCGGTGCCCCCATCGAGAAGGACTTTGTTGTCTGCCCGGTGTGCGATACCCAGGTTCGCAACGTGTGCCCCAGCTGCCATCGCCCGCTCGACGCGCACTGGAAGGTCTGCCCCTACTGCCGAACTCGCATCCAGTAACGCATCCATCGCCGGGCCGGCCGTAAGCCGCGGGCACAGCGCGCCACACGCAAGCCGCACGCGCGCCGCAAGCACGCGCACCCCGCCCTCACACGATGAAGCATGCGTAGAAAATCGCCCGCCGTGCCATTAAGGTGCGGCGGGCGCTTGTATACCAAGGCAACCTGCCTATAATGATGCAAGTCAAAAACGCCGAGCGCATCGCACGCACTTGCATCAGGCATCCGAGAGGAGAAAACATACCCATGAAGGCACTCTACAATGACGGTTCGGTGGCCGAGCTCCCGCAGGACGAGGTCACGCACGTCATCCGCCACTCCGCCGCGCACATCATGGCGCAGGCCATCAAGCGTCTCTATCCCGAGGCCGACTTTGCCTACGGCCCCGCGACCGACAACGGTTTTTACTACGACGTCGACCTGCCCGAGGGCGTCAAGATCAGCGAGGACGATTTCCCCGCGATCGAGGCCGAGATGAAGAAGATCGTCAAGGAGAACCTCAAGTTCTCCGTGTACGAGAAGCCCCGCGCCGAGGCCATCGCCCTTATGGAGGAGCGCGGCGAGAAGTACAAGGTCGAGCACATCGGCGACCTGGACGACGACGCCCGCATCACCTTCTACCAGCAGGGCGACTACATCGACATGTGCGTCGGCCCCCACATCTGCTACACCAAGGCGCTGAAGGCCTTTAAGCTCACCGGCGTCTCGGGCGCCTACTGGAAGGGCGACAAGGACAACAAGATGCTCACTCGCATCAACGGCGTCGCCTTTGCCACCAAGGAAGAGCTCGACGAGCACATGCACATGCTGGAGGAGGCCAAGAAGCGCGACCACCGCAAGATCGGCCGCGAGATGGACCTCTTTATGATGCGCGACGAGGCCCCCGGCTTCCCGTTCTTCCTGCCTAACGGCATGATCCTTAAGAACACGCTGCTGGACTACTGGCGCGAGATCCACCACAAGGCCGGCTACGTGGAGATCTCCACGCCGCTCATCATGAACAAGCAGCTGTGGAAGACCTCGGGCCACTGGGACCACTACAAGGACAACATGTACTCCACCGTCATTGACGACGAAGAGTACTGCATTAAGCCCATGAACTGCCCGGGCGGCGTGCTGGTGTACGCCTCCAAGCCGCACTCCTATCGCGAGCTGCCCATTCGCGCCGGCGAGATTGGCCTGGTGCACCGCCACGAGCTGCGCGGCGCCCTGCACGGCCTGTTCCGCGTGCGCTGCTTTAACCAGGACGACGCCCACCTGTTTGTGCGTCCCGACCAGCTGACCGACGAGATCGTGGGTGTGGTCAACCTCATCGACTCCGTGTACCAGAAGTTTGGCTTTAAGTATCACGTTGAGCTTTCCACCCGCCCCGAGGATTCCATGGGTTCGGACGAGGACTGGGCTCGCGCCGAGGAGGGCCTGCGCACCGCTCTGGAGCAGCTGGGCATGGACTACGAGGTCAACGAGGGCGACGGCGCCTTCTACGGCCCCAAGATCGACTTCCACCTGGAGGACTCGCTCGGCCGCACCTGGCAGTGCGGCACCGTCCAGCTCGACTTCCAGATGCCGCTGAACTTCAACCTCGAGTACGTTGACGCCGACGGCTCCAAGAAGCGCCCCATCATGCTGCACCGCGTGTGCTTCGGCTCCATCGAGCGCTTCATCGGCATCCTCACCGAGCACTACGCCGGCAAGTTCCCGACGTGGC
>CALBUZ010000129.1 GCA_937969105.1 uncultured Collinsella sp. | reverse complement strand
CTTATACCCGTTACGACTCATGACCTGGATATCGAGCTTCGCCCGAAACGTATTGATTGCCTCGGGCCACGAGGTGGCTCTGGCGATTCGGAATGTGGCGCCGATCTCCTCGCAGGAGCGATGCACAATCCTCTTAATGTTGTTATGGCCGTTAGCCATCGATTGACTCCTTATATAGGTTCACGAGATCGCTCATAAACTTCTCACGCGAGCAGTTTTCCATGACGTAGGAGCGGCAGTTGCGCTGCAGCATCGAATAAGCGGACCGATCCAAGAACGCGCTCGTACCGCGCGAGATGGCATCCGCCATCGACGGGACATCCCCGGGCTCGCAAATGAATCCCGTTTTCCCCTCATCAACCAACTCAGGGATTCCGCCAATATTTGTGCCGATGACAGGCGTGCCTGCAGCGAAAGCCTCCACAATCGAGTACGGCATGTTCTCTCGACATCTCGAACTCGAGATGGCGAGAGACGCCCTCTCGACATACGTTTGCAGCGCCTCGCCTGTCTGATAGCCGACGAACTCGATGCGCGACGCACAGCTCAGCGAAGACGCGAGTTTCTTGAACTCGCCGGCATCGGGGCCGTCGCCGACTACAACCAAGCGCATATTCTGCGGAAGGCTTGGCAAGGCGGCATCGAAGGCCCTCAACAGCGTGTCGACGCCCTTCTCCACGGAGAGCCGCCCAAAGAACAGGAGGTAGGGGTTTTCTCTATCAGTCAAATCCTTACCTACATTCGAGGCACGCTCGAGGATTGCCTCGTCGGCAAAGTTCTGAAGAAAGACGACCTTACCCTCGGGCCAGCCGCCCTCGACGAGCTTGGAGCGCATGAACCTGGAGGGAGCGATGACCCTGTCAATCCGTTGGTTGGACTTATGGGCCCTGTTGAAAGAGGCCTCCATCGCCGCCAGCGCGCTCTTCGCACGCGAGCCCTTTAAGCAACGGCGCTCGATGCAGTGGCGGTAGCGTCCGTCCTCGAGGCACGCGTCGCAGACGCGCCCGTCGCCGTCGAGCATGAGGTAGCCGGGGCAGACGGTCACGTAGTCGTGGGCCGTGTAGAAAACCGGGACCTTGTTCTCCCTCAGGTAGGGGGCGTCGAGAATGGACAGCGTGATTTGCCTGTGCACGTTGTTGAGGTGGACGACATCGGGGCGGAACTCCTCGCAGAGGGCCTGGAAGTTGCGCTTCGCCTCCGGCGAGTAGATCAGCGCCACGCCGTCGCGCGCCGCCTGGAGCGGGTTCCTGACGTTGTTGTACTCGCGCTGCGTCACGAAGTACTTGTCCCACTTGCAGGGCAGGTTGTCAGGGTGCCTCATGGAAAAATAGGCGACCTCATGCCCCATGCGCTCCAGCTCGGATCCGACGGTGAGGTAATAGGTCTCCGCACCGCCCTTGCGGTAGTGGAATTTGTTTACGAGAAGGATCCTCATCGGCCTTCACCCCCGTAGACGGCAAGGGTCCGTTCGACGACGGAGTCCCAGTTGTAGGTTTTCTCGACGTGTGCCTTGGCGGCGGCGCCGAGGGTGCCTGCGCGGCCAGCGTCCGCGAGCAGGCCTTGCAGCGCGGCCCGCAGGGAATCGGCACTCCCCTTCTCGAACGTCACGCCGTTGCCCGCGAGGACATCCGCGCACTCGGGGATATCGCTCGTCACGCAGCAGCGGCCGTATGCCATGGCCTCCAGCAGGCTCATGGGCATTCCCTCCACGTCGGAAGGCAGCACGTAGGCATAGCAGTTGGAGTACAGCTCTTCCAAGGGCTCGCCGTTGACGAACCCGGTGAACACTATGCGGTTGTCGCCCTGGGCTGCAGCGCGCAACTCCTTCTCGTACGCCGAGGTATCGGAACTGCCGCCAGCGATGACCAGGCACTTATTGGTATCAAGGGCTCTGAATGCTTCGATCAGCAGCTCAGGGCGCTTCTCGGGCACTAAACGACCAAGATAGAGAAGGTAGGAATCCTTCTCTAGATTCCACCTCTCTTTGATGACGCTCGCCGAAAGGGCTTCCTTGGCATCTACACCATTAGGGATAAAGACGGCCTCGCGACCGTAGGATTCCATGAAATAGCGCCTGACGCCCTCAGAGAGCACGATAAGACCATCCGCCTTAGTCGCGGCGGTCCTCTCCCCCATCTTGATGTAGGTGCTGGCGAGCTTTCCCCACTTGGCGCGCTGCCAGTCCAGGCCGTGGATGGTGGCCACGGTTCGGATGCCCGCGCGCTTGGCCAAAGGCAGCGGCACGCAGGGGCCCTCGGCATGGTAGTGGATCACGTCGGGACGGTCCTTGATAGCCGCCTTGGTAGCAAAATATGAGGACGAGAGGGCGGCGAGGCCCTTCTTGTCGATTGTCTTAACCGGCACGACGCGCACGCCGTCGACCGTGCGCTCGCGGACGTCCGCGGCGTCGCCGGTCATGACGTCCGCGCCGGAGCGGTCGTAGCAGGTGACCTCGTGGCCGAGCGCCGCCATGCGGCGGGCGAGCTCGGTCACGACGACCTCCACGCCGCCCTCGCGGGAGCCGTACCTCTTGTGCCCGATCATCGCGATGCGCATCTAGCACGCACCCTTGCCGGTGATGACCTCGATCACCGTGAGGACGACGATCTTGAGGTCCGTGACGGGCCCGCGCTTGGCGATGTACTCCAGGTCTCGGCGGACCATGCCGTCGAAGCCGGTCGAGTTGCGCTCAGTCACCTGCCACCAGCCGGTTATCCCGGGCTTGACAGCCAGGCGCTGCAGGTCGAACTCGGTGTACTCCGCGACCTCGTTGGGCAGAGGCGGGCGCGGGCCCACGACGGACATCTGGCCCAGGAATACGTTCAGGAACTGCGGGAACTCGTCGATGGAGTGCTTGCGGATGAACTTGCCGATCTTGGTGACGCGCGGGTCGTCCCTCATCTTGAACATGGCGCCGGCGATCTCGTTCTGCCCCTTGAGCTCGGCGAGGCGCTCGTCGGCGTCCCTGTACATGGAGCGGAACTTCCACATGCGGAAGGTGGACAGCCTGCCGTCGCGGTGGGTCTGCCCCACGCGGATCTGGCTGTAGAACGGGTTGCCCTCGCTCTCCAGGCGGATTGCCGCGGCGAGCACCAGGCTCGGCAGGGCGATGACGGCCAGCACGCAGCCGCTGAATACGATGTCGAAGACGCGCTTGGCGGTGCGGTAGGCCAGGCGCGTGCGGTCCCAATCTTTAATTGATTGCATGGCCTTGTAGCGCATGCTTACGTCGCCGCTCTTCATGGCCTGGGCAACCAGCGCAGCCCCCACTGGCGCTCCTTCTGTATATTCAGTTTTTTCTGACAATATTTCCTTCAAACCTACGTCCCCGCCCCCGGGGATCCTCCCTGTCCCGTAAAACAGTCGCCTGCAGCTAGGCGATCGCCTTTTTAAGGTTTCGCATTACGCGCTGCTCGGCCGAAAGCACGGCAAGGCCAACGCGCGTAGTTACGCGTCGGCCGCACAGGTCGAGCTCCAAATAAGCAGTGCTCTTGCGTCTGTTAATGGTTTTGATAAGGCCTTCGTGGCCCAGCAGCGGACCTGCCGTCACTACGACCTGGTCGCCGTCCTTTAGGGCCTCGCTCATGGGCACTACGCGGTCTCCCCTATGCGTAAAGCCGCCAATAAGCTGGACCTCTTCTTTTGCCAGTGGCACAAACTGACCGTCCTGGGATAGCACCCGGGCAAAGTCGTCCATGCGCAGCAGATACTGTTGCACGGTGCGGGGATCTGCCGTATCGCAGATAAGATAACCGGGAAAGAGCGGCTTGGTCGTGTTGACCCATTCGCCGTGCACCTTGATCTCGGTTTGAAATTGGGGATAAAAGAGCTCTTGCATGGCACCAGCCGGCACCACACGCTCGATGCGCTCGCGCATTACGTCTTCGCGACCGTTAATGACCTGGATCACATACCACACGAGCACCACCCCATTGCTGTCTTACGTGTGGCTCACGGGGTTTGGGTATGGCTTCGCCAGGGCGCTTGTGCGCGAAGGCGCTCCATATTCAAACCCTGAGCCCAGTTAGACAAGCACGTGGCTCTGCCCCACCGTGAACGGTATGTATAAGTGCAGTGGCTAGAGACGCGGACGTGTATCGCAAAATGACCGCGACTCCAGCTAGCTGCGTGCGGCCCAGTCAAGCGGGTACAAAACTGGACCGCACGCAAACAGCTGAAGGACGGCTGCACGTTTGTCATGAAATATCGATTCGAAATAACAGCTTGCACTTAGACAAGAACAAAGTCATTCGATGCGATACGCATGACTACTCTATTGGAGCTCGTGGTTTTTCTAGCACCGCCGTTACGGCCGGATGCCGATCGACCCTGTGCTTTGCGGCTTGCTGGAGCCGAGAACACAGTTGAACCCATGTAACGTTAGTTATCCTAGCACAGCAGGTGGCCCATACGTTTTGGGGCGTGTTGAGCAACATATTGTTAATTTGCCGTGGTTATGGGGGATATCGTGCCGTCTTGCACACATTGCCGCAGGTTTATGAGGGTGTGTGGGTTGGTGAGCACTGCCTGAGTTGTATTTCTGGCGGAGTGAATTGCTCAAACCATCATGTTTGGCTAACAAACTTTGTACAAAACCGGGAAGGTAATTGCGCAACTTTTTGGAGTGTAGTTGTCGCAAAATTTGCGACAACTACTGCTGACGGCAAACTTGAACAGGAAAGCAATTTGCAAATTTTGCAAAAATGCAGCTGACGGCAGAATTTGGCAAAATAAAAAGGCCACTCGGTTGAGTGGCCTTGCATTCACGATGGTGGAGCAGAAGCTACTTACTGCGAACACTATATATGCCAACTCAGTTGAAATCAAGTTAACGCGGAAATGGATTGCCGTCATT
>CALBUZ010000128.1 GCA_937969105.1 uncultured Collinsella sp. | reverse complement strand
TGCGGACTGCGTGCGGCGAGGGCTTGTTGCGTCCTGCGGAGTGTGCCTAAAAGTAAACTAATGGCGGGCCCTGCGATGTCCGGTCTTCGGTGGATTACTGCTGGGGGAATAATGGCGCGCTTCGCGCGTTTTGGATGGGGTCTGTCCCGGCGGCGCGTTTGGCGCTTCGCGCCTCGCGTCTTATCGATTGGGATTGAGATGCATGTGGCGCTTCTCGCCTTACGACTGTAGCGGCCGCGGTCCCGTTTGGGATCGCGGCCGTTTTGTTGTGGGTCAAATATGAACGTTGTGTTAATGAGTCGGTGGACGGTGGTGTTTTTCGGTGAGCGGCGTATCCTTCCAACGGTTTATCTAGTGTGTCAGTTGAAAGGAAGAGGGCGCTCGTCATTGTTTGAATGTGAACTGCCGTTTGACCACAAGACGTTGCATTTGGAGCTCGAGGACAAGAACTTCGCGGGTGTGATGGAAGGTCATCAAAACGAGTTTAAGACCACGAAATCGCAGGAAGAACTAGTAGAGGAGTCGCTTGCCAACCCTTATGGCTCGCCTTCGCTCGAGGAGCTTTGTGCTGGCAAGAAGGATATTGTCATCATTAGCTCCGACCATACGCGTCCCGTTCCTTCGCGTGTGACGATGCCTATTCTGCTGCATCACATCCACTCCGCTGCGCCTGAGGCGCGCGTTCGCATTCTGGTTGCTACGGGCATGCATCGTCCGTCGACGCACGAGGAGCTCGTCAACAAGTACGGCGAGGAGATCGTTGCCAACGAGGAAATCGTTATGCACGTCGCGACTGATGACAGCATGATGAAAAAGATTGGCACCTTGCCTTCTGGTGGCGAGTGCATCATCAACAAGATTGCCGCCGATTGCGATCTGCTGCTTGCCGAGGGCTTTATTGAGCCGCACTTCTTCGCCGGTTTCTCTGGCAGCCGCAAGTCCGTCCTGCCTGGCATCGCCAGCTACAAGACCATCATGTACAACCACAACGGTCAGTTTGTGAACGATTCTCATTCGCGCGCCGGCAACCTGTGCCACAACCACGTGAGCGAGGACATGTTTGCCGCCGCCGAGATGGCCCACCTCGCCTTTGTGCTTAACGTGGTGCTTAACGGCAAGCACGAGGTCATCGGCTCCTTTGCCGGCGACATTCACAAGGCACACGAGGCTGGCTGCGAGTTCGTGAAGAGCCTAGCCGGCGTTGAGCCCGTCGAGTGCGAGATCGCCATCACCACCAACGGCGGCTACCCCCTCGACCAGAACATCTATCAGGCCGTGAAGGGCATGTGCGCTGCCGAGGCCACGCTTCCCGAGGGCGGCGTGATCATCGATGTCGCCGGTTGTGCCGACGGTCACGGCGGCGAGGGCTTCTATCACAACATCGCCGACAACGATCCGGCAGAGTTTGAGCGCGCCTGCATCGACCGTCCCAAGGACGAGACCCTGCCCGACCAGTGGACGAGCCAGATTTTCGCCCGCATCCTGGCGCATCACCCTGTGATCATGGTCACCGACCTGTGCGATCACCAGATGCTCAAGGATATGCACATGACGCCGGTCAACACTATCGAGGAGGCGCTCAAGCTCGCCTTTGAGATGAAGGGTGCCGATGCCAAGGTTGCCGTCATTCCCGATGGCCTGGGCGTTGTCGTCGCGCAGCACTAGCGCGTGGCCCAAACGAATCGTTTATAACCGACAAGAAAGATAAGGTTTTATGCTTACCAAACTCCTTTGCGAATTCGGCGCAACGGCCCTCATGATCATCTTTGGCGTGGGCGTACACTGCGATACCGTGCTCAAGGGCACCAAGTATCAGGGCTCCGGCCACATGTTTGCCATCACCACCTGGTCTTTTGGCATCTCGGTCGCCCTGTTTATCTTTGGCGGCGCCGTGTGCATGAACCCCGCCATGGTGCTTGCCCAGTGCATCGTCGGCCTGGTGCCGTGGAGCAGCTGCATCCCCTTCATGGTTGCCGATATGCTCGGCGGCTTTGCGGGTGCCGTGATCGCGTGGTTGATGTATGCCGATGAGTTCAAGGCTTCCGATGGTGTCGTCGATCCCATTGCCCAGCGCAATATCTTCTCGACCAACCCCACCACCGAGGGTACGAACTATGCCCGTAATTTCTTCTGCGAGGCTATCTGCACCTTTGTGTTCATCAGCGCAATCCTTGCTGCTGCTAACCGTGCTGGCGAGAACGTCCTGATGCTCGCCATCTGCGTCGGCCTGATCGTTTGGGCCGTTGGCATGGGCATGGGCGGCATCACCGGCTTCGCCATGAACCAGGCCCGTGACCTTGGTCCTCGCATGGCCTATCAGGTGCTGCCGATTAAGCACAAGGCTGACAACAACTGGAAGTACGGCCTGCTCGTTCCTGGCATCGCCCCGTTTGTCGGTGCCGCTCTGGCCGCGCTGTTTGTGCATGGTTTCTTGGGCATGTTCTAGTCTGAGGCTACATAGCTGTCCGCCGGCCGCATGGGGTAACTTCCCAGCGCGTCCTCGGACATGCAAAAAGGCTCGCTGCGCACTTTGTGCGGCGAGCCTTTTTGCGTCCTGCGGAGTGCGCTGGGAAGTTACCCCATGCGGACGGCTGCGGGGTCTTTGTTGCGTTCGTGCAAGCAACCCAACATATATCTGAATTTGGATGGGAGGGGTTTGTTGCTGGTAGGGGCGTTGGGCTGCTGTTGGCACTTTGGGAAGGGATAGTTACTTAGCCGAAGAGGGGTTTTATGGCTGATAGGTAGTCTTTGGCTACGTCCTCTTTTGGGGCTTGGAAGTTGTGCCAAGCCCACCATTGGACCATTCCTACGAAGCTTGAGGCTATGTGGTGTAGCAGGAAGCTTCGGTCCATGGTGCCGGCGGGGCCTGCGGGGTCGGCGGGGACGGTTTCGGCTGCTCGTGACATGATGGTCTTGCGTAAGCAGTCGGCGAAGACGCGTGAGCCGGCGCCGGCTACGAGGGCTCGGACGCCCTGGCGGCGCTCCCAGAGATTGTTGAGAATATGCTCGACCTGCACGAGTGAGTCGTCGAGCGGTGTGCCATCGTCGTCGAGAGCGTGGGTGCAGATGTCGCTCACGAGCTCGGATAGTAGGTCGTCTTTGCTCTTAAAGAGGCCGTAGAATGTCGCGCGGCCTACGTGAGCGCGCGCGATGATGTCGCCGACGGTGATCTTGCCGTAGTCCTCCTCGCGAAGGAGCTCAGAAAACGCCGTGACAATAGCGGCGCGGCTTTTGGTTTTGCGGGCATCCATGGCTATGCATCCACGTGAACAAGCAGGCAACGGAGCGTGCCGGAGCAGCCCTCGTAGGGGCGCTTACCGGCGCCGTAGCCGACGGCCTCGATGCGGTAGCGGGCCGGTAGGTGCTCGGACGTGCGCAGTGCGGCGACGATGGCGGCACCCGTGGGCGTCACAAGCTCGCCGGCGACCGGTGCGGGCGTGAGGGCGATATTGCCTGCTTGGCATAGGTTGACGACAGCGGGGACGGGAATGGGCATGAGGCCGTGGGCGCAGCGGATGGTTCCGTGGCCCTCGGAGAGCGACTCGACCACGATATCCTCAATACCCAGGTCATCGAGGCAGATGGCGACTGAACAGATGTCAACGATGGAATCGATGGCGCCTACCTCGTGGAACATGACGGTCTCGGGCGTTTTGCCGTGGGCCTTGGCCTCGGCGGCGGCGAGCGCGGTAAAGATGGCGAGCGCGCGACGCTTGGCGCCATAGCTTAGCTGCGAATTCTCGATAATTTCCGTGACATCGGCTAGCGAGCGGTGATGATGGTGGTGCGTGTGGTGATGATCCCCGTGCTCATGGGCGTGGCCCTCATGGTCATGCTCGTGGCAGTGCTCGTGTTCGTGTTCGCCATGGTCATGATGGTGGTGCTCATGCTCATGTGTGTGCTCGGTGCCCGCTTCGTTGCCGTAGAGCCAGGCCATGTCGTGGTCGTGGTTCTCGAGCTCCTCTGCCAGTTGAACGTCAAAGTCGCAGGCGTCGATGCCATGCTTGTTTACGCGTGTGACGGCAACCTCAAACCCGTCGACCGGCAGCGTGGCGAGCTGCTTGCGCAGATGCTCCTTGCTGGCGCCCAGGTCGAGCAGGGCCGCGACGGTCATGTCGCCGCTGATGCCCGAGGTGCCGTCGATGATAAGCGTGTGCTGATGGTTGGACATGAAATGCTCCTTAGCGGGCGCAGGGCGTGCTGGCGCTCAGATGATTGATAAGACTTGCCTGGTAGGCGGCGCCGAAGCCGTTGTCGATGTTGACAACCGAAACGCCGCTGGCGCAGGAGTTGAGCATGGCGAGCAGTGCGGCCACGCCGCCAAAGCTCGCGCCATAGCCCACACTGGTGGGGACAGCGATGACCGGACAGCTCACAAGGCCTCCGATGACGCTCGCCAGGGCGCCTTCCATGCCGGCGATGGCGATGACCACCTGCGCCTGGGCAAGTTCCTCGGCATGAGCGAGCAGGCGGTGCAGGCCGGCGACACCCACGTCGTAGAGGCGGTCGACCTCGTTGCCGTAGAACTCGGCCGTCAGTGCCGCCTCTTCGGCGACGGGCAGGTCGCTCGTGCCGGCGCAGGCGACGACGATGCGTCCGTTGCCGGTGGGGGAGGGCTTGCCGCCCACCAGGGCGAGCTGTGCGTCCGGGACATATCCCAGGTCGATGTCGTTGCCGAGAAGCTCAGCGGTGTGCGCGGCTTTTTCGGCATCCAAGCGCGTGACCAGGATGCGCTCCTGGTCTGCATCGAGTAATGCTTTGATAATGGCGGCAATTTGCTCGGCGGTTTTACCGGCACCGTAGACAACCTCGCCGGCTCCCTGGCGCACTCCGCGCGAAAGATCGAGCTGCGCAAAGCCCAAATCGGCGGTCGGAGCCGTCTGGATGCGCGTGAGGGCGACTGCCGGGGTGACTGCTCCGCCGGCAACATCGCTCAGCAGCTGCTCTAGATCTCGCTTATCCATATATGTTCCCTTCGACGGCGCAAAGTCTAGCACTCAAAGGGTATGTTTCCGAACACTAAGACAAAATTGTTCGGAAACTATAGGACAGACTGATTCAATTGTTAGACGGATCGGCTAGTCGCGCAGGATGATGTCCATGGCGAGCATCAGGTTGCGCTCGTCGATGGCAAACGGGGCTGCCTCGCGTGTCTTGGGCTTGGCGCAAAACGCGATGCCCGTGCCCGCGGCCTGAATCATGGGGATGTCGTTTGCCCCGTCGCCAATAGCGACCGTGTGGGCCATGTCGACGCCGCACTCAACTGCCCAGTCCAACAGCTGGATGAGCTTGGACTCCTTGGTCACAATGTCGGCAGCCAACTTACCGGTGAGCTTGCCGTCCACGACCTCCAGGCGGTTGGCCAGGCAAAAGTCGATACCCGCGGCAGCCACGATCTTGTCGGCGACCTCGTGGAAGCCGCCGCTCACCACGCCGACCTTCCAGCCCTTGCTGTGCGCCGAGCGCACAAGCTCCAGCGCGCCGGGGGTAAATGTCACGCGCTCAAAGGTGCGCTCGAACACGCTCTCGTCCAGGCCAGCGAGCAGCCCCACGCGCTTCTCGAGCGCTTGCTTAAAGTCCAGCTCGCCGCGCATAGCGCGCTCGGTGATCTGTGCCACCTGCTCGCCCACGCCTGCCTCCTCGCCCAACAGGTCGATGACCTCCTGGTTGATGAGGGTGGAGTCGATATCCATAACGATGAGGCGTGCAGTCATGGCGGGCCTTTCCGAGTGCAGTTGTATTGGGGCACATTGTCGCACGCGGCGCGCCTTGGCGACGGCCAGGCCGCGTCAATTGTTTCGTCTCCGTCAAGTCTTTGGGCAAGAGCTACTTTTTCGCGGCACATCGACGCGGGTGCGATAAGATAGAACGCCATGTCTGGCTGCGCGGTTTACGCAGGCTGGGCAAATCTGTACGACGCCGCCCGGAACGACACGGGGCGGCACAGATCCATAAAGGAGGATCACTGGTATGAGCCAGACCCGTCCCATCGATGAGCATTCCATGCACACCCGTACCTGCGGCGAGCTTCGCTTCGAGAACGTGGGCGAAGAGGTCACCCTCACCGGTTGGGTGAGCCGTCGCCGCGACCACGGCGGCCTTATCTTCTGCGACCTTCGCGACCGCGAGGGCATCACGCAGCTCACCTTCGACCCCGAGCACTCCGACGGCGACGCCTTTAAGATCGCCGAGACCATGCGTCCCGAGTGGCCCATCAAGATCCACGGCGTCGTGCGCGCCCGTGGCGAGGAGACCACCAACACCAAGCTCGCGACCGGCGAGATCGAGGTCCTGACCGACCACGCCGAGGTGCTCAACACATCCGTCACCCCGCCGTTCCAGATCGAGGACGGCATCGAGACCAGCGAGGACACCCGTCTGCGCTATCGCTATCTGGACCTCCGCCGTCCCGAGATGATGGCCAACCTCAAGCTGCGCTCCGACTTTACCTTTGCCATTCGCGAGGCGCTGCACAACCGTGAGTTCATGGAGGTCGAGACGCCCTCCCTGTTCAAGTCCACGCCCGAGGGCGCCCGCGACTTCATCGTCCCCAGCCGCATCCAGCCGGGCAACTTCTACGCCCTGCCGCAGTCCCCGCAGCTTCTGAAGCAGCTGCTTATGGTCGGTGGCGTCGAGCGCTACTACCAGGTTGCCAAGTGCTTCCGCGACGAGGACCTGCGTGCCGACCGTCAGCCCGAGTTCACCCAGGTCGATATCGAGATGTCCTTCGTGGACCAGAACGATGTCATGAGCGCGCTCGAAGAGGTCCTGGCCGATGCCTTCGGCCGCATGGGTGTCGAGATGCCCACGCCGCTGCGTCGCATGGACTACTGGGAGGCCATGGACACCTATGGCTCCGACAAGCCCGATACCCGCTATGGCATGCACCTGGTTGACCTGACCGACATCTTTGCCAACTCCAAGTTCAAGGTCTTCGCGACTGCCGCAAACGAGGAGGGCTCTGTCGTCAAGGCCATCAACGCCAAGGGCGCCGGTGCCTGGGCACGTGCCAAGATCGATAAGCTCGCCGGCGTGGCCTCCACGTTTGGCGCCAAGGGTCTGGCCTGGATCGCATTCCGCGAGGACGGCTCCATCAACAGCCCCATCGTCAAGTTCTTCTCGGACGAGGAGATGGCCGCTCTGCGCGAGCGCATGGACGTCGAGCCCGGCGACCTTGTGATGTTCGCCGCCGGCCCGCGCCTGCTCTCCGACGAGATCCTGGGCGGCATGCGTTCGCACATGGCCAATGCGCTCGAGATCAAGCGCGAGGGCCACGACTTCCTGTGGGTCGTCAACTTCCCGCTGTTCCACTGGGATGAGGACCGCAAGGCCTATGCTGCCGAGCACCAGCCCTTCACCCTGCCGACCGAGACCGACATCGCCAAGATCGAGGCCGATCCTTTGGCGGCCGGTTCTTGCACCTACGACTTTGTCATGGACGGCTTTGAGGCCGGCGGCGGCGGTATGCGTATCCACAACGCCGAGATGCAGATGTCCATGCTCAAGCTCCTGGGCTTTACCGAGGAGCGCGCCGAGTCGCAGTTTGGCTTCCTCATGGAGGCGCTCAAGTTTGGTGCGCCCCCGATGGGCGGTTTCGCTCTGGGCCTGGACCGCGTGTGCATGCTGCTCACCGGTTCCGACTCCATCCGCGACGTCATGGCGTTCCCCAAGACGGCCAGCGGCTCCGACCTCATGTCGGGCGCCCCGAGTGCCGTTAGCGGCGCCCAGCTCAAGGACGTCAGCCTGCGCCTGATGTAGGCGAGCGGCTATATATTGCTCGTAACGAGGGAAGGACGTGTGCCTTCCCTCGTTTTTTATACGCCGAGATTGTGAGGGCATGGGATGACCGGGCGTCGCGGAAAGTGCGTCCCGGAATCTGCGTCCAGAACGGGTCGCGCTTTCCCAAAGGGGGTCCTCTGGGAAAGCGCGACCCAGAATTCGGCAAAATAATGGGGCATAGTTTCCGGTTGAGCTGTCTAACGGAAACTGTGCCCCAGAATGAGCGCTCAAAACGGGATAGACTTTCCGCAACAACTGTCTGGCGGAAAGCCTGCCCCAGTTTCTTATAGCGAGTCTCTCTGGATTAGCTGCATGTGCATCACGGAGGTGGTGGGCTCGGCACCCTTGATCATATCGAGCGCGATGTTGGCGGCCATGTGGCCTTCTTCGCGCAGGGGCTGGCGGACGGTCGTGAGAGCGGGGACGCAGCGCGTCGCAATCTCGTGATCGTCGAAGCCGACGACAGAAACGTCCGCCGGAACGGATAGGCCTGCCTCGTTGAGTGCGGTGATGACGCCAGCCGCGATACGGTCCGATCCGCAGAGCACGCCATCGAAAGCCATCTCGCGCGCGAGGATCTGGTGTATGGCCTGATAGCCGTCTCCGCTGTTCCAGCCGGTATAGATAACGTTTGCGTCTGGGAGATCTTCGCCCAAGACGGCGCGGTAGCCGCGCAGGCGGTCGACAACAGCGGGGTTGTCTTGCGGTCCCAACACGGCGACGATATCTTTGCGCCCGCGCTTCTTCATGGCGAGTGCCGCAAAGTGTCCGCCCTCTTCGTCGTCAGAGTAGACCGTCGAGAACACGTCGCGATAGGGGTGGCCCTCGAGCTGGCCGCACAACACGGTGGGTACGCCCAGCTCGCGCAGCACCTCGAGCAACTCGCTGCCTTTGTAGGGGGAGACGTCGATCACGGCGTCGAACGAGCGTCGCTCAAAGTGCTCGCGTGCGCGGTTGCGCTCATGCGTAGAAGACGCCTGCAAGATAACGGGCAGATAGGACGACTCCGACAGTTCCTCGGTAATGCCGCTCAAAAACTCGCTATAGGTGGGGTCGCTGAAGAGTTCACTCAGGGGCTCGGTCACGAGCACGGCGATGATTTCCGTGCGCCCGACAGCGAGCGCTCGGCCACGAGCGTTGGGGACAAAATTGACTTTCTTGGCCGCCGCGCGGACGCGCTTTTTGGTTTCCTCGCTAATGCGGGGCGAATCGTTGAGAGCGCGCGATGCCGTGGAGCGCGACACGCCGGCAGCTGCGGCAACCTCGGCAAGCGTAGGTGCGGTGCGAACTGGTTGGGTCATGGCGTCTCCTGGAAAATGCGGTCGATGTTGTCGCTGATACGGGCTGGTGCGGATACAGCTTACTATAGTGCGTCTGAACAGCGTTCATGATATCCGGTGACCGGTGTCGTTTTGCAACCAAGCCGCAATCGAATACGTCTCGTATGGGTGAGATATCAGCGGGCGTGGCGGTTGCCTACGAGCTTAAGAACGATGTCTTGCGCCGAGTTTCGATACTCAGGGTGACATAAGTGTCGCGGTTGTACAACCGGTTGCACCGTTAACCCGACCAAATCGACCGTTCAGCGGACAACCGGTTGCACAGTTTTTTGCGTCGCCCGTAAGATAAGGACAACCGGTTGCACAAGAATCACTACGATGACGAAGGAGCATCACCATGGACACCATTAACGATTGGGAAAACCAAGCGCTCACCCATAGGAACCGCCTGGCACCCCATGCGTACTTTATGGGTTACGAGACAGCCGATCTCGCCGCTACGTACAGCCGCGAGCTGTCGCGCGGGTTTGTCCAGCTGTCCGGCTCGTGGCAGTTCTGCCTCTTTGAGGGGCCTGCTGCCGTCTCCAACGAGGAGCTCTCCACGTACAAGCCCGAGTGGGATCACGTGGAGGTTCCGCACCTGTGGCAGGTGGACGGCTATGGCAACCTTGCCTACACCGACGAGGGTTTCCCGTTCCCGGTGGACCAGCCGTTTGTTCCCTCCGACGACCCCACGGGCGTGTACCAGCGCATCGTCAACCTTCCCGCCGTTCCTGCCGGCGCTCGCGAGATCATTCGCTTCGACGGCATCGAGAGCTATGGCGAGCTGTACGTCAACGGCCAGTTTATCGGCATGACCAAGGGCTCGCGCCTGTCTGCCGAGTTCGACGTGACCGACGCGCTCGTCGAGGGCGACAACCTGTTTGTGGTCAAGGTTCTGCAGTACAGCGATGGCAGCTATATCGAGGACCAGGATATGTGGTGGGCCTCGGGCATCTTCCGCGATGTGTACCTTATGCAGCGTCCCGCCGCGCACTTGGTCGACTTTAGGTTCCGCACGCACCGCGAGGGCGATACCGCTCTGATTACGCTCGATACGGTTGCCGAGGGCGCTACCCGCGTTTTGTATACGCTCGGCGATGGTGAGAACGTGGTGGCTACGGGCGAGTGCGTCGACGGCCATGCCGAGTGCAGCGTGACCGATGCCCACTTCTGGAATCCCGAGGACCCCTTCCTCTACGACCTTACGTTTGAGGTCTACGACGGTGACGAGGTCAGCGAGTACGTCCCGCATCGCCAGGGCCTTGCCGAGGTGACGGTCGAGGGCAATCATATCTACCTCAACGGCACTTACTTTAAGATGCATGGCGTCAACCGCCACGATCACGACGATCACAAGGGCCGCGCCGTGGGCCTCGATCGCATGCGTCGCGACCTGGAGCTCATGAAGCAGCACAACATCAACGCGGTGCGCACTTCCCACTACGCCAACGACCCGCGCTTTTACGAGCTGTGCGACGAGTATGGCATCATGCTGGTCGCCGAGACCGATATGGAGAGCCACGGCTTCGAGAATATCGGCAATATCGCCCTGGTCACCGACGACCCGGCATGGGAGCCGGCCTACGTCGACCGTGTTGAGCGCCTGGTGATGCAGGAGCGCAACCATGCGTGCATCATCATGTGGTCGATGGGCAACGAGAGCGGCTATGGCTGCAACATCCGCGCGATGTACGTCAAGGCTCACGAGCTCGACGGTCGTCCGGTCCATTACGAGGAGGACCGCAACGCCGATACCGTCGACGTTATCTCCACCATGTACTCCCGCGTGTCGCAGATGAACGACTTTGGTGAGCATCCATTCCCCAAGCCGCGCATCAACTGCGAGTACGGTCACTCCATGGGCAACGGCCCCGGAGGCCTGTCCGAGTATCAGGAGGTCTTCGATCGCTGGGATTGCATCCAAGGCCAGTTTATCTGGGAATGGTGCGACCACGGTCTGGCTGCTGTGACCGAGGACGGCGTTGCCTACGATATGTATGGTGGCGACAACGGCGATTACCCCAACAACAGCAACTTCTGCATCGATGGCATGGTGTTCCCTTGGCAGCAGCCGAGCCCAGGCCTCACTGAGTATGGTCAGGTCATCTGCCCGGTTCGCATGGCTTACGATGCCGAGGCGGGCGAGCTGACCGTCACCAACAAGCGTTGGTTTACCACTCTCGAGGATGTCTGCCTGTCGGCGGAGACCCTGGTGGACGGCGACGTGGTCTGCCGCAAGACGCTCATGCCCGGCGCGGTTGCCCCCGGCGAGTCCGTCCAGCTGCCACTGGTGATTCGCGAGGCCGCAGTGGGCGAGACCCTGCTGACCGTGCGCGCCTACACCATGGCCGCTCACGCCTGGTGCAAGCCGATGTTCCAGCTGGGCGCAAGCCAGTTTGCCATCGCAAACCATCCGGCACCGGCCATCGTGGCCCCCGCTCGTCCTGAACTTACGGTCGAAGAGAGCGAGCAGGAGATCCGCATTCACTCCCTCAACGGCGAGCTGGCCTTCAGCAAAGTCAACGGTACCGTGAGCGAGTGGAAGGCATCCGGCCGCGACGTCATGGCCTCTGGTCCCCAGGTTGGTTTTTGGCATCCGCTCGTCGACAACCACGCTCAGGAGTATGACTCCCTGTGGAAGGACAACTTCATCGATGTGATGCAGACGTCTACCCGCAAGGTTTCTTGGAAGCAGGACGGCAATGCGGTCGTCGTTACCGTGAGCCAGCGTATCGCTCCTCCCGTCCGCGCGTTCGGCATGCGCGTCGAGCTCGTCTACACCGTGCTTCCGAGCGGCCGCGTCGACCTCAAGGTTTCCGGCGAGCCCTACGGCGATTACTCGGATATCATCCCGCGCATCGGCATCTCCTTCGAGGTTCCCGGTTGCGATCGTGCCGTCGAGTGGTATGGCCACGGCCCGGGCGAGAACTATCCGGACTCGCTGCGCGCCAACCCGGTCGGTCATTACCGCACTACGGTCGACGACATGTTCACGCCCTACGTTATGCCTCAGGACTGCGCCAACCGCGAGGGTACCCGCTGGGTTGCCCTGCGCTCCAGCCACGGTGACGGCGTGCTGGTGACTCGTCCGGCCGACGCCGCTTCCAACCCGTTCTCGTTCTCGGCATGGCCCTATAGCTGCGAGGCCATCGATAACGCCAAGCACGTCTACGACCTTGTCAAGGGTGACACGGTCACGGTCAACATCAACGACCAGCTGCTCGGCCTTGGCTCGAACTCTTGGGGTTCCGAGGTGCTCGATTCCTACCGCACCCGTTTTGAGAGCTTCAGCTTTGAGGTGTCCCTGCGACCGCTGACGTCTGCCGATCTGGCTCAGGCGCTGGCACCCATTAAGGAGGCATAAGTCATGCATGTCTTTAACTCGCGCGCCGATTTCGACGCTCAGATGAAGTCCGTCAAGAAGTGGATGCGCACCGGTCAGGCGCTCGATGGCGTTGCCGACCTGCAGCACGACGTGGCTTACTCCATCGGCGACTCGTTGGTGTACTGGTGGGTGAACGCCCACGAGGCGGCTACCGCCGATCTGGTCGGTCACCGTCGCTACCATGCCGTGCTCGCTCCGCTCGACGGTGACCTGACCGTCGAGGTCGCCCCCAAGGCAGGCCTCACCTGCACGCGCGCTTACAGCGATATCGACGATCGTGAGCGCTTTGAGGGTACGGGGGAGACCGTGACGATTCCCGCCGGCGGCGTTGCCGTCGTCGAGATCGACGAGGCCTACCGTGTCGTGGCCGATGCCGCGGATCCCCGCGTCGTGGTACTGCACGTGACGGTTGAAGGTTATTCCTTCCCCAACAAGTAGTATTCGTCCGTTTGGGCGTTTGCTTCGTGCCGTTAAGGGGGATGGCTTTGTTGACTCCCTTTTCCCCATTCCCCTTAGCAGGTGCGCCGTCCACGATTGCGCTTGCAGCCCGGACGGTTTTAGATGAGATATAACGGATGATTGGGAGGGCTTATGAGCTCTGAAAAACGAGGAACGATCGGTTCGTTCGCTCTGCTGGGCATGACGGTCGCCGCCGTGTTCGGTATCAAGAACATCATCAACAACAACGCGGCCATCGGCTTGGCAGCTGCGCCGTCGTTCTTCTTCGCCACGCTTTTGTACTTTGTCCCCTATACCCTGGTTACCGCCGAGTTCGTCGGCCTCAACAAGGACTCCGAGTCTGGCGTGTACGCATGGGTTAAGACCTCGATGGGTGGTCGCTGGGCGTTCCTGACGGCATTTAGCTACTGGTTCGTTAACCTGTTCTTCTTTGCGTCCGTCCTGCCCAACGTCATCATCTACGCGAGCTACGTGTTCTTTGGTGCCAACGCCGAGCTTTCGCAGCTGTGGATCACCATTATCGAGATCGTCGTCTTTGCTATCGCCACGTGGGTTTCGACCAAGGGCGCTAAGTGGATCGGCTCCATTTCCTCCTTCGGTTCGACCGCGGCTCTCGGCCTGACCGCCGTGTTCATCCTGCTGTCCCTGGCTGCTGCCTTTGGCGGCGTTGAGTTCGCTACGGCTCCTACTCCCGCTAACATGGCTCCCGACATGAGCAACTTCGCAACTGCGTGGGGCTTCTTCGGTACGCTTGCCTGGATCATCCAGGGCGTTGGCGGCGCTGAGTCTGTCGGCGTGTTCCTCAACGACCTTAAGGGTGGCGTCAAGGCCTTCGTGCGCACCGTCGTTATCGCCGGCCTGACCATCGGCCTTCTGTATGCAGGCGCTTCGCTGCTGGTTAACCTGTTCATTCCCGAGGGCAGCGTTGCCATCTCCACCGGTATCTTCGACGTATTCGGCGCTGTCTTTGCCCACTTTGGCATTCCCATGGAAGTGTCCACGCGCGTCATTGGCCTGATCCTTCTCGCTGCTACGCTGGGCTCCCTCATGATGTGGACCTCCGCTCCCATCAAGGTGTTCTTCACCGAGATCCCCAAGGGCGTCTTTGGTAGCAAGATCGTCGAGCTTAACGAGCATGGCATTCCCGCCCGCGCCGCTTGGCTGCAGTTCGCCATCGTCGTCCCCATCCTGATCATCCCGGCCCTGGGCTCCGGCAACCTCTACGACCTGCTCATGATCGTCACTAACATGACGGCTGCCACTGCTCTGCTCCCGCCGCTGCTGATCCTGCTTGCCTACTTTATGTTGCGCAAGAACTTCGACGCCGCTCCCCGTGACTTCCGCATGGGCTCGCGCAGCTTTGGCCTGGTCGTTGCCGCATTCCTGCTTGTGGTCTTCTGCTTCGTGCTTATCTGCGGCACCATTCCGCTCGATCAGCCGCTGTGGCTGACGCTGGTCTACAACGTTGGCGGTGTGGTTGTCTTCCTGGGCCTTGCCGTGATGTGGTACAACCGCTACATCAACCGTCTGCGCGAGACCGATCCCGAGGCCGCCGAGAGCGAGCTGCGCCCCTCCGTCCTCGACATGATGGAGTAGCGGCTAGGATTAATCTACGGCTGTGGAATAAATCGATCCATTTCCCATCTTAAGATCATTTCCGGCTTTTGTCTCCTTGTAATGCTCGCCACAGGTCCACCAGTCGCTTGTGACCATTCCTTCATAGCCCCACTCATCACGCAGTATTCCTGTCAAAAGATCCTCGCTTTCAGAGGCTCTGTAGCCGTTTATCATATTGTAAGAGGACATAATAGCCCATGGATTTTCATCCTTTACAATCATCTCAAATGCCTTCAGATAGATTTCTCTGGCAGCTCTTTCTGAAACGCGTGAATCGCTGTTTTTGCGGTTGGTTTCCTTGTTGTTCAAGGCAAAGTGCTTGAGTGTGGCACCGACATTGTTTGACTGGATTCCGCGTACCATGGCACCTGCGAGCTTTCCTGTGACGAATGGATCCTCTGAGTAGTACTCGAAGTTACGTCCGCAGAGAGGACTTCTGTGAATACAGATGGCAGGGGTGAGCCACAGTGCAAGGTTGTTTTCCTTTAATTCTTTACCGCCGGCGCGTCCTACAGCCTCTAAAACATCCGGGTTCCATGTGCATGCGAGCAGTGTGGAGCATGGAAACGCAGTGGTGCATATACCGACCTCAGGTGCTATGCGCACTCCTGCAGGACCATCTGCTGTCATGACAGAAGGAATACCGTATTCAGGCATATTTCCGATACCGAAGGTATTTGCAACACCGGTATTTGGCTGTCCGCCGAGCAGATGAATGAGATCATCGATGGAAAGCTCTGATACAAATTCATCAAGCGTGATACGTCTTTCCACAACATCCATGATGTCGTGACTGCCGTTTTTAGCCATGCCATCGGCAAAGCGGAAGTATGGGATGGCTCTCTGACCGGGAGCAACACCCTCTGTCAGGGAAGGGTCAATGTTGCCAATAGCTGAGTAGTCGGTGTCAACAGGCTCACTTTGAGGCAGAGCTTCATAGCTTCCGTCAGCGAGCATTCTCTTTGGCAGACTTGTAGGAACCAGCTTTGCTGAAAGCTGCTCGGTAATTACATCATGATTTAATATATATGAGTAATCAGCTTTTGTCACGTCACGGACGCTCGTTCCAACGTATATATCATATGAACCGGCTTCAAGTACATATGCAGATTTTTTAACCTTTCCAAGGTCATCATATGATGCCATATCGTTTATTTCCCATGTGAGGATCATAAGCTGTGATTCACCCGGCTGCAGTTCTCTTGTCTTTTCAAAGGCTGCGAGCTCCTTTGCAGGCTTGCCAAGCTTTCCTTGTGGTTTAGCGATGTATACCTGAACAACCTCTTTTCCGGAGAATTTACCTGTATTTGTCACACGGACTTTTGCATAAAGCTTATTGGCCTCAGACGTACAGTTGGAATTCACAACGCCGGCAGAAACAGTCTCCACATCAAATGTGGTGTATGAGAGTCCATAGCCAAATGGGTATACAACCTTCTCGGCAGCTCCCGGAATTGTCTCGAAATAGCGGTATCCGACATATATATCATCGGTATAGTCCACATAGTCTCTTGACTCGTGGAAATTGTAAGTAGACGGATAGTCGTCGAGTGATTTGGCAAATGTATCGACAGTTTTTCCAGAAGGATTGCCATCTCCTACGAGAAGCTCAGCGGCAGCAAGCCCGCCTTCAATACCACCCTGTAAGGCAAGCAGTGCTGATTGAATCTGATCATCATAAGCAAACCAAGATGTATCAACCATTCCGCCGACATTTAAAATCACGATTACATTTTTGAAACTGGCTTTTACAGTGTCAATCATCTCCTTTTCTTTTACGGAGAGACAGAAATCACCATCCTTAAAAAGCTCTGCCGACTTTTCGGTCATCTCACGTTCGTAGTCCCAGAGAGCCTTGTTGTTTGGGTCAATAACACTCTTTCTGTCCCAACCTTCTCCGGAGTAGCGGCAGATTGAGATGATAGCAGTGTCGGTATATGCCTGTGCCCTGTTTAAAAGCTCAGCCGGTACATCCGGCTCTATAGTCATGCCGGGTACAGCACCGGCTGCATACTGCTTTTTAATGTCGTTGCGGTAGTAATCACACAGCTCCTCAAATATGCTTATTTTCTCTTTTTGAAGCTTAAGTCCTTCGTAGAGATTGCGGATATATGCAACGGTTACATCACCGCTTCCGCCACCGCCCTTTACATAGTCGAAAGTACCCTTTCCAAACAGGGCTACCTTAGAACCCGCTGCAAGAGGGAGTACGTTGTTTTCGTTTTTGAGAAGTACCATGCCTTCCTTGGCAGCTTCCTTTGAAAGCTCTATGTGAGCCTTGCTTCCTGTAACTCTTTCACCATTTGCCCCAAGTGGAAGATTAGGAGTGAATTTGAATCGTGACCATTTGTTCATAGCAGATTACCTTTCTTATATTTTTATTATTTAAAGAGCTTCCCATACATTAATATGTCGGGAGCTTGTTCTTTTCGTACAAGATGATTGTAAATTATAAAAGCGATATATACAATTGTGATACTGACATTATTTTAGGTCGATATTGACTTTTTGTGTGAGAGGAGTATA
>CALBUZ010000127.1 GCA_937969105.1 uncultured Collinsella sp. | reverse complement strand
ACGTAGTAGATGGGCCCCTTTCGTGGCGGGCGGGTCGCGCGGTAGCCCTAGCGAGGCCAGAATGATCCGTTTTCCTCCGTCCCCGAGGGATCAGGGTCTGGTACTGATATGGTGCCATTTCAAAACTATGCCGGATTACGGGGCTAAAGTCGGAACCCTCATCCATACCTTCATTTTTTGGAAAGCGGCAGGCTGTCTACCTGCGGTTTTGTTTTTGCGATTTTCTGTATGGTCGGAGGTTCGCTATCCAGCCCCGTAATCCGGCATAGTTTTGTTCGCGGCGGCTCCACCGCGCGTTAAGCGCGGGGCCGGTGGGGCAATTTTGCCCCACCGGCCCCTATTCCAGCTCTATTCCAGCTCTATACCAACGCTATTCCGGCTTGGTTTCTACCGTGGGAGTCTTGTCCGCCGCGACTGGAGTACGGGCGGTGTCCATGCTCAGGCAGTGTTTGGGGCAGCTTTCGATGCACTCGCCGCACACCACGCAAGCATACGGGTCGATCGACCACGTCCCGCCCTTGCGATCGACCGCGAGCGCGCCCGCCGGGCAACGGCGCGCGCACATGCAGCAGCAGATGCACACATCCATGTCATTGACGATATGCCCGCGCAGGCGTTCGGGCGCCGCCAGCTTCTCCTGCGGATAGCACACCGTGACCGGCTGCTTGACCATAGAACCCAAGGCTGTCTTGGCAAATGTCAGTAAACTCATGCCGCGCCTACCTTTCCGTGCAGCTGATGCAGGGGTCGATGGTCAGGATAATCATGGGCACGTTGGCAAGGAGCACGTTCTGCAGCGCATGCGTCAGACCTGCCAGGTTCTGCGACGTCGGCGTGCGCACGCGAAAACGGTCCAGGTTCTTGGTGCCGTTGCCGCGCACATAGTAATACGCCTCGCCACGCGGCTGCTCAATCACAACCTCGCCGCGCGCGCCGTCAGCCGGCGTGAGCTTGGTGCGCCCGCCGATGCCGTCGTGCGGGATCTTGCCCACAAGCTCCTTGATGATGTCCATGGCCTGCGTGACCTCGGCACAACGCACCTGGCAGCGGGCATAGCAGTCGCCGTCGGTCGCCACGATGGGCTCAAACGCGGCCAAGTCCGCATAGGCACCGTCGCCAAACATGCGCACGTCGTAATCCACGCCCGAGGCACGACCGAACGGGCCGACCATCGAAAGCTCCAGCGCATCCTTCTTGCTGATCACGCCCACGCCATGCAAGCGCTCGCCGCAGCTGTCGTCGTCCAAAAACGTATGCACCAGGGCCTCGTAGTCGGAACGCATGGCATCGAGTGTCTGGACAATACCCGCCAGCTCGGAGTCCTCGATGTCGTGCTTAAGGCCGCCGATCTCGTTAATCGAAAGGATCACACGGCCGCCGCAGGTGCTCTCGAAGATCTTAAGAATCTGCTCGCGCAGGGTCCACGAGCGATAGAACAGCGCCTCGAAGCCAAAGGCATCGGCGAGCAGGCCCAGCCACAGCAGGTGCGAGTGGATGCGCGAAAGCTCGTGCAAAATGGTGCGGATATACTGCACGCGGCCGGGCACCTCGATGTCGAGCATACGCTCGCAGGCGCTGGCATAGCCGCAGCTGTGACCCACGGCGCAGATGCCGCAGATGCGCTCGGCGATGTAGCCAAACTGGTGCATATCGCGCTTTTCGGTGAGCTTCTCGAGCCCGCGGTGCACGAAGCCGATCTGCGGAATTGCCTCGATGACGCGGTCGTCCTCAATCACCAGGTCCAGATGAAGCGGCTCGGGCAGCACCGGGTGCTGCGGGCCAAACGGAATAACGGAGCGATGTGCCATGGACCTTACGCCTCCTTTTTCTGCTTGTCGCGGGCGGCCTTGGCGGCAAGCGCCGCGCGGACCTTGGCCGCTTTCTCGGGATCCATGGCGGCGAGCTTTGCCTCCAGCTCGGCGGCCTTGAGCGCGGCCTTGGCAGCGGCATCGTCGTGCTGAGCATCGGAGCCGGCAGCCGCAGTGGGCTGAGCGACGGCAGCGCCCGCAGCATCGCCGGCACCTGCGGCGCCCTCCCCCGTAGCAGCCGCAGCCGCGGCGGCCTTTTCGGCCGCGGCCTTGCGCGCCTTGGCCTCGGCGGCGGCGCGGACCTTCATGGCTTTCTCGCGCGCAGCCTTCACCTCGGGCGTAATAACGCTCATGGGCTCGGCAGTCGAGACCTGGTAGAAAAAGCCGTTAAAGTCGACCTGCATGTCAGTAATGGCAAGCCCAAACAGATCGTGTGCCTCGTTCTCAAACGGGAATACCGCCGGATAGTACGAGCTGATGGACGGAATCTCCTGGTACTGGTCGATACCATCAACCACCAGGTTTTCGATCGCATAGCTGCCGTCCTGCGCGATATGCTCCTGAGCAGCGCGGACGTTGATAAACGTATAGACCAGGCGATACGATCCGTCGTCCACACAGCGCTCGGCATGCATCTGCACAAAACGCGCGCCGGCACCCTTGAGCGCCTGAACATGCGGCAACAGCTCGTCGATCCCGACGGTGGTATAGATAGCCTTTTGCATTACTCGGCCTCCTTTGCAGCGACGGGCGTCTCAGCAGGTGCGTCGCCAGCGGCGGACGCGGCGGGCTTCCCGGCAGGCGCGTCACCGGCGGCGGCCGTGTCACCGGCCCCCGCAGCCACAAACCCGTCCTCGCCCAGCTCAACGCCACCGTCCCAGGTAGCGGCGCCGCCCACGGTGAGCGGATCGCCACCGGCGCGCATCACGGCCTCCTTCTGATCAAGAATGCCGCACGCCTCCACGATGGCATCGATCACGGTCTCGGGGCGAATGGCGCACCCGGGCGCGTACACGTCCACGGGAATCGCGCGGTCCACGCCGCCGATCACGTTATACGCATCGCGGAACACGCCGCCCGAGCACGCGCAGATGCCGCACGCCACCACGCATTTGGGCTCGAGCATCTGGTTGTAGATCTGACGCACGACGGGCAGGTTCTGGGCATTGACCGACCCCGTCACCAAAAAGATATCCGCATGCTTTGGGTTGCCGGTGTTGACCACGCCAAAGCGCTCCGCATCGAACAGCGGCGTGAGCGAGGCCAGCACCTCGATATCGCATCCGTTGCAGCTCGAGCCGTCGTAATGAATAACCCACGGCGAGCGCGACATTTTATGATCCATGGATGCCGCCTCCTAAATAAACACGTCGACGAGGATGGGCATAAGGTTGAGCAGGCCAAACACCAGCGCCACGCCCCACCCGAGCTTAAAGCAGCTGCGCCAGGTGCTGCGCGCGAAGGTGTTGTCGATCAGCACCTCGACAAAATACGTCGCGACCATCACGACCAGGGCGACCACCCAGCTCACCGGGTTGTCCCAAACAAAGAACATGCCCACCCACATCAAAAACAGCACGGACTCGCACCAGTGCATAAGGGTCATCTTGGCCAGCGTGCCGCCGCTCATCTCGGTGGCGACGCCCTGGACGATCTCCTGATGCGCGTGATGCGAGTACGAAAGGTCGAACGGCGACTTGCGCAGCTTGATGGTAAGCACCGCGAGCAGCGCGAGGAAAATGGGCGCGCTGTACACGATGATGGGGGCCGACTGCCCCGTCACGGCGATGGAATCGAAGCTGTCGGTGGCAAGGTACAGGCCCACGCTCATCAGCAGAACGGCGGGCTCGTAGCTCATAACCTGCAGCAACTCACGATCGGCGCCAACCTGGGCAAACGGGCTTTGCGTCGAGGCGGACGCCAGCACCACAAAGATCGCGGCGAGCGTCACCATAAAGGCGCACAACAGCGTGTTGGAACCCGACACAAAGATGCCGCCGCCCACCACGGTAAAGATGAGCGCGCACGCCATGTAGGTATCGTCCATGGTGTTTACGCTGGCAGGGGCCTTGCGCAGCAGCTTGGCAACGTCGTAGAAGGGCTGCAGCAAGCGCGGGCCCACGCGGCCCTGCATGCGGGCCGAAAGCTTGCGGTCAACGCCGTCGATTAGGCCGCCCACAAGCGGCGCCAGCAAGGCAAACGCCACGGTGCCAATAAAGATGCCCACGACGCCCGAACCTTCGAAATACTTGCCGCGTAGCACCGAGGGCGCGCTCATGGCAAGCCGCTCGGGCCCAATCCACGCGCAGCACAGCAGCGCAAACAAGATAATGCTGCAGCACACGACGCTACCCGCGGGGCCAATACGCTTCTCGCCAAGGGCGTCCTCCGAGTACCAATTACGCTTTTCGGCCTTCACCTCGCGTCCCATCGAGCCGCGGAAATGGCGATATTTGTCGGTTCCCACGCCCGAAAGATATACGTTTACATGCGGTTTGTTGCTCACGCGGAATGAAGTCAGCAGCACCACGGCGATAAACGCCACGATAACCACCATCAGGTACATGGCGTCCTTACCAATAACGTACGGCACGCGGCCAAACACCATGGCCAGGTAAGGCGACACCAGACCGCTCGAGATGAGCGGGAAGGCCACGCAGCACAGAATCAGCAGCGCGGCGATGGTGTTGAGGGCCATCCATTCGGTCTTATGGACATTGACCTCAACGTTTTGAGCCGTGGGATCGACGCCCGAAAGCTTGGCGAGCCACTTGCCCCAGAAGAAGAACGTCGCGGCCGAGCCAAAGGCCAGCACCATGATCATGAGCACGTTGCCGGTCTGCGCAAACGCCACCAGGGCGCCCCACTTGGACACGAGCATGCCAAACGGCGCCACAAACATGCCCATGATGCCCAGCATCATCAGGCGCGTCAGGTGCGGCATGCGGCTGAACATGCCATCCATGTCCTCGATATTGCGGCTGCCGATATGATGCTCGGCCGTGCCCACGCACAGGAACAGCAGCGACTTGGCCACCGTGTGGAACAGGATTAGGAAGATGGCCGCCCACACGGCCTCGGGCGCGCCGACGCCCAGGCAGGCACTGATAAGGCCCAGGTTGGAAATGGTGGAGAATGCGAGCACGCGTTTTGCGTTGCTCTGCGAGATGGCCATGAGGGCAGCGAGCAAAAACGTGATGGCACCCACACTCGTGACCATAAAGCCAGTCACGGGATAGATGGCATAGAGCGGGCTCAGCTTGACCATCAGGAACACGCCGGCCTTGACCATGGTGGACGAGTGCAGCAGGGCGCTCGTAGGAGTGGGGGCAACCATGGCACCGAGCAGCCACGTGTGGAACGGCATCTGTGCGGCCTTGGTGAGTGCGGCGAGCGACAACAGGATGACCGGCATCACCAGCAGCGCGGATTGCGCGGTTCCGGCGCCGGAAAGTTCGATCATGCCCGAGATGGTCAGCGGCATGCCGTTAACGTGCAGGTACATGAGTCCGGCCAAAAACGCGATGCCGCCCAGCATGTTGAGGATGATCTGGGTGAAGGCGTTCTTGATGGCCTCGGGCGTGTGCGTGTAGCCAATCATGAGGAACGAGCACACGGTGGTGATTTCCCAGCCACAGAACAGCCACTCAAGGTTGTCGCTCGTCACGATGACAAACATGGCCGAGAGGAACAGGAACATAAGCGCCAGGAACTGCGGGCGACGGTCGGGCGCGGTCTGCCCGCGCAGCGCGGCCTCATGCTCGTCATGGGCCTGGAAGTCCTTCATATAACCCAAGGCATACACGCAGATTAGGCTGCCGACGATGCCGACGGCGAGGACCATGATCACGCACATGTAGTCCAGGTAGAACGGCGTCGCCGTGACGGCTTCGGCCGCGGGCAACGTCATGGCTGCAAAGGCGAGCGAGCCCACCAGCTGGACTATGCCGAGCACTGCGGTGAGCGCGTTCCTATATTTGTACGCGTTGTACAGGATAACGGCGCACAGAATTACGTCGATGACGGAGCTGATGATCGAGAGCACATGCGAGGTGCCGGGGGCAACCTCAAAGCTCTGCGGACCCGTGACAAAAAACATGACGGCGACTACAACTGTCACCGCCATAATAATGCCGGAACCTATGAGCCCCACCGCATCGCGGGCGCGGTCACCGCGCGCAAGCAGCATGCCCAGCGCCGGTACCAGCGGAAACAGGGTAAGGAAATACAGTAGCGTCATACCATCACTCCCCCATGCAAAAACGCTGCAATTGTTTAACGTTATAGCTCAATTGAGGAGTAGCGGCGGCAGGTTTTCGGTCAACTGGGGAGTTTTAGGCGTACAGGGCAAGGGCACGTCCGCATTGGAGTAGAGAGGCGACGCTCCCCCTATCGCAGCGACAGGCGCGCGGGCCACTGCGCACGGTTTATTGACCACGTTGGAGAATGACCCGATAGGCTCGCGCCGGTCCAAAAAGTTGGCGCGGCAAGAAAAATGCGCCCCCGTGGGCGCACCATCCCGTTCGCTATTCCGCCCTTTTAACGCGCGGCTTGCGACCGCGCGGCTTATCGACCAGCGCGGACTCACCGCTCTCGCGATACTGGCGGCACCAAGCCTTGACTGAAGACTCGCTGGGAATCCCATGCTTGATCATGGCCTCGCGAACCGTCAGGCCGTTTTCCAGACGGTCCTTAACCACGGCGAGCTTTACGTCGAACGAATAGGTATGATGACGAGCGCCCGCGTTGAGCACGGCGTCGGCACCGCCCACGGCATATGCACGGGCCCACTGACGAGCCGTGGCCTGGGGAATGCCGAGCTTTGCAGCGAGGGCGCGGTGACCGACCCCCTCTTGGAGGATCTCGACGGCACGCTGCCTAACCTCGGGCGCATGCGTGCGAGTCCTAGTTGCTTCCGACATACCTGCCACTTCTTAGCCTTAACCGTTAATCTGCTTTCTTACGTGCACGCTAGATAGTAGCATTTTGCTGTTTGCTCAAAGCAGTTAATTAAAATAGACGCGGCATTATCTGGGCATTTGACACCTATTTACGACATTTCTTTATCGATTATTTACGCTGGTAGCTAGCTCGCAGCTAATCGTCATTCGTTTGCCAACAAAATTGACATCTCTTTATGTCCTTTGGTCTAGAGGATATAATTATTAACACCTCCCCCAATAATTTTGAGCGGCCTGCAAGGTAGTAGATGTCCTCACTCCTCATGATTACCGCGCACTGCCCTCCACCGGAGCAAAACAAAAAGGGCGGGACCTGCTGCGCTTGCAGACCCCGCCCCGGTTGACACCCCATGGGACGCAGTCGGGCGAGGCAGATCCGTGCTACCGCCCCGCCTGGCCGCGAAGTTAACTACAGCTCGTTGGCCGCGTGATATGCCGTGCGAATGGCGCTCGCAATGTCGGCGGTGCGCTCGCCCGAGCAGTCGCCCACGCAGGTCACGGGCACCGTCACGCCGTCCAGGTCAAAAGCGTTGGCCTTGGAGCCCACGGCCATCACCACGTAATCGCAGGCGATCTTCACCGGCTCTTCAGCGCCGTCCTCGGTGGTGCGAACAGCCTCCACGCCCTCGTCGGTAATGGCGGTCAGGCGGGTCTTCACGTGCTGCTCCACGTTGTGCTCTGCAAAGTCGCTCATGATCAGCGGCAGAATGGTCTCGGACTCGCCCGCGGCAATCTTGTCGAGCATCTCCACGATCGCCACCTCGCAGCCGTGCTGCAGCAGGTACTCGGCAGTCTCGGTGCCCACCAGGCCACCGCCAATGACAGCGACGCGGCCGCTGAGCTCCACCTTACCGGCCAGCACGTCCCAGCTCGAGACAACCTTGTCCGAATCGGCACCCGGAACGGGGATGACCACGTCGTGCGCGCCCACAGCCACAATCGCGGCGTCGGCGGCGTTGAGGTCCTCAGCGGTAGCGGCATGGTTGAGCTCAACCTTCACGCCCAGGCCAGGCAGAATCTTCTCGTAGTACTCGACCGAGCGCATGATCTCGTCCTTGCGCGGAGGCGCGGCCGCCAGCACAATCTGGCCGCCCAGATGATCGCTCGCCTCGTAGACGGTCACGTCGTAACCGCGCTTGGCCGCCACGCGTGCGGCCTCCAGGCCGGCAATACCGCCGCCCACCACGGCGATCTTCTTGTCGCCCTCGCCCGGCTTGATGGCGATGGTCGCCTCGTCGCCGTTCTCGGCATTGAGCACGCACGAGATGTACTTGCGGTTTTGAATCGCATCGACGCAGCCCTTGTTGCAGTTGAGGCACTCGCGGATGGGTTCGCCCGTGGCGGCCTTCAGCGCAATGTCGGGGTCGCACATGAGCGAGCGGCCATAGGCGATGATGTCGGCGGCGCCGTCTTCCAGAATCTTCTCGCCGGCCTCGACCGAGACAACACGGCCGACGGTTGCCACCGGCACGGAGACCAGGGCCTTGACGCGCTCGGCCACGGGCAGCGTCCAGTTGTAGGGCATGGCGCCCATGGGCGGAATGGTGTCGCCCATGTTGCCGGTGTGGTTGGCCTGTGCGACCTGGATCATATCGATGCCCGCGCCCTCGAGCAGCTTGGCGAACTCGCAGGCCTCGTCGGGCAGCAGGCCTCCCTTGCCGCGCGGCGTGCCGTCGGGGTTCTCCATGATCACGGGGAGCTTGTACTCCACCATCAGCTGCGGCGCGGCTTCCTTAATGGCAGCGACGACCTCCAGCGCGTAGCGAACGCGGTTCTCGAACGAGCCGCCGTACTCGTCGGTGCGCTGGTTGAGGATTGCCGAGCACAGCGAACCCACCAGACGGTCGCCGTGGACCTCGATGGCATCGATCCCGGCCTGCTGCGCGCGAGCGGCCGAGGCAGCGATGGCCTCCTTGATCTGGGTAAGCTGCTCTACGCTCGCCTCGTTCACAAAGTGCTGCATGTCGTGGTGCAGCTTGGCGTAGGCCTGGTTGCGAATCTCGTTGGACTCGGCCATCTTGGCGGCAAAGGTCTCCTCGTCGCCAGCGGCCTTGGCCTCCTGCGCGGCCTTGGCGGCAGCCATGGATCCCATGACCATGCGGCCGACACCGGGCACGTCGTACTCGGGGTGGAACAGCTGCAGCGCGACCTTGGCGCCGTGCTTGTGGACGGCATCGGCCAGGGCCTTAAACGTGGGGATCTGGGCGTCGGTTGCCAGCTTGGGCGTGGGGCTTGCGGTCATAACGGGAGCGACGTCGCCGATGACGATGTAGCTCACGCCGCCACGGGCCAGGCGCTCGTAAAAGGCCAGGCTGCGCTCGCCAATGGAACCGTCGCGCTCCTCGTAGCCGGTGGTGAGCGGCGGGAACATAATGCGGTTTTTGAGCTCAAGGGGGCCAACCGTAATGGGCTGGAGCAGCTTGGATGCAGGTGCGGTCATGGATATTCCTCTCTTGTAGGCGCGGCGGCGATGATGCCGCGTAGTTGTCTAGAGGATATGGCATGGAGGTACAGCGGCACAACGAAAATCGGCGAATATCAGGTGGCGGCAGGTGGATGGGACGGGGCGGCCCGTCGGTTTGTCTCAATCTGTAACAGTTGCTCGGCAAAACCGGGTCTTACTGTTACAGATCGAGACATTCCTCTCAACCCATCCTCAACAATCTAGATCTGTAACATCTAGACCGACTTTTGGCCCCTTACTGTTACAGATCGAGACAAACCAATCTGGCCTGCCGAAAGATCTCAATCTGTAACAGTAACTCGGCAAAATCCGTCCCTCGTGTTACAGATTTAGACAAACGGAGACCGTCCTGCCGAAACATCTCGATCTGTAACACCTAGCCGCCCAAATCGGGTCTAGATGTTACAGATCGAGATTTTGTTTGAGAGGCCGAGAATTGGACCGAAAACACGGTCCCGAAATAACAAAAAAGCTCGCCGGCTAGGCCGACGAGCTGCAAGTTCTTGGTCGCGGGGGCAGGATTTGAACCTACGACCTCCGGGTTATGAGCCCGGCGAGCTACCAGACTGCTCCACCCCGCAATGTCTGGGCGCCTCATGTGCGCAAGAAAGAATATTACGCGGGAGTTCGGTAAACGGCAAGGAAAATCTCGTAGAGCATAATTCCTTCATATTTAAACCCCTCAGCCCCTATCACCGTAAACGAATCGCAGCCGAGCGCCGTCGACGGCACGTATACAATGGTGCGCGTCCTTTTATGCCAACACCGGGAGTAGACATGCTGCTCGCTATCGATATGGGAAACACGCAGACGGCCATGGGGCTGTTTGACGGAGACGAGCTGGTGCAGTCGTGGCGTATGCCCACCGACCGCTCCTATACCGCCGACGAGATCCACGTGCGCCTGATGGGCTTCTTTAAGATGTACGACCTCTCGCTCGGCGCGGTCGACGCGATCGCCTTTGCCGGCGTGGTGCCGCAGCTCTCGCGCGAGTGGCACGCCGTGGCCGACCGCATCGCGGCGGACGCCATCGTCATCGGGCCGCAGACGGCCGCCGTGACCAAGCTGCGGGCGGCGCGCCCCCAGGCCGTTGGTGCCGACCGCATCGCCAACGCCGTTGCGGCCGAGACCTTCTACGGCGCCCCGGCAATCGTGGTGGACTTTGGCACCGCGACCAATATCGACGTCATCGATGAGGACGGCTATTACATTGGCGGAGCGATTGCGCCGGGCATCCGCATTTCGATGGACGCGCTCGCCGCCCGAGCCGCCAAGCTCGCCAGTGTTCCGCTCGAGGCGCCCGAGCACGCCATCGGCCGCGATACCGAGGAGTGCATCAAGGTCGGCGCCGTGATGGGCGCCGCCGCCATGGCCGAGGGCCTGGCCGCGCGCATGAAGCGCGAGCTGGGCCGCGAGGATGCCACCGTTATCGCCACGGGCGGCCTCGCCGGCATCGTCGCCGATTCGACCGATGCCTTCGACGTGGTCGATGGACAGCTCACCATCAAGGGTGTCTGCGAAATTTACCGCCGCATGCAGGAGCTGGGATAGAGCAGGGGCTTAAGTCGAGCACGCCCGATGCCACAGTCCCCGCAAAGGCTCGCCAAGCCTATTCCTCAGATAGGCGAAACCCTCCCCGGCACAGGCCGAGAAGGGTCTTGTTGCCATCGTTATCTTTGAGCGCTGGCGCCCCGCGCTACAGCCCGCGAATTCGTACAGCCTCGGGCGGAAACTCCTGCTCGCCGGCATCGGTCTTGATGGTCGCGCGACCCCAGATGTCCAGGCCCGCAAACACACCGACCGCAAGCGGCAAGCCGTTGGGAGACACCGCCGCAACCTGGCGGCCCAGCAGCGGCACCATGTCGAAGTACTCGCCCAGCACGGGAGCCAGCGGCCCTGCGGCGCCTTGCGGCGTGTTGGCAACAACCGCCCAGGCGTCCACGCGGGCCAGCACGGCGGCGGCCAGCGTCTCGACCAGCGCTTCGTCAGCCACGTCCACACCAAGCTCGCTCAGCGCCGAACGCTCAATATCCACCGTCACGGCACCGAACATGCCCGCAGCACCGGCACCGCCGTTCACGGCAACACGCGCGAGCGACGTCTCAAACGCAGGCGCACCACACACGATATCGCTCGGCCACTGGATACCCACCTTACCGGCAAGGCCCAACCCCGGCGTCGAAGCCGTGCCCACAAGCGCATCCATCATGCCCATCGCCGCCACAAACGGCAGGCCATGGAAGGCATGCATGTTCACATCCGGACGCACGACCAGCGAAAACGTCAGCGAAGCATCGCCCGCGCTCCACGCGCACCAGCCCGCGGACACGCCCTCGCGGCCCGCGTCACGCGCCGCGTCGAGCTCGGTACCGGCGGCAACAGCATTCATCTCGATCATCTACATACGCCCCAATTCGCCCACGATATGGCCCACGCGATCCTCGGGCTCCTTGACCTCGACGCCGTTGTAGCGGAAGAACCGCGCCGGGTCGTGCATCAGGTCCTCGAGCGGCACCAGCACAAAGTCTCGCTCGCCGATCAGCGGATGCGGCAGGCGCAGCTTTTTGCCGCCGTGGGTCTCGCCGTCCATCCACAGCAGGTCCAGGTCGATGGTGCGCGGGCCGTTGGCCTTGGCCTTTTTGGAACGGTCGCGGCCCAGCTCAGCCTCGATCTTCATGAGCTCGTCGAGCAGCACCAACGGCGCCAGCTCGGTCTTAATCTCGATGACAGCGTTGGCAAACGCGTCCTGGCGCGTCTCGTAAGCCGGCTCGCTCTCGTAGATGCGCGAGCAGTTGGACACACAGGTAAGCGGAATCTCGGCAATCATGTTGCGCGCGGCGCGGATGTTGTCGCAACGATGCCCCAGGTTGGAACCCACAGCCACAAACGCACGGCGCGGTTGCGGCTCGGCGACAGCCCAGTAACCGTTCAGGAACTGCGCAAAGCCAGCGACGTCGTGCACGCGCACGATGTTGGCGCCGGCCTGGATGGCGCCCAGGCACACACCAAACGTGGCGGCATCGCGCGCGGCGGCCTGGGTCACGCCCGAGACGGCGCCCACAAAGCGCTTGCGCGACACGGCGCACATGAGCGGATAGCCCAGCGACGCCATCTTGGCGGTCTCGCGCTGGATGACGATGTCTTCGTTGGCCGTCTTGCCAAAGCCCGAGCCGGGATCGATGCAGATACGGTCGCGCGACACGCCGGCATGGATGAGCGTGCGGGCCTGATCGGACAGAAAGCCCATGACGCGGCGCATGATGGGTGCAGAATCGGGCAGGGTAAAGCGGCGGAGCTGCGAAGTGGGCACATAGGCTTCCTCACGGCGGGCACTGCGGCGCATCATGGCGGCCAGGTGATCGCTGGGCTCTGGTGCGGCTTCGGCAGCTGCGGGCACGGTCTCGGGCGCAGCGGCGGCAGGGGCAGCCTGCTCGGCAGCCGGCTTCTCTGACTCGGACTCGGGCGCGGGCTCCGATTCGCCAAGCGGCAGCGAGGGCTGTACCACACCGCCCGGAAGCTTGGCTTCAACCTTGGGCTCGCCCAGCAACTTGCCGCGACGGCGACGGGCCGGCTTCTCGGCCTCGCGCGCGGCCTCGACAGCCGCTTCGCGTGCCTTCTCGGCAACAAACGCCGCAGCCGAGGTATCGAGCTGCACCGTCGCGTGCGTGCGTGCGGGTGCGGCGACCTCGCCGGCGTGCATTACGATAACGCCGCAGGTGCTTGTCTTAACGAACTCAACCATCTTGGGATCGGTGAAGCCCGTCACGTCGTTGACAATCGAAGCACCGCAGCGCACTGCCGCCTTGGCAACCGCCACATGACGCGTATCGATCGAGACGATGGCGCCCTCTTTGGCGAGCGCGCGCACGACGGGCAGCACGCGACGCGCCTCCTCGTCGGGGTTGACCGGGGTAAAGCCAGGACGCGTGGACTCGCCGCCCACGTCGATGATGTCGGCGCCGGCATCGAGCATCGCCAGGCCGTACTCGATAGCGGCATCCTGGTCAAAGTGCTCACCGCCGTCGCTCATCGAATCGGGCGTCACGTTGAGGACGCCCATGATGCGCGGACGGTCAAAGCTGAGCTCGTACTTTCCGCACCGCCATGTCTTGCTGTCGTTCGCCATGAACATCCTCCTAAAATGCCCACGCCGCCGCGCTCGGGCGCTGACGGCGTGGTCGCTTTGCAATCAGTCTTTCTATTGTATCCGCGCGCGCGGGCTAGAACGCAAACGCGGCCGCGATGTCGCAAGAAATCAGCAGGTCGGCATTTGCATCCTGATCGGTGGGCGCCAAATTGCAAATGGCCAGCGTATCGCCAGTAAAGTAACGCGTGAGGCCCGCCGCCGGATACACCACGAGCGAGGTTCCGCCCACGACGAGGGCGTCGGCTGCGGCGATGGCAGCAACGGCGCCGGTAAGCACACGCTCATCGAGCGGTTCTTCGTAGAGGACCACATCGGGCTTGATGCGACCGCCGCACGCAGGGCACACGGGCACGCCCGCGGCGTCCTCGTGCTCGCGCGCGCAAATCCATTCGGCGCTGTAGACCGCGCCGCACGTCTGGCAGATATTGCGGTGGACCGAGCCATGCAGCTCAAACACGCGCCGTGAACCAGCCGCCTGATGCAGGCCATCGATGTTTTGCGTCACCACGGCGTCGAGCTTGCCGGCGCGCTCCAGCTCCGCCAGCTTGGCGTGGCAGTGGTTGGGCTTGGCGTTAAGGGCGATCATCTTGGTCCGGTAGAAGTCGAAAAACTCCGCCGGATGCGCCTCGTAGAAGCTGTGCGAGAGCATAGTCTCGGGCGGATAGGAAAACCGCTGGTGATACAGGCCGTCCACGCTGCGGAAATCGGGGATGCCACTCGCCGTGGAAACGCCCGCGCCGCCAAAGAAGACCACGTGGCTATGGGTTTCGAACAGCTCCGCCAGCGCAGCGGAGGCCTGTTTGGGGTCCGATATTGCCTGCGTCATATATGTCCTCCGTCCGTGTCTTAGGGACGGCGGCGTTCGCGCTATCACTCGCAGACTCCGCCCCGCTCTTGTTGCGTTAATCTTAAGCCTGCCAACCCCGTCGAAAGGACACCATGCCTCAGACTTACACTTTCGCCTCGTGGAACGTCAACGGCCTGCGCGCCGTGCTCAAAAAAGACCCGAGCTTTATCCAGATCGCGCAAGAACTCGACGTCGATATCCTGGCGCTGCAGGAGACCAAGCTGCAAGAAGGCCAGGTCGATATCGATCTGCCCGGCTACCACCAAACCTGGAGCTACGCCGAGCGCAAGGGCTACTCGGGCACCGCGGTCTTTAGCCGCCAGGAACCGCTGCGCGCGCTGCGCGCCGATGCGCTGCTGCCCCACGCCGGCGAGGGCGAGGCGGCCGAGCTCGTCGCCCAAGCCGCAACCGAGGGCCGCGTCTGTGCGCTCGAGTTCGACAAGTTTTGGTTCGTGGACGTCTATACGCCCAACGCCCAAAACGAGCTCGCGCGCATCGATGTACGCATGGCCTGGGACGATGCCTATCGCGGCTTTTTGGCAGGCCTCGAGCGCGAGACCGGAAAGCCCGTCGTAACCTGCGGCGACTTTAACGTGGCTCACGAGGAGATCGACCTTAAGAACCCCAAGTCCAACCGCGGCAACGCCGGCTTTTCGGACGAGGAGCGCGGCAAGTTTACCGAGCTGCTCGACGCCGGTTTTACCGACACCTGGCGCGCGGCCAATCCGGACGTCGAGGGCGTCTACAGCTGGTGGAGCTACCGCTTTAATGCCCGCAAGAACAACGCAGGCTGGCGCATCGACTACTTCCTGGTAAGCAACGCAATCGCCGGCAACGTACGCGACACCGGCATCCGCGGCGACATCTTTGGCAGCGATCACTGCCCCGTCACCCTCACCCTGGAGCTCTAACCCCCAAACGATCCCCCGGGGACGGAGGGAAACAGATCATTTTTTGGCTCTCCGAGGACACCTGCGTAATACATCTGCCGCGAAAAGCGCCCATCTACTACGTTTAAGCCGCTACCCTCAACCATAACCATGTTCTACGAAAAACCGCAGGCTTTCTACCTGCGGTTTTCTTTTCACATTGTTCACTGTGGTTGAGGACGGCGACCTAAACGTAGTAGATGGACCGCTTTCGTGGCGAGTACTCCCAGCTGGTCCCCAGTGACGGAGGAAAATTGGTCATTTAGCCTTCTGGAGCCCGCTGCGACCGTCATACGAGTCGGCGTGCGCAAAACTATGCCAGTTTACGGGGCTGAATCGCAGATCCCTGACCACACGCAATTCGAGCAAAATAAATCCGCAGGTAAACGGCTTGCCCTATTACGGAAAATGCCGGTATGGTCGGTCTGTGTCAATCCAGCCCCGTAAACCGGCATAGTTTTGATATGACACCAAGGCAGTATTGATTCTCGTCCCGGCGCAACCGTCACTACAGCCCGTACTTCACGACGACGCGATTGATGCGGCGACACCAGGGCTTGTACAGGGCGGCCAAAAACACGCAGGTCGCGAGTCCGTGTGTGATATCAAACGGCACCGCCGTAGCAAGACGCGCTACGGCGCCTACCCAGGTGAGCGGCTGCACAAAACCGATGATGTCATACGCGTTGATCACGACGCCATACAGCAAGCCCGAGGCAAAGCCATACGCCAACAGCGCCGGCATGCGCACGGTTCCATCGGCGCGGTCGAACGCGCCCGCATGCGCCAGTGCGCCACCGATATAGCCCACCAGACCCCAGGCATACATTTGCCACGGCGTCCACATGCCCTGTCCAAAAAAGAAATTACTGGTCAGCGCTGCCAACGCGCCGACCATGAAGCCGTTGCGACGGCCAAGTGTCGCACCCGCGATAATGGCGATAGCACTCACGGGCTTAAAATCGGGAATGGGGCCGAACAAGATGCGGCCCGCCGCGGCCAACGCCGCCAGAACCAGCGTTGGCATAATCTGGCGCAAGCCCGGGCGCGATGTCTCATAGCCCGCAAAGAACAGTGCGAGCACGAGTGCCACAACAACCAGCATGGCAAGCGCCGCCTGCTCAATGCCCGCCAGTAACGCCGCAGCCATCACTGCCGGCACCGCCAGGAGCAGCGGAATCTCCATTTTTGTGAGTAGGCGCGAGGCGCGATGATCCGTCATCCCATCACGCCCTGTAGAACACGTTGTCGGCAAAGAAATCTGCCGGGGGCTCCATGCAGGCGATCTCGCCGTCGAACATCATGGCGACGTCGTCGGACACCTGCTCGGCAAAGTCCAAGTCGTGCGCGGCCATGATGACGGTGCCGCCGGCCTGCGCATGCTCGCGCAGGGCCCGGGCGATAATGCAGCGACTTGCCAGATCAAGGCCCTTGGTGGGCTCATCAAGCAGCAGCAACTCCGGACCAATCAACAGCAGCTTTGCCAACGCAAGCAGCTGGCGCTGACCGCCCGAAAGATCGTACGGGTGACGCGCCTCCAAGCCGTCCAGTCCCAGTTGCGCCGCACGCTCCCGCGCCAAGTTCTCGTCATATCCGCAGGTCGAAGCCCATTCCATCAGCTCGTCGCGCACCGTTTCGGCGACTAGCAATGCCTTGGGATTCTGTGGCAGCAGAGCCGCCGAAGCCGCCCCACGCACCATGCGGCCACGCTGCAGCTTAGCCGTCTTGGCCAGCACCGAGAGCATCGTCGACTTGCCGCAGCCGTTTCCGCCCACGACCGCATGCACCGCGCCGGCCGAAAACGTCACATCGAGCCCGCGCAGCACCCAACCGCCCGCGCGATCGTAGCGAAACCAACCTTCCGACAGGGTGGTAGCCGACCCGCC
>CALBUZ010000126.1 GCA_937969105.1 uncultured Collinsella sp. | reverse complement strand
AGCGTGTGGGAGTACCTCAAAAAGCTCTTCCGCCTGAGCCTGGACACCAAGTTTATCGCCACGCGCCGCGATGCGATAATCCTCAACATTCCCATCCTGATCCCCATCGTCGCCCTGTTTGCCTGGGGCGCCACGATTTGGCTGATGCTGCTTGGCCTGTTCTTTGGCATGCGCTACCGCATCGACAGCGACGGCGACGTGCCCGGCAGCATCAACAACCTGATGGATCACGCCGCCGATGCCGCGGACGGCATCAAACAAAATCTGAACGACGACAAGTAATCACAGACAGGGGCACGCATGGCACGGATCCTGATCGTAGAGGACGAGGAGAAAATCGCCCGCTTTGTGACACTCGAACTGGAGCACGAGGGCTACCAGGTGGAGCACGCCGCCGACGGCCGCACCGCCGTGGACCTGGCACTGGAGCACGACTACGATCTGATCCTGCTCGATGTATTGCTGCCGCAGCTCAACGGCATGGAGGTCTTGCGGCGTGTCCGCAAGCACAAGGATGTGCCAGTGATTATGGTCACCGCGCGCGATGCCGTTATGGATAAGGTGGCCGGGCTCGATGCCGGCGCCGACGATTACCTGACCAAGCCATTTGCGATCGAGGAGTTGTTCGCACGGATCCGTGTGGCGCTGAAGCGCTCGGAGGCCGTGCGGGCGGCTTCGAGCGTTGGCGGCGCCGGCGCCGGGACTGGCGTAGCGAGCGGCACGGGCGTCGGTAGCGCCACAATGTCCCCGGCAACCGACACGGCCAAGACCTCTGCCGTGCCCTCCCCCGCCGCACTCACCGTGGGTTCGGTCGCGCTCGACCCCAACCGCCGCGAAGTCACGGTCGGCGGCTCGCCCATCGTGCTGACTGCCCGCGAGTTCGATGTCCTCGCCCTGCTTATGGCGCATGCCGAGACCGTACTCGCACGCGAGCGCATCGCGCACGAGGCGCTGGGCTACGAATACGTGGGCGACACCAACAACGTCGACGTGCACATCGCGCACCTACGCGCCAAGATCGAGGACGCTGGCGGCGCCCGCATCATCCAGACCGTGCGCGGGGTGGGCTATGTCTGCCGCGCGTAACGCCGAGACCAAGCGCGTCACATCCATCGCCCGTGCCATCAACTGGAGCTATATGTGGCGCCGCCTGATGAGCTACGTCTGGCTCGATCTGTTGCTGGTGGCAATTGCGACGGCAATCCTCGTCTATGGATACAACCAGACGCTGCCCGACGGCGCGTTTGCCGCGGGGTGGATCCCCGGCGCCACCGTTCACGGCATATCGCTGACGCCCGCGCGCGGCTGGGACCTAGCAACACTCACCTATACCGTCGAGCTTGCGCGCACCACCAAGACCTTCCCCCTCGCGCAGGACCTCGTCACGCTATGGCCTCTCTACCTTGTCGTTGTAGGTTGGCAGGTCATCAGCGTGCTCAACATGCTCGGCGGCGCCCGACGCGTACGCCGCACCATGGCACCGCTCAACGACCTGGCCTTGCGCGTGGACGAGCTCGGCCGCATGCAGCTCTCCGGCGGCAAGATGGAAACGCTGGAGCAGGCCATCGAGCGAGCAAGTGTCGATTCGCCGAGCGTCACCACTGGCGACGCCGACCTGGCGAGCATCGAGGTTGCACTCAACCGTCTGCTGCGTCAGATGCAAGAGGCCAAGCTGCAGCAGATGCGCTTTGTCAACGACGCGAGCCACGAGCTGCGCACGCCCATCGCGGTGATTCAGGGCTACGTAAACATGCTCGATCGTTGGGGTAAGGACGACCCGGCCGTGCTGGCAGAGTCCATCGCCTCGCTCAAGGCCGAAAGCGAGCACATGCAGGAGCTCGTGGAACAACTGCTGTTTTTGGCACGCGGAGATGCCGGCCGCACCGTGCTGCGGCGCGTGAATACCAACCTGGCTGCACTGGTCGGCGAGGTTTGCGAAGAATCAAAGATGATCGATGCCGGGCACACATATCGGCTGGCTTTTGACGCTGCGTTTGCCAGCGACCCGCTCTGCGACGCGTCCGTCGATGTCGCGCTCGTGAAGCAGGCTCTGCGCGTGATCGTGCAGAACGCCGCCAAGTATTCGGACGCGGGAACGACCGTCACATTTGGCATAACACCCGAAGCGGGCGCGGGCACGATCGACATAAGCGTTGAGGACGAGGGCATCGGCATGAACCAGGAATCCGCAGCTCACGCGTTCGAGCGGTTCTACCGTGCCGACAACGCGCGCGATGTCGGTGCACAGGGTTCGGGCCTGGGGCTCGCTATCGCCAAGTGGATCGTCGACAGCCACGGCGGCGTCATCGGTGTGACCTCAGTCGAGGGCGTCGGCAGCCGCTTTACGATTCGCCTGCCGCGGTAGGAAGCCCCCTCGTGAATCGAGGTCTAATACTTTTCCGCGAAGTGAACGTCTGTTTTTGGACCCCTGAAGCATCCACATTTTTCGTCGGCAAAATCGCAGGATTCTAGTATCGAAACCGCAGGAAACGACGCCCTTAAAGTGTCAATGCTTCGGGGGTCCGATTTGTCTCGTTCACTTCTCAGAAAAGTATTAGACTTCGGTTTTTTTGACCGTTGCAAAAGTCAACCCCTCGGCATAAATAAAGGGATAAGGCCATGCGGCCCTATCCCTTTTTGCTAACTAAAGCAGCTTGCGCGCTACTCGCGGCACAGATGCACGGCGAAGCCGGCGAACTCGCGCTTAAAGTACACGAGCTTGGTGCCGCCGTCGGGCAGCAGCGCGCGCGACTCTTCGTTGACCTCGAGCCCGCGCTCGGCAAACCACTTCTCGGCCGCATCGATGTCGTTGACGGCAAAGCCAATGTGGCCCTTGGTGCCACGACCGTTCTGCTTCATGACCTCGACCAGCGAATCGTTAAAGTACGAAACCGGGGTCTCGATAACGGGCAGGCCCATCATCGTCGAGAACAGCTCCGCAATCTCCAAGGCGTCTGCCGGGTCGGCGGCGTTAATGCCCACATGGGCAACGCGCATACCAAAGAGCTCTACCGGATTGGCGTTCTGTTCACTCATGCAGTCAGCGCCTACTGAGCCATGACGTCGAGAACGGCCTTCTCGGCAGCGACGCGGTTCATGCCGGTCATGAAGGGCACGCCGCTCACGTACGGGCAGGTGAGGCCCTCGGGGGCAACGGTGGTGGCGATCAGCAGGTCGGCGCCCTCGTCGCAAACGTCCTTGGCCTCGGAGATGGCGCACTGCACGATCTCGTACTTGTCGGCGTAACCGTTGGCGTCGAGCAGGGTGGCGACCTTCTGGGCAACGAGCGTGGAAGTAGCAGCGCCAGCACCGCAAGCCAAAACGATCTTCTTCATAGGTAATGTCTCCCTTCGTGGTTTACTTTAGGTAAGTGTACCGCAGCGAGCGATGGCACTCAGCCTCGATGAGCTTTTATGCCAGTTTGCTTGCGCGCTGCGTATAATACATCTAGTACGTGTTGTCATACCGCTCGCTTTATGAGCGACTAAGGACCCCAATATGCCCGATTCCCGCACCCTCTGGACCGCCGTCGTCATCATCTGTATCGCCGTGTCGGTGTTCTTTAGCGTCAAAAAACGCACAACGTTCAAGCGCCTGCAACAGCTTATGGCTGCCAAGCAGTGGGACGAGTTCGATCACCTGCTCGACGCCAAACTCACCAGTATGCTGTACCCGCGCTATAACCGCGACTACCTGCGCCTGAACTCCTATCTGCTGCGCGAGGACCACAAGCGTGCTGACGAGATGTTCGATTTGCTGCTGGGGCTCAATCTACCCAAGATGCAGCGTGTCGACCTGGTGATTAAGGCCTTTAACTACTACGTTGGCCAGGAGAACCGCAAAAAGTCCAAGGAGCTGCTGCACGAGATCAAAGGCTTTGAGGGCGGCCAGGCCGAGGCAGTCGCACACGAATGCCAACTGATGTACGACACGATGATCCTCAAGCGCCACAACGACATTCCCGAGCTGGAGCGCATGCTCAAGGAGGCCGGTGACGACAAGGTCAAGAGCTGCCGCCTGGAATACCTGCTGGCCCTGCAGTACCAAAACAAGGGCGACGAAGCCAAGTTCCAGGAGTTCCTGGAGAAGTCGGGCCAACACTCGATGGCCGTCAACGCGTAACGGACGGCTTGTGCTAGACTTCTAGTCTCACGGGGGCGTGGCGGAATTGGCATACGCAGGAGACTTAAAATCTCTCGCCGCAAGGATTGTGGGTTCGAGTCCCACCGGGGGCACCTTATCGCAACATTCTGGGATGGCTGCTTTACATACAGCTGGGTTTGCGGCCCGACACTGACGAAAGGTGCAAGATGGCGAACTGGACGAACGTGACGCGCGAGCCCGAGACCGGGTTGCCGACGATGCTGGTGCAGGCGGTCTCCATCGCCTTTGTCATGTGCGTGTGCGAGCTGGTCAGCGCACCGGTGATGGTGAGCGCCGCGGGAGGCGCGTTCGCCCTGATGCCGTGGTTCCTCGTCGCCTGCCTGTTCGCCGTCGCATTCGTGTATACGGTCGGATTCGTGCTGCTGTGGGCGGCTGATTCGTTCGCCGCCCGGCTGAAACGCCGCGATGCGCTGATGCCGCTGATATATGCCGTGATCGGATGCGTCGGGTTCGGCATCTGGGGGTATTGCGTGTATCCGGCGACGATGAACTCGATCATCACCCGAGCCGGTCTGCCCACCCTGTCGCAGGGCGACTCGTTGATGATCGGCATCAACTGCGCCGTGGTGGGCCTCGCCGCGTTCTTCCTGGGAACCGCCGCCATGCCGCGCGTCATGAAGTCCAAGGGCCGGATCGCCGTCACGGCCGCAGCCGTCATCGCGCTCGCCGTGTTCGGCGGCGTCGTCCTGGCGATGACGTGGTCGCATCTGGCGTGAGACCAGCCATTGCGGAACGCTGTCGTCGAGCTGACCTGATTCGGCGGTTCGGCGGGGCAGCGGAGATGGCGACGGCCCGGCCGCGCGCATGTGCGTGGCGGAGGATATGATATCGCGATGGTATCAGCCGTGAAAGCGTGCATAACAGTGTGAAGGGATTCGTCAGTCATGTTCAGTGTTCTCGACATGTTCACCATCGGTGTGGGCCCCAGCTCGTCGCACACCGTCGGCCCGATGTGCGCGGCGCAGGCGTTCGCCTCGTCACTGGAGGAATCTGGCGCCGTGTCGCGCGTCGGCCGTATCCGCGTCGTCCTGTACGGGTCACTGTCGCTGACCGGACTCGGCCACGGCACCGACCGCGCGATTCTCGCCGGATTGGAAGGCAACGTACCCGCCACAGTTGATACGGATTACCTGCTTTCAGTCCGAGAACGCTGCGCGCACGACGGAACCATCCATGTCAACGGCACGAACGCCATCGCATACGATGACGACGGCGACATGGTCTTCGACCGGTGGAAGCGGCTCGCCCCGCATCCCAATGGCATGCGGTTCCAGGCGTTCGACGCCCAGGGCAACATCATCGACGAGCAGGTCTGGTATTCGATAGGCGGAGGGTTCATCCGCCGCGGACGGATCGACGACGCGCTGATCTCGAACCACGAGCAGACGCCGGCGTCGTCGCAGTCGCCGGAGGACTCCGGGAACGACGAGGCTGCCGAATACGGCGACGGCGTGCCATATCCCTTCGTATCATGCGACGGCCTGATCGACCTGTGTCGGAAGCACCATCTGAGCATCGCCGACGTCGTCTGGGCGAACGAAACGGCCCGGCGCTCGCCGCAGGAGGTGCGTGACCGGCTCACGCGAATCTGGAACGTGATGAGCCACTGTATCGACGCCGGGTGCGCCAGCGCGACGCCGACGCTGCCGGGAGGTCTGGACGTGCCCCGCCGCGCCCCGCTGATGTACCGGCGTCTCGCGGCCAACAGCGACGTGCTCAGACGCGATCGCCGCATCTCTTCGGCGCTGGAATCCTCCGATTCCGCATGGGTGGCGTTGTTCGCCATGTCGGTGAGCGAGGAGAACGCCGGCGGCGGCCGGGTCGTCACCGCGCCTACCAACGGTTCGGCCGGCATCATTCCGGCCGTGCTGGAATACTACTGACACTTTGTCGAGTCCGCCGACGACGAGGGCGTCAGGACGTTCCTGCTGACCGCCGGCGCGGTCGGATACCTGTTCAAGCGCAACGCCTCGATCTCCGGAGCGGAAGTGGGATGCCAAGGCGAGGTCGGCGTCGCCTGCTCGATGGCGGCCGCCGGTCTGGCCGCGGTGATGGGCGGCACTCCGGAGCAGGTGGAGAACGCGGCGGAGATCGGCATCGAGCACAATCTCGGCCTCACCTGCGATCCGGTGGGCGGTCTGGTGCAGATTCCGTGCATCGAGCGTAACGCGATGGCCGCGAATACCGCGATCAACGCCGTGCGCATGGCCATGCTCGGAGACGGCTCCCACATCGTCAGCCTGGATCAGGCCATCGCCACGATGAAGCAGACCGGCGAGGACATGATGTCGAAATACAAGGAGACCTCGAAGGGCGGTCTGGCGGTCAACGTCGTCGAATGCTAGGCCGTCGCCGTGCCGAATATGGCGAATATGGCGATTTGCGTTGAAAAATACGCTGCGAGCTGTGCAACCGGGGCTTGGGGTGCTAGTGTGAGTGGCACTGTCATTTTACGACTTGCGGCCATGCCATGAACGGCATGGCATTATTGATAGGAGGTAGGCCATGGCGAACATGCCTGAGGTCAATGCCGTGTTTGGCGCGGCGCCGGAGATCGCTTTCCCGTCGGACGAGGCGCCGAAGGGATTGAAGGCCGTGGAGATCGTCGAGGGTGACGGGCCGATGGTCCGCCGCGGCGACACGGTGACCGTGAACTATCACGGTGTGGTCTGGGGCAAGGACACGCCCTTCGATTCGAGCTTCGCCCGCCACCAGCCGGCAAGCTTCGGCATCGGCGTCGGCCAGGTGATTCGCGGCTGGGATCAGACCGTTCCCGGCCACAACGTCGGCTCCCGTCTGGTCGTGTCGATTCCGCCGGAGTATGGCTATGGCAGCCAGGG
>CALBUZ010000125.1 GCA_937969105.1 uncultured Collinsella sp. | reverse complement strand
GTGAAGGACCTGTGAAGCCGACCGCTGTACACGAAGGGCAAAACGCCGCGAGCGGTAGCCGTCAACCGCTGGCAGATTCTACCGCGAAAACGATAGCACCAGGCAACACAATCGAAGTATCAACGATCGCGTAGATATCGAGGCGCCATGGACGAAGAGCTTGATTACCTATGGGAGACCCTGGGCCTCGAGATCACTGCTGACCTTTGGCCCGAACGGAACAAAATCCATCCCACACTGCGCCCCGCCATTACTGTGGTGCAGGCAAAATACCGCCGTGCATCCTTTTTGATCATGCGGATGTCATGGCACGCGGGACTCCCCGACCTTAAGCGAATCCAGGCAAGCCTCGTCGAGCTGTCCGGCATGCCGACCGTCATATCCGAGACGAACCTGGAGCGGCGGCAGCGCGAGCGCCTGCAGCGGCAACGGATTCCGTTTATCTGCCCCGGCATTCAGGCATATCTGCCCTTTATGGACGAAGAGTACTGGAGTGACACGCCCGACAAGCACGCAAAGATCTACGACCCACACGAATGGGCGCAGCTGGAGGACTGACTGGGTCAGGCCCGCCGGCGGAAAGCGCGTCCCAGATTTCAAGCTCAAACTGGTCCCCACTTTCCCGTCGAGCCCTCAACCGGAAACCGTGTCCCGGAATCAGCGCTCGAAACGGGATGTCATTTCCGATAGAGCTCTCAACCGGAAAGCGCATCCCGGAATCAGCGCTCGAAATGGGATGTCATTTCCGATAGAGCCCTCAACCGGAAACCGTGTCCCGGAATCAGCGCTCGAAACGGGACGCACTTTCCGCAGGCGCTACAGCAACGCCTCGGTCCAAGCCGCTTCCCTAAAGCCGGGAATCGCAAAGTCGTCGCCCACCAGCAGCGGGCGCTTAACAAGCATGCCGTCGGTCGCCAACAGCTCGTAACACTCCTGATCCGTCATACCTGCATCCAGGCGAGCCTTCAGGCCCAGCTCTCGATATTTCATGCCCGACGAGTTAAAGAAGCGTCGCACCGGCAACCCCGAACGAGCGATCCAGGTCGCAAGTTCATCAGCCGCGGGATTATCCGTAACGATATCGCGGTCGATATACTCAACCCCATGTTCGTCCAGCCATGCCTTGGCCTTTTTACAGGTCGAACACTTGGGATATTCAACAAACAGCACTGCCATGGGAATCCTCCGAATATAGATCAGCCAACGCAGGTACACACCATACGAGGCGCCTTCGCATGATGAGGCAATTGTAGCCCACGGGTCACATGCTAAACGAACCGTACCCCGAATCCGCGTTTGATGAACGGCAACAGCTCCATTGCCTCGGGCGTGATATGGCCCGCAACGTTCATGCGCTCGTCACCGGGAAGATCGACCCGCGCAATCTCAAGCTCGCCTTCGTAGCGCCCATAGCCGCTATTGCTCACAGCGATCGACCCCGCCTTTCGCGGCAGGCCGGCACCGGTATCCGTCGGCACGGAATCCGGCTTAAGCGTCGTGCGCGACTCCTGAGACCTAAAGATGAGGGCGCTCGAATCGGGCCGGTCGTGATGAATCTGCCCGCGCACATAGGCATAATCGGGCTCAAGCTCGCATTGCAAATCCACGTATCCGGCGGAAACTTGAGCAAACTGCGCCCAGCCCGCATCGGAAAGATCGGGGTCGCCAACCAAAACGATGTCGCAATCGGCGCCATGTGCAAGCTCAAGCATGTTGAGGGCAACCTTCGACGCGCGACCGCGCTGCGCCTCAACCGTCGGCAGTCCCTCGAATACCGGCCCGCGAACGTTGGCATCACCCGGCACAAAAGCCATGATTTCGAAGCCAAGCGCCGCAAGACGAAGATTCGTCCGAGCAATGTCCTCCAGAGCTAAACCGGTATAAGGCTTGGGATAAAAATTGTGGCAGGCGGCAAAACGAGTCACATCGGCACCGGCTTCTCGCCACGATGCGATTTCATCAGAACTCACCGTCGATGCATTGACCACAATGCGAAATTCACCGGACAGCTCCGCGACCCGCTGGGCGCTAAAGCCATAGTCCAAACGAAGGTATTCCAGCCCCAGATCGCGCAGATCTTCGATACGCTCAAGCCCGAGCAAATCGCACGTGCGCGGTCCCACATCGGCAATGAGCGCAATGCCGCGGGCGGAAAGCAGCGACAGCACATGACGGACCTTATCGGCATACGCCGCTCCCCCATCCTCGGGAATATGCAGTGAGGTAAACGCATAGCGCGCACCCGCCGCAGCACCACGCTCAATCGTCCGTTCAATATCCTGCAGAGGGCTGGAAAGATAAATCGAAATACCCGTTTTCACACTTCAACGCTCCTTTAAAAAAGGCCGGCGGAGCAGTTAGCGCCGCCGGCACAACCATGGCATCAAGAAATCTTCCGCGCGCCGCGAGCCCTGAGCAACACGGCTCGCGATATCAAACTACTCGCCAAAGAACTCGTTGATCTTCTGCTCATCGACGCCGAAGAACCACGTCAGGACAAAGCCGGCGGCATAGGCAAGCAGCATAGCGGCAACGTAGCCAAGCTGCTGGCCAGGAACGACGATCAGCAGGCCAAACAGACCGGAAACGCCCTGAGAAACCGTGCCGATGTGAAGCAGCGCCGCGAGCGCGCCGCCAAATCCGGCACCCAGGCAGGCCGTCACAAACGGACGAACGAGCGGCAGCGTAACGGCATACATCAGAGGCTCGCCCACACCCAGGATTCCAACGGGAATGGACTCTGCGACGTACTTCTTGAGCTTGGCGTTCTTGGTCTTAAAGTACAGCGCCAGACCGGCACCGACCTGGCCGCCGCCAGCCATCATAAGGATGGGCAGCAGGTAGTTGATGCCCTTGGTAGCGCCGTCGGGATCGTTGAGCATAGCGTGGATCGGCGTGAGCGCCTGATGCAGGCCGACGGACACCAGCGGCAAGAAGCCTGCCGACAGGATATAGCCGCCCAGGACGCCCAGCTTCTCGAAGATAAAGGTGAGGACGCTAAAGATAGCAGTCGTCAGCCATGCGCCAACCGGCTGGATGACGAGCATCAGAGCAAAGGCGCCGATGATGAGCACCAGCAGCGGGGACAGGAACGTATCGAGCGCGTTGGGCATAACCTTGCGAATCTGACGCTCCATCCAGGCAAAAAATGCGCCAGCGATGAGAGCCGCGATCATGCCACCCGCTGCGGGGTTGTACTGCGCACTGGTGAGCGGCAGCAGAATGGCAGTGGCAGGATCAGCCGCGCCAGGCGCAAGCAGGGGCATGGCACTGTTGGCGATACACATCATGCCGGCGATGCCGCCCAGCGCAGCGGAGCCACCAAACTCACGTGCCGCGTTATAGCCCACCAAGATGGGCAGATAGGCAAACAGGGCCCAGCCCATGGAACGAATGCCCTGGTACCACCACTCGCCCGCAAGCGCGCCTGCCGTCGAGACGTTAATGACGTTGCAGATACCGTTGATGAGGCCAGCCGCAATGATGCCGGGAAGCAGGGCGACAAAGACATTGGAAATCTTCTTGAGGAAGGCCTGAACCGGCTTAGACTCGTACTTGGCCTTCTGTGCGGCCTTGTTTGTGGCCGCAGCGTCAACCACGCTCTCGTCAGCAACGCCTTTCGCAAGGCCGGTGAGCTTGGAGAACTCCTCGAGCACCTTATTCACCTTGCCCGGACCCAGCACGATCTGCATCGTATCGTCCTCAACCAGGCCCATCACGCCGTCGAGCGCCTTAATACCCTCCGTGTCAACGTTGCCCGTGTTTTTGACGGTCACGCGCAGGCGCGTCATGCACGCCGCGTTTGCCAGCACGTTGTCTTTACCGCCCAAAAGGTCCAGCAGCTTTTGAGCCAGCTCTTTGTTCGTCATAACTCCTCCTTGTATTGGGTATCTCGTCTGGATGTCATATCAGCTCACGCCGTGCACCTATTGGGCATCGGCGTTGCTCTTCTCATGGCCACTCACCGCAGCACGGACATGGCCTCGCGCGCGCTCAAGAGCTACCGCAGCCTGCTCGGCATCGCAGTCCAGCAGCACCGAGACAATAGCGGTTTTTACGTGGCCGCCGGCATCTGCAAGCGCCTGAACAGCGCGCTTGCGCGTGCAGCCGGTCGCCTCCATCACGATGTTCTGGCCGCGCACCACCAACTTCTCGTTCGTCTGCTGCACATCGACCATCAGGTTTTGGTATACCTTGCCGATCTTGACCATGGCACCGGTCGAAATCATGTTGAGAATGAGCTTTTGAACCGTTCCCGCCTTGAGCCTCGTTGAGCCGGTCAGCACCTCGGGACCGGGCACAGGCTCAATGGCAAGATCTGCGCTCTCCCCGATCTTCGACCCTTGGTTGCAGGCAATTGCAATGGTCTTGCACCCAGTTGCCTTGGCGTACACAAGGCCGCCCACCACATAAGGAGTACGACCGCTTGCCGCCAGGCCAACGACAAGATCCTTGTCCGAGAGTCCACGCTCTCGCAGGTCGTTCGCGCCAAGCTCATCGCTGTCTTCGGCACCTTCGACAGCCTTGATAAACGCCGTCTCGCCTCCGGCAATGAGCCCGACAATCAGATCGGGTGACACGCCAAACGTGGGCGGACACTCCGAAGCGTCGAGTACGCCCAGACGACCGCTGGTACCTGCGCCCATGTAAAAGACGCGCCCGCCGCGCTCAAGCGCCTCGGCAGCCCAGTCGATTGCCGTGGCAACCTGGGGCAACACTTTCGTGACCGACTGGACGGCACGAAGATCCTCATCGTTCATCGTCGTGACGATTTGCAGCGATGTCATCGTATCGAGGTCCATTGACCTTTGATTACGCTGTTCGGTCGTGAATTTTGTTAAATCGAGCATTTCATTCACCTCATCTTTCCTGTTTCTCGATGTAGTTTTGCTTAATTACATGCGTCGCCCGTTCGTAGTCGTTGGCAACGTAAGCAGCGTACAGGGCATCGACAACCATAAGCTGGGCCATACGCGAAGCCATGGCACCGCTGCGGACCAAGGGTTCACTCGCAGCGACGCCGAGCACGGCATCGGCCATGGTGGCAAGCTTGGATGATCCATCTACTTTGGTAACGGCCACGACGGGACAGTTGTGACGTTGGGCCTCGGCGGTGCAGTCCAGCACCTCTTGCGTCAAGCCCGAGTAGCTAAAGGCGATTGCCATATCGCCCTCATGCATGTTCTTGGCACACAAGAGCTGATCATGCCAGTCGTCGTACAGATGGCACTCTTTGTCGACACGCATGAGCTTTTGCGCCAGATCGTGCGCGACCAAACGAGAGGCACCAATACCGAACAGATTGACTGCGCGTGCCCGCTTAAGACGGGCCGCGCACCGCTCCAAGACGGTGTAATCGAGCGTTCGCGCCGTCGCCTCGATCGTACGCACGTTGCTTTTCATCACCTTCCCCACGATACGTTCGACGCTGTCATCCATGGAGATGTCCTCGAGGGCTACGTCTTTCTTGTCACCTAAGAGCGCCAGCTCGGCAATCAGTTCGCGCTGGAACTCCTTGTAGCCCGCAAAACCCAAACGCTTGCAAAAGCGCAAAATGCTCGAGGGCGAGGAGAACGTGACATCGGCAAGACCGCGGACAGACAGCCCGACCACCTCGTGCGGATGAGCGCTTACATATGCGATGACATTGCGTTCCGCCGGGCTCGCGCTGAGCTCACGCTCGCGAAGCCGCAAAAGCAATCCGTTTGCCATCTCAAACACCTCCGTTGAGTAGAATTAAAGACCAACGAACGATTCGTACCGGATACAAACAGCTTTTGCGGTACATTGTGCCGCATCGTGGCGCACAAAGGGCGAGCGTTCTACCGCTCGCCCCTCAAATCCGACCGCTCGGAAATACGCGCGACACAAAATGATTCATCGAGGTCGCATCATTTGCAACAGGGTTGTTAACGGCGTCTCGCATGGGCGCCAATGGGACAGGTCGCGCACCGAGCCAGCGCGGCCGCCAGCAACACCAACAGCATGGCGGTGACATAGCCCGCGGCATCGAAGCCCAGGTCGATCATGTCGAAATGACGACCAGGAACAAAGATCTTGTGCACTTGGTCACCGACGGAGCAAACGGCGCAAAAGGCTAAGACAGACACGCACCGCAATCGAGTGGGCGACACGCGCTTATCCAAGCACACCGCCACCAACGAAGCAAACAGTCCTACGAAGAAGAACTCAACGGTATGTGCGACGCGACGAATGTTGGCACCCATCCACAGACGAACGGGCGCAAGCGGATCGGGATGAACGGTGGCAGTCGTTGAATCCGCGCCCTCGACGGCATCCCCCGCCTGGGACTCCTGCGCGGCGTCGGGCCGCACGTCCGCAGCCCGTCCTTCCACCGCACGCGCGGTGGACTCGCTGAGCGACGACGTCTGCTCCACATTTTGCTCCGTCAGTACCCAAATACTTGTCAGCGTCACGACCAGCAGGACAACCGAAATCCATCCGACTATGTGCTTCACACGCGCCAAGGGCTAACCTCCGTCATTTTTTGAGCAGCAGCGAGTGTACCCCCAAATGCAGTTGTCGCCGTAGCGAAATCCAAAATGTTCGAATCGGGGCGCCAAAGGACCGTGGCGCCCCTACTCCATCTCGCGCATCCAGCGATCGAACGTCCCCACGCATACGCCTAGCCGCTTTGCCGCCTGACTCCGCGTGATATCACCCGCCTCGTAGGTATCGCGCACCAGCTCGAACTGCGGAGGACAGGGCTTGCGGGGCCGGCCAAAGCGCACGCCGCGCGCTCGCGCCGCCGCAATGCCCTCGGCTTGGCGCCGGTGAATGTTCTCGCGCTCCACCTGCGCCACATAGCTCAGCAGCTGCAAAACAATATCGGCAATCAACGCACTCGTCACGTCCGACCCGCCACAGTCTCTGGCGCGCGTGTCGAGCAATGGCATGTCCAGCACCACGATGGCGGCGCCGAGCTCTTTGGTTATGCACCGCCATTCCTCGAGGATTTCGCTGTAGTTACGGCCCAGCCGATCAATGGAAAGCACCACCAGCACATCACCGGAATCCAACGCGCACAGCAGCTCGCGATACCGCGGTCGATCGAAGTCCTTGCCGCTCGCACGATCGGCAAAGATATTCGCCGGTTCCACGCCATAGGCGCCCAACGCATCCAGCTGCCGATTCAGATTTTGATCACGCGAGCTCACTCGCGCATACCCGTACACCGTTGTCATCTCATCCCCGCTCTCTCGTAAACCTCCCAAAAGGGAACAGGTTTATTTTGGTAGGTTTTATCTCCCCTACAGCAGGCGGAAGACGCAAACGCGCGAGCGGCAAGACGATTGATGCGCCACAAAAAAGGCGGCCCCAAAAGACCGCCCCGTTCTCTATCAATCACCAAATTCCGGCTAATGAATAAGCCTGAAATCCAAGTGCCCGCGCGTGGTGTTGACGCG
>CALBUZ010000124.1 GCA_937969105.1 uncultured Collinsella sp. | reverse complement strand
TTTTTTTTTCAAGCAGAAGACGGCATACGAGATTCAAGTGTGACTGGAGTTCAGACGTGTGCTCTTCCGATCTGTCCTGAATCACATAGGCCGTGGCGGGCTTTTCGACCTGGCCCTCGTCATTCCACGTGAGCTCGCCCGTCAGGCCCTCAATCTTGATCTTGCGCATGGCCTTGGCAAGATCGTCGGCAATTTCGGCACCATCGGCCGAAATGTCAATCCCCGCCTTATCGATAGCCTCGGCGATGGCGTGGACGCAATCGTAAGCGTCGGCGGCAAACTGGTTGGGCGTCTCGTCGTAGGCATCCTTATAGGCCTTGACGAAGTCGGCATTCTTCTCATCGTCAGCCGAAAACGGGGTCATGAGCAGTACGCCCTCGGCAAGAGAGGTATCGAAGCCTTCCACAGAGAGCAGGCCGTCCATGCCGTCGGTACCCATGAGGGTCATGTCGTAGCCCATGTCCTTGGCGTTCTTGAGCAAAACGGACGCCGGCGTGTAGTAGATCGGCGCAAAGATGAGCGTGGCGCCGGCCTCCTTGGCCTTGGTGAGCTGGTTGGTAAAGCTCGTGGAAGAGTCGTCCTTAAAGGTCTCGGTATCGACGATGTCGAGCTTGGACGCCTTGGCCTGCTCGGCAAAAGCGTCGGCAACGCCCGAGCTATACGTATCGCCGGAGTTGTAGAACAGGGCGATCTTGGCATCCGCGTACTTCTCGGCCAAGAACTTCGCGGCGCTGGCGCCCATGGTGGGATCGGTGAAGCAAACCTGGAAAACCGTGGTCTTATCCTTGGTAACGTCGAGCGACGAGGCCGAAGGCGTGACCATGAGCATATCGTCGGCGATCTCGCCCGAGACAGCGACGGCGGCACCGGTGGTGACGGGGCCGACGAGCGCCTGCATGCCCCAGTCGCACAAGGTATTGAAGGCGTTGATGGCCTTTTCGCCGTCAGCGACGTCGTCCTCGGACTTAAGCGAGAGTTTGAGGTCCTTGGTCGAAAAATCCTTGGCGGCGAGCTTGGCACCCTTCTCGGCCGAAACGCCATAGGTTGCCGCGGCGCCGGTCAGAGGGCCGATGACACCGATCTTGAAGGTCTTGCCGTCATCGGCGGAGCCGCCGTCCGAGCCACCCGACGAGCAACCAGCGAGTGCCGCGGTGCTACCGAACGCCGCGGCGCCAGCCAAGAAACTCCTGCGGTTAAGTACGTTGTTGATGCTAAACATGGTGTCCCCCTTTTCGCTGGCCGCGGTGCGGCCGTCTTGCGGTACAGGGCAAACCTTATGGTGCAAACGTTGACAGTTTGTTACGGAAGTTCGTTTGTAGCGAGCATGTTTCCAATGTTTCCGCAGCGTTTCGGGGGTGCCGTTTTGTGCGACTCCTGTTGCCTGGCGAGCACGCACCCTCGGTTCACGCTAGAATGCACTCAACCTTTAAGCGGTTAATCCATCCATAAGATGCACGAAGGAGCTATCTATGAGCGAACCCCTGCGCACCGTGAACGTCGGTCTGATCGGTCTGGGAACCGTCGGCGGCGGCGTGGCCCGTCTGATCAAGAGCCACCACGATGAGTACCTTGCAGCCTACGGCATCGACCTTAAGCTGACCCGCGCCTGCGCGCTTGCCTGGGAGCAGGCCGAGGCGGCAGGCATTGAGCGCGAGGCCTTTACGAGCGACTGGCACGACGTCGTCACCGACCCCGCCGTCGATATCGTCGTCGAGCTCATCGGCGGCGAGCACCCCGCGACCGAGATCTTCACCACTGCCTTCGAGAACGGCAAGCACGTCGTCTCCGCCAACAAGGCTCTGCTGGGCCGTCACGTCGAGACGCTCGCCGAGAAGGCGCGCGCGTGCGGCGTGCAGATTAAGTGCGAGGCCAGCTGCGGTGGCGGCATCCCCATTGTCAGCACGCTTGAGCACGACCTGGTAGGCAACAAGATCCTGACCATCGCCGGCATTCTCAACGGCACCACCAACTATATCCTGTCGCGCATGGACGCCGAGGGTGCCGATTACGCCGACGTACTTGCCGACGCGCAGGCCAAGGGCTATGCCGAGGCCGACCCGTCCGCCGACGTCGACGGCTTCGACGCCGCCAGCAAGACGGCGATCCTCGCCTCCATCGGCTTTGGCACCCGCGTTACCACCGACGATGTGTACCAGCAGGGTATCCGTACCATCGGCGCCGAGGACATCGCCCAGGCCCGCGAGCTCGGTTACACCATTAAGCTGCTCGGTATCGCCCGCAACACCGACGCCGGCGTCGATGTTCGCGTGCACCCCACGCTGATCCCCGCCGACCACATGCTCGCCAAGGTCAACGGCGCCATGAACGCCGTCTACGTGGTAGGCGACGCCGTGGGCGAGACCATGTTCTACGGTGCCGGCGCAGGCTCCTTCCCCACCGCGAGCGCCGTCGTGGGCGATATCCTGTCGCTCTCCGAGCAGATCAGCCGCGGCGTGGCTCCGCTGCCCGAAATTGAGCCCTATGGTCACAACCTCGCCTTTAAGCCCATGGACGAGCTCCAGACCAAGTACTATGTGCGCCTGAAGGTCGCCGACCGCGTGGGCGCCCTGTCCGAGACGGTCGACATCTTTGCCAAGCACAACATCTCGATCTCGCTCATCAACCAGGTCGAGGACGGCAAGTCGGGCGTCAGCGATGCCTGCTCGGTCATCTTCCTGACGCACCGCGCGCTCGAGAAGGACGTCCAGGCTGCCGCCGCCGAACTTGCCGGCGTCGACTGCGTGACCGAGGTCGCCAACGTCCTGCGCATCGAGGACGTTGAGGCTTGGACCGAAGGCGTCATGGCCAACTAGTCCACTACTTCGAACCTCAACGAGGCCCAACGCAAAAGGCGCGCTGCCTGCATCAACCGCAGGCAGCGCGCCTTCTTCTGTTTGAAAGGGAAACTATGTCCCACTATTTCGAATCAGAACGGGGCACGGTTTCCCCCAGGACCTCCTTGCGGAAACTGCATCCCACTCTGAGCGCCCATTCCGGGACACAGCTTCCCAACGGCCCCCGTTTCGGAAACCGCATCCCGTTCCGAGCCTTCAAAGCAGGACGCGCCTTCCCCTAGGGAAGCATCTCGTTATTTGCCGTCGTCGTCCTGGGCTTCATCGCGCGCATAGAGCTCCAGCATGCGGCGGCGGTATTCGCGCACGGCGAGCTTGGCGCGCTCCAGGCGGCGGCGCTCACGCGGAGTCAGCTCGGACGGGTCGACCTCGTCTCCATAGGTCTTATCGGCAAGCAGGTGCGCCGCGTCCACGATGCGGGCATCGATGTGGCCGCTCGCCGCCTCGGCGGAAAGACGCTCGGCAATCGTATCGAGCGTAGGCAGGCCCTCGAATACGCGACCATGGCCATGCGAAGTCAGCAGCTCGTGCTCACGTGCGAGCAGGCTCGCCAAATCGTGATGGGCGCGCAGGATGTCGAGCGTATCGGATGGATGCTCGGCAACTTCTGCCACGGCGGCGACCGGCGCGGCGTCGACCACGCGGTAGAAGAGCTGCGCGAGCAATGGCATCAAGAACACCGTGATGGCACCGGCGGCAACCATGACCGACGCGATGTCTTGCGACAGCGCGCCCGCGTTGACGGCAACGCTTGTCACGGCAACGATGATCGGCAGGGCCGTGGTGCAGTACAGGGCCACGGTAATGCGGCCATACGCCGACACATCGCGCGTCGCGGGACAAATGCTCATAGAGATGAGAATGGGCACGGCACGAATAATCAGCAACGCCACGATAAAGCCCGCGAGCAGACCCGGACGCGACGCCACGGCCGTCAGGTCGATCTTTGCGCCCGATACGGTAAAGAACACCGGAATCAAAAAGCCGTAGGCCAGGCCATCGAGCTTGGTCTCGAGCGTATGGTTGCCCTCGGGGATGATGTAGCGCAAGACAAAGCCGGCGGCAAAAGAACCCAACACGATGTCGAGGTCAAAGACAGCAGAGAATGCCACGAGCGTGACCAGGATGAGCACCGTCAGGCGTACGAAGGTCTGCGACGTGGTATCGGCGCGCTCCTCGACAAACGCAAAGAAGCGGCTGCCGACGCGCTTGGAGCGGCTCGGGACCACGGCCAGCAACACGCAAACCACCGCAAACAAGCCAAGGATTACGAGCGTTTGGATGCCGGTGCGGGCAGACAACAGCACCGACATGGCGAGCACGGGACCGAGCTCGCCCCAAGTGCCATACGCGAGAATCGAGTCGCCCACGCGCGTGCCGGTGAGCGAGCGCTCACGCATGATGGGCACAAGCGTACCGAGCGCCGTCGAAGTGAGGGCAAGCGTCACGGCGATACCGTCGAAATGACTGACTGAGAACCACGGGGTAAAGCGCACGGCAAGCCAGGCGATACCAAACGTGACGACCCACGTCGCCAAGCCGTAGCGCCCCTCGACGCCCGTGATACTCTTGGGGTCGATCTCAAAGCCGGCAAGCAGGAACAAAAAGGCCAGGCCCAGCTCGGACACAAGCGAGACCTCGGCATCTACATGGATGACGCCGAGCATATGGGGTCCCAGCACCGCGCCGAGCACGAGCAAAAAGACCGTCTCGGGAACGGGTTTTCCGGGAATCGCCGAGGCGATAAAAGGACTCGCAAAGGCCACGAGTGCGATGATGGCGAGCGAAACGAATGCCATGTGATGCCTTTCTCTTGTTTGCGCTTCACTGTAGCACCCTCGCCGTCCTCAACGCGCCGCGAGCTGTCGTATCATAGTGAGGTTTACAAACATGTGGCTCAAGGCGACCGCAGGGCAGACCCCGCAAACCGACCGCTGCCGCATACCGTACCGTACGCCCAACCGATCAGGAAGGCAGAAACCAATGGTCTCTCGTATCTACGTGGAGAAGAAACCCGGGTTCGACGTCGAGGCTCAGCAGCTCAAGGGCGAGCTGACCGAAATTCTCGGCATCAAGGGCATCGAGGCCCTGAGGATAATCAACCGCTACGACGTCGAGGGCATCGACGAGGAGCTTTTCCGCTCCTGCGTGCCGACCGTCTTTAGCGAGCCCCAGGTCGATGTGACCTACGACGAGCTCCCCGCAAGCGATGGCGCCGTCTTTGCCGTCGAATTCCTGCCTGGTCAGTTTGACCAGCGCGCCGACTCCGCCAGCGAGTGCGTGCAGCTCATCAGCCAGGGCGAGCGCCCCGCCGTGCGCTCCGCCAAGGTCTATATGATCTCGGGCGCTCTGGACGAAGCCGCCATCGATGCCATCAAGCACTACGTGGTGAACCCCGTCGAGGCGCGCATCGCCTCGCTCGACCTGCCCGAGACGCTGTACATGGAGACCCCCGAGCCCCAGCCCGTCGAGGTGCTCGACGGCTTCCGCGAGCTCGACGAGGCCGGCCTTGCCGCCTTTATTTCCGAGCGCGGTCTTGCCATGGACGAGGCGGACATCGCCTTCTGCCAGCAGTACTTCCGCGATGAGGACCGCGACCCCACCATCACCGAGATCCGCGTGATCGACACCTATTGGTCCGATCACTGCCGCCATACCACCTTCGGCACCGTCCTGGACGACGTGACGATCGACGACGCCGTGGTGCAGCAGGCCTTCGACCGCTACATGGAGATGCGCCACGAGCTCGGTCGCGACGCCAAGCCCGTCTGCCTCATGGACATGGGCACCATCGGCGCCAAATACCTCAAGAAGACCGGCGTCATGACCGATGTCGACGAGTCCGAGGAGATCAACGCCTGCACCGTCAAGGTGAAGGTCGATGTCGACGGCGAGGACCAGGACTGGCTGTTCCTGTTTAAGAACGAGACCCACAACCACCCGACCGAGATCGAGCCCTTCGGCGGTGCCGCCACCTGCGTGGGCGGCGCCATCCGCGACCCGCTCTCGGGCCGCAGCTACGTGTACCAGGCCATGCGTGTCACCGGCGCCGGCGACCCCACCGTCCCCGTGTCCGAGACGCTCGAGGGCAAGTTGCCGCAGCGCAAGCTCGTAACCACCGCTGCCGCCGGCTACTCCAGCTACGGCAACCAGATCGGCCTTGCCACCGGCCAGGTCAACGAACTCTATCACCCCGGCTACGTAGCCAAGCGCATGGAGGTCGGCGCCGTCGTGGGCGCTACCCCGGCAAACCACGTGCGCCGCGAGTGCCCCGCCCCCACCGACAAGATCATCCTGCTGGGCGGCCGCACCGGCCGTGACGGCATCGGCGGTGCCACCGGCTCCTCCAAGACCCAGAACACCGAGTCCATCGAGACCTCGGGCGCCGAGGTCCAGAAGGGCAACGCCCCGGTCGAGCGCAAGCTGCAGCGTCTGTTCCGCCGCGGCGACGCCTGCCGCCTGATCAAGCGCTGCAACGACTTTGGCGCCGGCGGCGTCTCGGTCGCCGTGGGCGAGCTTGCCGACGGCCTGTATGTCGACCTTGATACCGTGACCAAGAAGTACGACGGCCTGGACGGCACCGAGCTCGCTATTTCCGAGTCCCAGGAGCGTATGGCCTGCGCCGTCGCCGACAGTGACGTCGAAGAGTTCATGGGCTACGCCGCCGAGGAGAACCTGGAGGCGACCGTTATCGCCGAGGTTACCGCCGAGCCGCGCATGCGCATGGCTTGGAACGGCGTCGCCATTGTCGACCTGTCCCGCGAGTTCCTCAACTCCAACGGCGCACCCAAGCACCAGGTCGCCCACGTGTGCGCCCGTAGCGTGTGGCAGCCCAGCTGGGCCGGCACCACGCTCGCCGAGCGCATGACCTCGCTTGTCACCGACCTCAACGTCGCTTCCAACAAGGGCCTTTCCGAGCGCTTCGACTCCACCATCGGCGCCGCGACCGTGCTCATGCCCTTTGGCGGCAAGACGCAGCTCACCCCGAGCTCGGCCATGGTCGCCAAATTCCCCGTGGACGGCGAGACCACCACAGCAAGCGCCATGGCATGGGGCTTCAACCCCTACCTGATGGAAGCCGACCAGTTTGCGGGCGCCTACCTGTCCGTGGTCGAGTCCATCGCCAAGCTCGTGGCTGCCGGCTTTGAGCACAAGCGCGCCTACCTCTCCTTCCAGGAGTACTTCGAGCGTCTGCGCACCGAGGCCGAGCGCTGGGGCAAGCCCACGGCAGCCGTCCTGGGCGCTCTCATGGCCCAAGTCGACCTGGGTGCCGGTGCCATCGGTGGCAAGGATTCCATGAGCGGCTCGTTTGAGGACGAGGCCGGCGAGCTCAACGTTCCGCCGACTCTGATCAGCTTCGCTGTAGCCGTGGGCCGCGCGGCGCGCGCAGTCTCCCCTGAGTTCAAGGGCCTGACGCATCGCGTCGTACGCATCGCCCCCGCCACCTATGGCGAGGACTACCGCCCCGACGCCCAGCAGCTGCTCGCCGCGTTTGACGCCGTCGAGGCGCTCACTGCTACCGGCGACGCCCTGGCCGTCTCCACGCCCGGCTACGGCTGCGGCGCCGAGAGCCTCTTTAAGATGTGTGTCGGCAACCAGATCGGTATCGAGCTTGCCGAGGATGTGGACGTGGAGAGCCTCTTCACCCCGCTCTATGGCAGCTTTATCGTCGAGCTCGCCGAGGATGCCGAGCTGCCCGAGGTCGCCGACGGCGTTGTCGTCGAGCCCCTGGGCACCACCGTCGAGGGCTATGTCATCGACACCGGCTCCGAGGTCATCGAGCTCGCCGAGCTCCAGGAAGCCTGGGAGAGCGGCATCGAGGGCGTCTTTGCCTACCGCAGCGCCGGCGAGACCGCCGAGGTCGAGACCATCGACTTCCGTGCCAAGGATATCCACGTGTACGGCGGTGCCAAGATCGCCCGCCCGCGCGTGATCATCCCCGTGTTCCCCGGCAACAACTGCGAGTACGACAGCGCCCGCGCCTTCCGTGCCGCCGGTGCCGAGGCCGACACCTTCGTAATCAACAACCTCACGCCCGAGGCCGTCGCCGAGAGCACCCACGAGCTTGCCCGCCGCATCCGCGCAAGCCAGATCGTCATGATCCCCGGCGGCTTCTCGGGCGGCGACGAGCCCGACGGCTCTGCCAAGTTCATCACGGCGTTCTTCCGCGCTCCCGAGGTCACCGAGGCAGTCCGTGACCTGCTCAAGGCCCGCGACGGCCTGATGCTGGGCATCTGCAACGGCTTCCAGGCCCTGATCAAGCTCGGCCTGGTGCCCTACGGCGATATCGTCGACGCCACGCCCGATGCGCCCACGTTGACGTTCAACACCATCGGTCGCCACCAGAGCCGTCTGGTGCGCACCCGTATCTCGTCCAACCTGTCCCCGTGGCTGTCGCAGTGCAGCCTCGACGACCCCTACACCGTCGCCATCAGCCACGGCGAGGGCCGCTTTGTCGCCAATGACGAAGTGCTCGCCCAGCTGATCGCCAACGGTCAGGTCGCCACGCAGTACGTGGGCGAGGACGGCAAGCCCAGCATGGATCTTTCCGTCAACCCCAACGGCTCCGCACTCGCCATCGAGGGCATCACGAGCCCCGACGGCCGCGTCCTGGGCAAGATGGGCCATGCCGAGCGTCGCGGCGACAACCTGTACCGCAACGTGCCCGAGCATGTCCCCGGCGACAAGTTCATGCCGATCTTTGAGAGCGGCGTAGCCTACTTCGCTTAATACGTTCCCATCGGGTACAATCCCCTCGCATAACGAAACACGGTTCCATAGCGCCCGACCTGCGGTTTTATACGTCTTTCGCAACGTTGCCCACAGGTTCGGGCGTGTCGCTCGGGTTCGGAGGGCTGCCCACGGGTTGCCCGCCCGAGGGCGAGAACGCGGCATCGAGACGGGCGGCAACGCCCCTATTTGCATCGGCGTACAGGTGACCATAGGTGCCGAGCGTGGTCTTAACGTCCTCATGACCGAGACGGTCACGGATAGCCAAGGCGTTCTCGCCCAGACTTATGAGCAGCGCGGCGTGGCTGTGGCGAAGCGCGTGAACGCGGATACGGTGAACGCCAGCCATTGGCGCGTGGCGCTCGATAATACGACCAATGACGTGCTTGGAAAGCGGGGAGCCGTCACGAGACAGCACGAAATCGCTACAGATATTCCGCTGCTGAACATCGTACCAACGCGAAAGGTACCCCAGCGTGAGCGAATCGAGGGCGATAACGCGCTTGCCCGCCTTGGTCTTGGGCGGTGTAATCTTCCAATCGCCAAGGTTGCGGTAGTACATCGAGCAGGACACCGACAGAGTACCCGCGCCGAAGTCGATAGCAGACCAGCGCAGGGCTTGGGCTTCACCGAGCCGAAGCCCCGTCATGTAAAGCAGCCACAGGCACGTGAAGCCATGAAGCCCGTAATACTCGGACGTATCGAAGGTAGCCGCCACCCGCTCGAACTCGTCACGCGTCCAGAAATCAACTTCCCTGCGGGCTTTAGGGACGTTGCCGACAGTGCGGGCGGGGTTTGCCCGCAACAGGCCGAGTTTAACCGCCATATCCAGAACCATTGCGAAATACCCGTAAACGGAACGCGCATAAGAGGGCGAGTAAGCAGAAACAAGCTCATTCTGCCAACGTTTAAGGGCGGGCGCGTCAATGTCGCGCAGCCGACAGCGATCCCAACGCGCGAAACGCTTTCGCGCCATCTGGGAACGCACGGCGAACGTGCTTTCACGGGTTCTAGCCTTGTAGTCTGGAACCCAGTACGTGCGGAAGAACTCGCCGAAACTCATTGTCGAGTTGACCTTTACGGCGGTCTTGGAGAAATCAGCCATATACGCATCGTAGGCGGCTTTCGCGTCCTTCTGGGTCTTGTAGCCGCGCCCCCAATGGCGCACGCGCTTGCCCTCGGCATCGGTGCCGAGGTTCGCCACGAAATACCACGAGCCGTTGCGGTTGTCGCGGTATACGTTACTCACCTTCGGCATCGTTCGCCCCCACGGGGTCAACGCCGATAATCTCGGCAACGGCGGCGGCGGGGACGCGCCCCACCTTGCGCGAGCCGTAGAACCCGAAGCCGCGCGACACCATGAGCCGCTTGGCTGCACGGATTATGTCAGCAGACTTCGAGGGCGTGAAGCCCAAAGCGATTATATCGGTCTTATCGACCATCGGACAGCCAGTCATAGGCTACCAGTCCTTCCCTATCTTCGTGTACCGAACCTTTCGCGGGGCGTATCCACCGCCCTCACCGTAAAGGTCTGGTATCAATTGGTCGTATTCCTTCGTGAAAGCCACCGTATAGCCCTCGAACGAAAGAGGTTCGAGCGCGGTGAAACGCTCTTCCAC
>CALBUZ010000123.1 GCA_937969105.1 uncultured Collinsella sp. | reverse complement strand
TAGTCATTGGGGACGTTCTTAAATGACTAGTCGTTGGGGACGTTCTTGTTTGACTAGTCGTTTAAGAACGTCCCCAATGACTACCTTGCACCAAATCTGCCGACCCACGCCGGGCTCGTCCTTTACTTTACTGAAATAAAGTGAACGTGTAGATTCGTAACCCACTCGCAACCGTTCTATGGCACGATATTGAACGAATGTATGCTATGCGCCCGAGCCTTTCGGGCAGAGTGGGAGACAGTATGGTTAAGCTGTACGAGGACGGCATCTACCTGCGCGGCGGCAGCGAGGTTGTGCCTGCGGCCGAGGCTGCCGAGCACGGTATTACGCAGACACCCGAGGATGCCAAGCGTGGCACCATCGCGTATTCGATCCTCCAAGCACACAATACGTCCGGCAACCCCGAGGCGCTCAAGATTCGCTTCGATGCCATGGCGAGCCACGATATCACCTTTGTCGGCATCATCCAGACGGCGCGCGCCTCGGGCATGGAACAGTTCCCGCTGCCTTACGTGCTCACCAACTGCCACAACTCGCTGTGCGCCGTGGGCGGCACCATCAACGAGGACGATCACGTCTTCGGCCTTTCCGCGGCCAAGAAGTACGGCGGCATTTTCGTCCCGCCGCACATCGCCGTCATCCATTCCTTTATGCGTGAGAACTTCGCCGGCTGCGGCAAGATGATCTTGGGTTCCGACTCGCACACCCGCTACGGCGCCCTGGGCACCATGGCCGTGGGCGAGGGCGGTGGCGAGCTGGCAAAGCAGCTGCTGCGCGACACCTACGATGTCGCCTATCCCGACGTCGTTGCCATCTACCTCACGGGCGCCCCGCGCCCCGGCGTCGGCCCGCACGACGTGGCGCTCGCCATCATCCGCGCCGTCTTTGCCAAGGGCTACGTTAAGAACAAGGTCATGGAGTTTGTGGGCCCGGGCATCGCGAGCATGACGACCGATTACCGCAACGGCGTTGACGTCATGACCACCGAGACCACCTGCCTGTCGAGCATCTGGGCTACCGACGAGGACACGCACGCGTTTTTGACCATGCACGGCCGCGGGGACGACTACCGCGAGCTCAAGCCCGCCGATGTCGCCTACTACGACGGCTGCGTCGAGGTCGATCTGTCGAGCATCAAGCCCATGATTGCGCTGCCGTTCCATCCTTCCAACGGCTTTGAGATTGACGAGCTCAACGAGAACCTCGAGGACATCCTGCATGAGGTGGAGCTTGAGGCCGCCAAGATCGGTGAGGGCAAGACGCACTTTAGCCTGCTCGACAAGATCGTCGACGGCAAACTGCACGTTCAGCAGGGCGTTATCGCCGGCTGCTCGGGCGGCAACTACGACTCCGTGGTCCAGGCTGCCCGCGTGCTCAAGGGTGCCAACACCGGCTGCGGCGAGTTCTCGCTGTCGGTCTATCCCACGAGCCAGCCTGTGGCGCTCGAGCTTACACGCCGCGGCTACATCTACGACCTCATGGAGGCCGGCGCGATTGTGCGCACAGCATTCTGCGGCCCGTGCTTCGGCGCCGGCGACACGCCTGCCAACAACGGTCTGTCCATCCGCCACACCACGCGCAACTTCCCCAACCGCGAGGGTTCCAAGCCGGGCAATGGCCAGCTGAGCGCCGTGGCCCTGATGGACGCTCGCTCCATTGCGGCGACGGCTGCCAACGGCGGCGTCCTGACGCCGGCGACCGACCTGCCCGAGGAGACTTGGGACGAGGCCTGCGAGTACACCTTTGACGACGCGCCGTACAAAAAGCGCGTGTATTGGGGCTTTGGCAAGGCGGAGCCTGCCGACGAACTGGTCGAGGGTCCCAACATCAAGCCGTGGCCCGCGATGGAGCCCCTCGGCGACGATATCCTGCTCAAGGTGTGCTCTAAGATCATGGACCCGGTCACCACGACTGACGAGCTCATTCCTTCGGGCGAGACGAGCTCCTTCCGCTCCAACCCGCTGGGCCTGGCCGAGTTTACGCTCAGCCGCCGTGACCCGGCCTACGTGGGTCGTTCCAAGGAGGTCGACGCGGTGGAAAAGCGCCGCGTTGCCGGCGAGGCAGCAGGCGACTTGGCCGCGCTCGATGCCGAGCTTGCCGGCGTGTTTGAGGCGCTGGCCGGCGCGGGTGTCGCTGCCGACGCCAAGGCGACCGAGTACGGCTCCATGCTCTATGCCAAGAAGCCCGGTGACGGTTCCGCCCGCGAGCAGGCCGCGAGCTGCCAGCGCGTAATTGGCGGCCTGGCCAACATCGTCCACGAGTACGCCACCAAGCGCTATCGCTCCAACGTGATGAACTGGGGCATGGTGCCCTTCCAGATGGAGGCGGAGCCCAACTTTGAGGTAGGCGACTACGTCTTTGTGCCGGGTATCCGCGCCGCGCTCGATGGCGACCTAAAGGGCATCGCCGCCTACGTGGTGCGCGCCGACGGCACGGTCGAGCAGATTGAGCTCTACATTGCCGATATGACGGCAGAGGAGCGTGCCATCGTCAAGGCCGGCTGCCTGATCAACTACAACAAGTTCAAGGCCGCTGCCGAGTAACTCTGCTGTACGCCCCTGCCACACCTTTCCCTCGTGCTCACGCGCTTCGCGAGGGTCGCCCGAGGGAAAGGTGTGGCAGGGGCTACCGCGACGGTTTCGCTGGGTCTTGAGGGACGCTAATAAATAGACTTGCTTCATGCCGC
>CALBUZ010000122.1 GCA_937969105.1 uncultured Collinsella sp. | reverse complement strand
TGGGACAAAAGGGACGGGGGATTTCGTCCCAAGTTGTGACGACGGGAGCAGGGGCCTCCATAATTTGGGACGAAATCCCCCGTCCCTTTTGTCCCAGACCGGCATGCGCGCCCATAATGGAGGCAATAAACCCACCCGAAAGCGAGGATGCCATGAACGCGGAGCCCACGCCGCTGACCGAGGAAGACCGCCAGACCATCGAGCTGGCCCTTGGGACCGATACCTACAAGGCCAAGCCCGTTCCGCAGGAGATCTACTCCGAGCTCAGCCCGGACTTCCTCCGGTTTGTCACCGTGCCGTACAAGCTGCGGGAGGTCATCGCGCAGCTCTACGACGAGCCCGACTATCTCGAGCGTCTCGTCGGCGACTGGGCGTACGCCTACAAAGTGCACGCGCTCCGCATGTTCAACGAGAAAACCGTCACATTCCCGACCAGAAACCTCAGGGCCAACGGACTTCCGCTCGAGGTCTCCATCAGCCGCAGCACGCGCGCCGACACCAGGCCGTGGTACATCTCGTTCATTCCCAGCCTCGGGAGCGTGCGCAAAAGCCGCGACAAGGACCCGTTCAGATCGCTGCCGGAGGCGATCGAGCCCCTGCCGCCGCTGCCCGCCGAGGCGTTCGAGGCGGCTCGCGACTCCGAGGACTACCTCGACTCGCCGGTGCCGGAGGACGTGATCGAGGAGCTGACGGCGGCCAGCCGCGACTTCACCGACCTCGTGTGGACACCCGAGAAGCAGCTCCAGAAGCTAGCCGCCTGCGCGAAGGCGAGCATCGACCTCAAGGCCCTGCTGAACCGCGACTGGGACCACGCCCTCAGCACCCGGACCCTGCGCTATTTCGACGGCAAGGTGAGCTTCCCGCTCAGCTGCATTCGAGACGACGGCGAGACCCTGGTCGAGGCCACCATCAAGCGCGACCGCGACGCCCAAATCCCCGGCTCGAAGCCGTGGGTCCTTCTCTTCATCGACAGCCGCGCCCGCCAGAAAGAGAAGCCCGGCGAGCTCTTTGGCAAGTGGGCGCACATCGGCGACTGGAACAAAATGCTCGCCTCGCTCGCCGAGATGGCCTTGCCCGAGCAGTGGAGCTTCGACTACGAGGAGGACGCCTACCCCATCCTGGGCAGCTACCTCACCTACACCTTCTACCGGCTCGATTACGAGGGCAAGGTCCTCGAAAACGCCGAGAAGGGCATCGCCGCGTTCAACACAGGTCTCGTGGACAAGACCTACGAGGCAATCTACGCGTGCTTCTCGCCGACCACGTTCGGCTCCGCGCCGTGGCACTTCGAGGAATTCTGCAAGGCCGGCTCCAGGCAATGGGGCAAGAAGCTCGTCAGCACCTTCAACCCGCTTCCCCAGCGCGCGACGTACTTCAGCCGCAAGGAGGACCTGCTGTTCGACGGGCAGCGGCCGCTGCAGCGGGACGCCGACCACATCTTGCTGGACAACATCGGGCGGCTGCCGTACGAGTTCCTCGAGGAGGAGCTGCGCGGAAACAACGCCGCGCTCGAGGCGCTGGACCGCGTCGAGCGGGCCGAGGGCACGGGCGCGCGCTCGGTCGCGCTGCAGGACCTGCGCGACGAGATCGAGGCCGACGCGCGGACCAAGCGCCGCCTGGTCAACCGGCTCGACGACGCCATCGAGCTCGCGCAGAAGCGCGTCGAGTGGAACTTCAAGACCGCGGTGCCCGCCTTCTACCCGACGAAGAACTCGATGAGCCTCTTGCTGCCTCTCGACCTCACCGACGACGAGAGGCCCGACGTCGCGCTCGTGGTCGAGCTGGTCGAGTCGGGCGCCTACCTGGGCCAGACGATCCTGACGATGAACATGGCCTACAACAACGCGCGCCTGATCAGCCGACCTGACAGCGATTGGCTGAACACGTCGATCCGCGAGGGCCAGGTCGCGGATTTGGATTATCCTAGAAGTGCGCTTCTAGGCACGCGGCGCTACACATCCGCTTCACATACGCCGCAATCCGCTACATTTAACGAAAAAAGGTCAGGGGCCGTAGCCCCTGACCTGCGAAAACGTGGTGCCCCCAGCGGGATTCGAACCCGCGATATCCACCTTGAAAGGGTGGCGTCCTTGGCCGCTAGACGATGGGGACAGCGGGAAAGAGTATAGCAGACTTTTTTGCCGGTGCGTATATTGTTGGCAAACTGGAAAACCACCACAAAGGAGTAGGCTTCTATTCCGATTTTCAAATATCTCAATCTGTAACATCTGGGCGGGCAAATCGGCTCTATCTGTTACAGATCGAGACAGACGGCAGGCGTCGGGACGAACATCTCATTCTGTAACAGCAAGACGACTTTTAACGGTCTAAATGTTACAGATTGAGACAAACCGCTGGGGCGGGTCAAAACCACCACAAAGGTGCCTGTCCCCTTTGTGGTGGTGAGGTGCTAGGGGAGGAGCTTCATGGCCGCGTCGTGGGCGGCGTGCTCGTAGGTGTCGTCGAGGGGCTTGAGCGGCAGCAGGGCTGTGGCCTGTGCATCGCCGCGGCGCTCGAGGGCGTGCGCGATGAGCCAGTCGGCGAGCTCGGGGTTCTTGGGCAGCGCCGGGCCATGCAGGTACGTGCCGATGACGCCCTTGTAGATCAGACCCTCGAAGCCGTCGTCTCCGTTGTTGCCGGTGCCCGTGACGACGGACGTTCCAAGCGGCGTGGCATCTGCGTCGAGCAGAGTGCGGCCGCCGTGGTTCTCGAATCCCACAAAGGGCTCGGGCGCCAGGTCGGTCTTGACGGCGACGTTGCCGATCAGGCGGTCAGAACCGCGCACGGTTTCGGCGGCGATGATGCCCAAGCCTTCAATGCGATCTTCACCCATGTAGTATGAACGGCCGAGCAGCTGATAGCTGCCGCAGATGGCGAGCAGCGAACCGCCGTCCTCAACATAGGCCGCGACCTTATCTTTTTGAGCGAGCAGCTCGTGTGCCACAGCCAACTGATCGCGGTCGGAGCCGCCGCCCATCATGACGATATCGGCATCATGCAGATCGAGCACCTCGCCCATGCGGACCTCGTCCACGCGCACGGGAATGCCACGCCAGGCGCAGCGGCGCTCGAGGGCGATGACGTTGCCGCCGTCGCCATAGAGGTTGAGGGCATCGGGATACAGATAGACGATGCGCAGCGGGCGCGAGAGCTCGACCGGTGCGACGCCGACGGGGACAGCGCTCCCATCGGCGCGTGTTACGGCGCAGGAGGCAACCGAGCTCGCATCGGTACCTTTAAGCTCGTCGAGCTCCTTGACCAGCGGCGGGAAAGCCGTGTAGTTTGCGACGGCGTAGAAAGTGTCGCCGGCGGCTTCATCCCCAACGGCACCAATCGCCTGCTCGACATTCGAGATAATCGTGGCATCGATGCCGGCGTACTTCAGGCGTACCTGCATATCGTGCGCGCGCGTGCCGCCGGCAAAGGCGACAAGCCTCGTTGTATCGGCGATGCGCTCAAAGTCGACGTCGTAGATCCACGATACATCGTGGCCGTCGGCATCGTTGTCGTTGAGGAAGAAAGCGCAGAGTCTGCCACCTGCTGTTTTAATGGACTGGATCTGGCGATCGAAGCCTACGGGATTCTTGGCCAGGTTGGCCTCGACGGTTCGGCCGGCGATATTCCAACGGCCCATGCGTCCGCCTGCTGGCACGTAGGCATCGAGCGTGGGCTGCAGGTGAGCTGCGTCCACGCCCAGCTCGCGTGCCGCAAAGAAGGCCGCGGCAACGTTGTAGACCATGTACAGGCCGTTATAGCGCGTGGCGATGCGCGTGGCAGGTGCGTCGGCATCGGGTCCAAAGTTCAAGTCAAAGCCGTAGCCGTCGCAGCTGAGCTCCACGCCCGTCACGCGACGGACAAGCCCGGGGCGGGCCCAGCCGCACGAGGGACAATGGTATGCGCCAAGCTGTCCGTACTGCACATAGTCGTACTCCAACGGCGCGTTGCACTGTGAGCAAAAACGCGAGTCGCTAATGCGGTCGGATTCGGTGTCGGTGGCGCCGTCGATGCCAAAGGCGATGCTTGCATTGGGAACGCGCGCGGCGATCGCGGCACACAGCGGGTCGTCTGCGTTGTAGATGAGCGTCGTTGCCGGTGAAAGCTCCAGCGCGTGGGCGATGACGTCTTGGGTATGGTCGATCTCGCCGTAACGGTCCAGCTGGTCGCGGAACAGGTTGAGCAGCACAAAGTACGTCGGCTTGAGCTTGGGCAGAACGCGTACGGTGTAGAGCTCGTCGCACTCAAAAACGCCCACGCGCTTGCCGCTGCTGGTGTGCTTAAGGCCGCCGCGGGCCTCGAGCAGAGCACCCACCACGCCAGGCTCCATATTGTTGCCGGCGCGGTTGCATACCACGGTGGCGCCGCTGGCAGCAACTGCGTCGGCGATGAGGTTGGAGGTTGTGGTCTTGCCGTTGGTGCCGGTGATCACCACGCTGCGGTCGACTAGGCTTGCGAGGTCGCTTAGCAGCTCGGGGTCGATCTTCATGGCGATACGGCCGGGAAGCACGCCACCCTGGCGTTTGAGGACAGAGCGCAGTCCCCAGCGGGCGATATCGCTCGAGGTGCAGGCGAGAGATGAGCGGAGGTTCATGAAGCCGTTCCTAACATAGATGACATGGTCGGGGCGATCGCGTCGCTAAAAGCCGTAGCGGCGCGCAAATTCCTGGGCAAGCTGCGATACGTCTTCGCAGGCGTTGGCCCAGGGGGCAAAGTCGGGGGTGTCCGAGATAATGCCGTCGGCTTCCCAAACCGCCTGGTGCGAGAGGTCCCAGGGGTCGCGCGGCTCGGGTCGGCAGGGAAGATACGGCGTCTGGTACATGGGGTTCAGCAAGAAGAACGCGCCGCCCTCGCAACGGTTAGCGAACTCGCGCAGCGCGCGCGTCGCCGGGCGCATCTTGTTTGTTTTGAACAGCAGAATCGTGCGGGCGAGCAGGTACCAGGGGGAGTTCTCGAGTGCGTCTGCCCCCATCTGTTCCTCGAGCTGATGTGCCAGGGCAAAAAAACCGTCCTGGTCTTCCAAGCGGGCGAGGGCAAGCAACACGGTGCCGGCGGCCCGGGTGGGATAGCCCTCCGCCTTAAGAACACGGCGAGAGTAGTTGGCGGCGGCGCGGTAACGAGCGCTCGCCATGCACAGCTGCGAGATGGCCTCGAGCGTGTGAAGCCAGCCGATAAGCGCCGGCTCGCTCACGGTAAGGTCTGCTGCGGTGACACCGTCGGCCAAAACATTATTGGCCCAGTAGTGCGGGGCCTCCATATCAAACCCGGGCACGCTCTGTTGCAGGTAGTCGGCCGTACTCGTCTCGAGCTTCATCAAGTCGCCCAGGCAGGCATCGACGGGCGTGTCCGCCAGGATGATGGCGAGCAGCTGGGCATCGAGGACATGCGCATCGACGCGAACAATCTTGAGCAGCTCATCGCGCATGTCGTCGAACAAGCGGTTGCGCGTCTGCTCAAACTCCTCGTCGCTGCCCATGTCCTCGATGCGGCAAAGCTCGTCGAGCAGGTGACGATGAACGCCGGCATAGGACAGCAGCGCCTGGGCATGCTCGGTCTGCGCATACTTTTGAGGGTTTGCGCTGATGTCGTTATGGACAAGCTCGCGTGCTGCATCGGTGAGTTCGGGGTGTGATGCCAGATAGGTGCGCTCCAGATAGGCGGGGATGTAGACGCTCGGATCCATTAGAGGTCTCCTCCCTTAAACGGCAATCCCTGCTCGGCTGCGCGTAGGATGCGCTCGTCGATTTGGGAGCGCACGATGTCGTTGGTGGCGACCCAGGCGGCAAAGCTGGCGTTGTCGGGCGCGCCTAGGCCCTCCTGCAGCACCGGCGTCGCCTCGGACAGGGCAAGGACAAGCTCATCGGTGGAGCCCGGACCTACGTTGACGCGAGCATAGACGCCATCGGGAAACTCGGTTTGGAAGTAGAGCGCCTCGGCTGCGTGCGGGCACGAGCGTGCGAGGATGCGCAAGTAGTGCTCGGCGCCTTCGTAGTCCAGCTCGCGCCAGGCTGCGCTCATCAGTGCGATGAGCGTCCACGGGTCCAAGTCGCGCTCTGCATCCTTGGGACGGCGGCGCAGCGGCGTGTTGGCAAGATAGGGCACGGAGTGGGCGGAGCGAAAACGCTTAAGCTCCTCGGCAGGGTATTCGAGCTTTGCCATGGCAAGCATCGCGGTATGGCGGACGCCAGCGGGGTCGTTGGGCGCAAAGTCCAGGCTGCGATTCGCGGCATCCAGCGACATGCGGTAGCGGCCGCTAATGAGCGCGCGCGATGCCAAGGCGGCAAGCCAGCGCAGGTAGGGACGGCGGGTCAGGTCGCCTGCGGCCTCACGCTCGTAGAGGTCCTGTGCCGAGGCAATCTTGAGCGCCAGGTCGTGCTCCACCTCGTCGCACTTGGACACCAGATACTGTACGTATTCCTCGTTGGATTCGGCGGTGAGCGCCGTCAGCATGCGCTGGGCATCCCAGTTGGCCGGATCGAGCGCGGCTGCCTCGCGGAGCATGTTCTCGGCTGCGGCTTCTTCTTGCTCTGCCTGGGCGTCGTCAGGGATAAAGGGAATGCGGTAGTCGACAGCCTCGACCACCTTGGCAATGAGGTGCCCGGCGCGGTCGCGGTCGTGCACGATGAGCGGCGCGGGGTTGCGGGTGAATTGTTCCATCAGACGCTCGACGGCGGGGCCGTCGGCGAGTGGAATATTGTCGCGGCGCAAGGCCTCAAGAACGAGGCGATGGCAATCCTCTTGAATGGGGTCGAATGCCATGGGGCCTCCTTTGCTGCGGTTAGGGTTCAAATCATCTCTATATAAGGTTCTAGTTTACCCGCATGTGGCACACCGGGGGTGTCGCACTTGGACTTGCACCTTTGCACCACGAAGACGGATGTCGCACAAATGTCGGCACCTTGGACGAC
>CALBUZ010000121.1 GCA_937969105.1 uncultured Collinsella sp. | reverse complement strand
AACGCTCGCGAAGAACTCGTCGATGTTGTCGCTCAGCAGGTATTCGGTGCGTTTGATAACGGTGGCGGCGGGATTGATGTCGTGGATCATGGCTTCCATAACATCGACCTTGCGCTTGCCGATGGTGCTGTGAAAGGCGATAGCCTGGCGATTGATATTGCTGGGCGCGACGATGTCCTTGTCCAGAATGACAAAATGACCGATGCCGCCGCGGGCGAGCGCCTCGCAGCAATTGGACCCCACACCTCCGCAGCCGAGCATCAGCACCGTAGCATCGGCGAGCTTATCGAGTGCCTCGCGGCCCATGATGATCTCGAGCTTGGTGTCGCGTGTCTCGTTGGGAGTTGCGGCTGTGGTTTCGGTCATAGACATCCTCCGATGGGGAAGCAGGTCGTGTTTTAGCTATCGCCATTATAGGTAATCGCCATAGGTTGCGATGGCGTTTACTTTGATGTGGTTTGAAGCATTGCGATTAGATAGTTAGACAAACATCTAAATATCGAGTATAGTGTGCTCGTCATGAGAGATGATGAGAGGAGGTCCTATGCCGGGAGAGGGTTTTAAAGCGCTTGCCGATCCAACGCGGCGGCGCATTTTGGAACTGCTGCGCGATGGCAATCGCACGGCCGGGGAGCTTGCCGAGCATTTTGACATCAGCAAGCCGTCGTTGAGCCATCACTTGGCGACGCTCAAAAACGCCGGGTTGGTGACCGACGAACGTCATGGCCAAAACATCGTTTACAGCTTAAACACCACCGTCATGCAGGACTTGATCGGCTGGTTTATGGGCTTTACAAACACGGAAGGTGATAAGGATGAATAACGAAAACAAGGGCATTCACCCCACGGGGGTATCGTCGCGCGTGTGGGTTGCGCTGGTCGCTCTGTGCGTCGCCAATGTCGTAGCGCATCTCATGGTGATGCCGAGCTTGCCTGCGCAGATTCCCACGCACTGGGGCGCGAACGGCGCCGTCGACGGTTGGGGTCCTAGCTGGATGGCCTCCGCGCTCGGCGTGCTGCCTCTGGCGCTTCTCGCAATGTTCTGCGTGGTGCCGCGCGTCGACCCCAAAGGTGAGGCATATCGAACCTCGGGCAAGTTCTACCAGGGCTTCGTAATCGCCTTCACCTTGTTCATGTGCGCCATAAGCTGGCTGGGAGAGCTTACGGTCTGGGGCGTGGTGCCGGCGGTCGGTTCGGTTAACGTGCTGATTTCCGGTGTTGTCGGTTTGCTGTTCATCGGCGTAGGCAACTACTTGCCGCGTGTGAAGCAGAACTATACGCTCGGTATCAAGACACCTTGGGCGCTTGCCGATCCCGAGAACTGGCGCCGTACGCAGCGTTTTGGCGGCGCCTGCTTTATGGTGCTGGGTATTGGCCTGATTGTGATGGGCGTGGCAGGCAGCGTGCTTTCGAGTGAAGTCGTCGCCGCGGTGATTGCGGTTCTGGCGTTTGGTTCGGTCGGAGCCGTCTACGTCTACTCGTATCTGATGTGGCGCAAATCGCAGCGAGCCGCTCGCTAAGGTTGCGGAAAACTAGCGTACGCAGTTCATAGTGTGTTCTGGGGGACTTTTCCCAGGTAGTATTAGGGGGGTGTGGGCAACCATGCCCCTTTTCGTTAAGTTTCAGAGCTGATTTCCTCATTTCGTTTCCACTAAAGCGAAACAAGAATAGGAAAACGGCAGGTAGAAAGGATAAAACAGGCAAATGGCAGAGTTTATCTACCAGATGTATCAGGCTCGCAAGGCCCATGGCGACAAGGTAATCCTTGACGACGTGACCCTGAGCTTCTACCCCGGTGCCAAGATCGGCGTCGTGGGCCCCAATGGTATGGGCAAGTCGACCCTGCTCAAGATCATGGCCGGCATCGAGGAGGTCTCCAACGGCGATGCTAAGCTTACCCCCGGCTACACCGTGGGCATCCTGCAGCAGGAGCCGCCGCTCGACGACGACAAGACCGTCATCGAGAACGTGCGCATGGCATTTGGCGACATGATCGCCAAGGTCGATCGCTTCAATAAGATCGGCGAGGAGATGTGCGACCCGGACTGCGACATGGATGCCCTCATGGCCGAGATGGGCAAGCTCCAGGACGAGATCGACGCCGCCGACGGCTGGGATATCGATTCCAAGCTCGGTCAGGCCATGGACGCCCTGCAGCTGCCCGATTCCGACATGCCGGTTAACGTGCTTTCCGGCGGCGAGCGCCGTCGCGTGGCCCTGTGCAAGCTGCTGCTCGAGGCTCCCGACCTGCTGCTGCTCGACGAGCCCACAAACCACCTGGACGCCGAGTCGATCCTGTGGCTCGAGCATTTCCTGCACAACTACCAGGGTGCCGTGCTTGCCGTCACGCACGATCGCTACTTCCTGGATAATGTTGCCGAGTGGATCTGCGAGGTCGACCGCGGTCACCTTTATCCCTACAAGGGCAACTACTCCACGTATCTGGAGACCAAGGCCGCCCGTATCGAGGCGCAGGGCAACCGTGACGCCAAGCTCGCCAAGCGCATGGAGGCCGAGCTCGAGTGGGTGCGCAGCTCGCCCAAGGCTCGTCAGGCCAAGAACAAGGCCCGTCTGGCTCGCTACGAGGAGATGGAGGCCGAGGCCCGCGCAAGCCAGAAGCTCGACTGGACCGACATCCGCATTCCCGTTGGACCGCGTCTGGGCAACAAGGTGCTTGAGGCTCATCATCTGCACAAGGAATTCGATGGCCGCGTGCTCATCGATGACCTTTCGTTCACCCTGCCGCGCAACGGCATCGTGGGCGTCATCGGCCCCAACGGCGTGGGCAAGACTACGCTCTTCAAGACCATCGTGGGCCTGGAGCCGCTGACTTCGGGCGAGCTCGAGGTGGGCGAGACCGTCAAGATCTCCTACGTCGACCAGAACCGTTCCGGCATCGACCCCGATAAGAATCTGTGGGAGGTCGTCTCGGACGGTCTGGACCACATGATGGTCGGCGAGACCGAGGTCCCGAGCCGTGCTTATGTGGCGAGCTTCGGCTTTAAGGGCCAGGACCAGCAGAAGCGCGCCGGCGTACTCTCCGGTGGCGAGCGCAACCGTCTGAACTTGGCGCTTACGCTTAAGCAGGGCGGCAACCTGCTGCTCCTCGACGAGCCCACGAACGACCTCGACGTCGAGACGCTGTCCTCGCTCGAGGCGGCGCTGCTCGAGTTCCCGGGCTGTTCGGTGGTCATTAGCCACGACCGTATGTTCCTGGACCGCGTTGCCACGCACATCCTGGCGTGGGAGGGCACCGACGAGAACCCGGGCAACTGGTATTGGTTTGAGGGCAACTTCGAGGCCTATCAGGCCAACCGTATCGAGCGCCTGGGCGAGGACGCAGCCCAGCCGCATCGTATTCACCGCAAGCTGACGCGTGATTAATTTGTTACGCGGTTTTACCAAACCGCGTAACTGCTCGACGCTGCGCGGGCCGCAAGCACCCCATCTTGCCGTTCAAACCGTCGCTCGCGTACCGAAGTACGCGTCGCTCCTCTTTCACGGCAACCTGGGGCACTTGCGGCCCGCTCGCTGTTGGTTACGCAACATCAACAAATTAAAACGGCTCAAATCCTGATTAGGATTTGAGCCGTTTGTCGTTACTGCTCGGGTTCTTCGACTTTGTCGATGGCCCAGGTGGCTCCGAGACCGCCGGTGGTGTTGCGGCGGATGCGCACGGCAACCTCGCGGCGCTCGCCGGCCTGCGTGTAGCGCAGGGGGAAGATTGCGCGGTTTCGCGCGGCCTCGATGGTGCCGCGCTCGCGGGCGATCCAGTAGTACTCGCCGACGATGCCGAGCGTGTCGGCGCCGTAGGGGAGATAGGTCGACAACTGGTGCAGAAGCGGGCCGGGGCAGAAGACTTCGGTTGCGAAATCGATGGGGAAGTCCTCGGGGATGGCGGGCGCTGCAGGTGCGGGGGTTGGGGCCGCTGCGGGTACCGAAGCCGGTGCCGGTGCGGGAATTTGGTCGCAAGCAGAGGCGGGCACGGATTCGATGGCGGGTGCGGGCTCCAGCGTCGCTTCCGGCGTGATCGTGGAATCTGCGGGCTCCTCGGTGGCGGGTGCGTCTACAGCTGAGGTTTTAACCTCAACCTGCGTCGCGTTCTCATTCTCGACGCTCGACTTTGCCTCGATGGGCGTGGATGCCATGGTGGTGATGCCGGCGTTGGCGTTCTCGGGGTCATAGACGACCGTGAGCGAGATGGCGGGCTGCGGCGTCTCGGGCTCCGGTGTCGACTCGGTAGCGTCTTGATCGTCGGGCTCGTCGGGCTGATCGTCCTTGGCCTCGTCGCCAAAGACATCGCTGTTTTGGAATGCAGGCGTCTCGGGTTGGTCAGCGGCTTCTTCGGCTGTCGACTTGGGAGCCTCGTTGAGCTCGGCAGTGGCTTCCTGCCCGGATATGACTTCGGGATCGGTCGTGACGGCGGTTTCGGCTTCTGCCGTTACCTCAATAGCGACTTCGATCTCTGCCTCGGGCTCGGATTCTGGCACGGCTTCAACCATGGCTTCAGGCTCGGGACGCTTAACGTGCTTGGGGCGCACAGCCTTGAGGTCCTTCTCGCCGCGTTTTTTCTTTTTGTAGGACTGCTTGGCACCCTTGGCTGCCTTGGGCTTGTCCTCGCCCTTGGCAAGGGCGGCATCCCAGGCATCGTTGGCGATGACGGTGGCATACAGGCGACCGCCCTTAAAAACGGTCAGCTTAATGCAGTCGTCGAGCTCCTCGAGCAGCTCGCGCGTGGACTCGAAGCCCAGGTCATAAGCGGCCATGTCACCAGCGGCGAGTACCTCCTCGACCTGCGTCATAAACGTTTGCTTGCCGCACCCAATCGCATCGCGCAGCAGGCGATACAGGTAGATGTGGTTGCCCAGCGATAGCGTGGGCTTAACTATTGTCTTGCTCATGGCAAATCTCCTCTTTACACACCAAAGCATCTTACCATCGCGCGGGGCGTGCCACCTCGGCGCCCAAGGCAAACGGGCGCGACCGTTGCCGGTTCGCGCCCGTTGTACAGGTCGATTATCTATGAGAGGCAAACGTGCTTAGTTGCCCGATGCCGTGCCTTGGCTCGAGCTGTCAGATGCCGTGCCGGACGCGGTTCCGCTCGAGCTATTCGAGCTGTTAGTGCTGCTGTTGTCGGTAGATCCCGTGCTCGATGTATTGCCGCTCGTCTGGTCGCCCGTGCTTGGTTGAGAGCCGTCAGTCGTTTGGCTTGAGTCGGTCGTGCCGGATTGCGTGCCACTGTTGTTCGCAGAGGAATCGACGCCCTGCGATTGATCGGGGGTGTTCGGGGACGAGTCGGTGGATGCGGAGGTGCCCTGCGAGTTGTCCTGTTGGCTTTGCGATTGGCCGGAGCTATCCGCATCGCTCTCGGCCGTGCGCGACGAAAGGATTGGCTCGGGTCGCTCGCCCAGACCCTCACCGGCGGTGGTGATAAGGATGGCGCCGGCGCAGGCGATGACCGCGACGATGGCGATGGCGATCGAGAAGACGATGACCTTCTTTTGCGTCTGGCTGCGCTCTGCCGCCGCCTTGGCGCGCAGGCTGTCGGGGGCGACGCGCGCCGTGGTCGCGCGCCCTGCAATCTGGCGCATCTCCTGGGTAGTCGCGGCGCCGCCTAAGTGCTCCTCGGCATTTAACTCAACGGGTTCATAGGCGCCGGCGGGGTAGTCGACGGTGGCGTGCGTACCTTTGAGGGCTTCGGCGCTGGCAGAGATAAAGTGGCGGTAGACCTGCGAGGACACAACGGTGATGACCGAGCTCACGGCGGCACCAATTACTGAACCAGCGATACCGATCTTGGAGGCAAGCGCGACGCTCGTGGCGGCAGCTGCGGCGCCGGCGATGATCTGGGGAATGGAAATGTCGTCGAACAGGCCTTTCTTGGGCGCGATGGCCATGGTCTGTCCGATGGAATGGTTCTCGTGCACGCCGTTGTTGAGCGATGCCGGCGTCATGACGCGCGTGCGTGGCGCGTCGGTGTACTTGGTTGTCATACGGGGTCCTCCCGGTGTAAATCTACTTCGTTTCGTGTAGCCATCAGGGTACCCACCAGATGTGAATCGTACGTGACATTTAACAGATACCATCAACTCATCAATTGCTCACCAAGTTGGTGGGATGCGGTTACACCCGGCGGTTGAACTACAATAGGGCTTGCAAATTGTTGTGAATGGCGTCTACGCACGGGAGCATTCTTATGAATCTTCACCTTTCTCAGTCTGATGGCTTTTTGCGTGTGGCGGCGGCTTCGCCGCGGATTCGCGTGGCCGATGTCGAGGGCAATGCCGAGGTTGCGCTGGCAGCTGTTCGCGAGGCTGCCGAGCGCGGCGTTCGCGCGCTGGTGCTGCCCGAGCTCAACTTGAGCGGCTATACCGCGGCCGACCTGTTCCATAACCGCACGCTGCTGCATGCCTGCGAGGCTGCTCTGGTGCATATCCTCGATGAGACTCGTGAGCTGCCGATTGTCTTTACCGTTGGCTTGCCCGTTGCGGTGGCAGAAAACATCTACAACTGCGCCGCCGTGTGCTGCGCGGGCGAGCTTTTGGGCCTCACGGCCAAGAAGTATCTGCCCAACTATGGCGAGTTCTATGAGCGCCGCTGGTTTGCTCCGGCGCCTGCGGATCCCGTGTGGGCCGAGTTTGCCGGTCAGGGTCCGGTTCCGCTGGGTTCGGGGCTTGTCTACCGCTGCTGTGATGAAGGTGCCGAGGATATGGTGCTGGGCGTTGAGGTCTGCGAGGATCTGTGGGTGCCGGCGCCCCCTTCGACCGAGATGGCGCTTGCCGGTGCGACGGTGATCCTCAACCCGTCGGCCTCGGACGAGATTATCGGTAAGGCAGACTATCGCCGCAGCCTCATCTCCAATCAGAGTGCGCGCCTCTACTGTGCCTATGCCTATGCAGACGCGAGCGAGGGCGAGTCCACGACCGATATGGTCTTTGCGGGCGAGAACCTCGTCTACGAAAACGGCTCTAAGCTGGCGGCGACGAAGCTCCTTACCTGCGATATGGCGGTTGCCGATGTTGACCTCGACCGTCTGGTCGCCGAGCGCCGTCGCTCGACGACGTGGACGCGCACGGACGATGCGCCGGAGGCCACGACCGTTGAGTTTTCGTTTGAGGGCGTGCTGGCAGACGAGCCTGTCCTGCGCGATGCACTCGACATTGACCGTGTCTTCCCCCGCGCGCCCTTTGTGCCGGCCGACCACGGCGACTTGGCAGAGCGCTGCGAGACGATCCTCGATCTGCAGACTGCGGGCCTCAAGACCCGCCTTGCCCACACAGGTACCAAGGCTGCGGTCATCGGCCTTTCGGGCGGCTTGGACTCCACGCTGGCACTGCTTGTAACCGTGCGCGCCTTCGATGCACTGGGCCTGCCGCGCACCGGTATCACGGCCGTGTCCATGCCCGGCTTTGGCACGACGCATCGCACCAAGTCGAATGCCGAGTCGCTCGCTCGTGACTTGGGTGTGAGCTTCCGCGAGGTCTCGATCCATGCTGCCGTGGAGCAGCACTTTAAGGATATCGAGCATGATCCGGCCGTGCAGGACGTGACCTACGAGAACAGCCAGGCCCGCGAGCGTACGCAGATTCTGATGGACTTGGCCAACCAGGCTGGCGGTTTTGTCATCGGCACGGGCGACCTGTCGGAGCTGGCGCTCGGCTGGGCTACCTATAACGGCGACCACATGAGCATGTACGCCGTCAACGCGAGCGTACCCAAGACGCTCGTGCGTCACTTGGTGCGCTATGCTGCCGATGTCTTTGGCGGGCGTATTGCCGAGGTCTTGCTCGACATCCTCGATACGCCGGTGTCCCCCGAGCTTCTGCCGCCCACGGGCGATGGCGAGATTGCACAGAAGACCGAGGATTTGGTGGGGCCGTACGAGCTGCACGATTACTTCCTCTATTACCTGCTGCGCTTTGGCTTTGAGCCGGGCAAGATCTACCGCATGGCGCTCAAGAGCTTCGAGGGCGTCTACGACGCCAAGACCGTCCACACGTGGTTACGTACGTTCTATCGTCGCTTCTTTGCCCAGCAGTTTAAGCGCAGCTGCCTGCCCGATGGTCCCAAGGTGGGTTCGGTGACGCTCAGCCCGCGCGGTGATTGGCGTATGCCGAGTGACGCCAGCTCACGTTTGTGGCTTGCGCAGATCGACGCGCTCAATCCGATTGACTAAGGTTGGCTAAATTGAACCAATACGGGGGTTGCAAGCGTTACACTTTTGCAATCTGATGGCCCGTATCGCGCGGCGCTCTTGTCGGAGCGCCGCGTTTTTCATATCGAAAGGTGGCACCATGCAGGCATCGCAGCGTCTCGACCGCTTTGGCGCGGAGGTCTTCGCCTCGCTCAACAACAAACTTCTCGCGCTGAAGGCTCAGGGCAAGACCATTTACAACATGAGCGTGGGCACGCCCGACTTTAAGCCGTACGACCATGTGGTCGAGGCGCTCACGCAAGCGGCGCAAGATCCCGAGATGTGGAAGTATGCCCTGCGCGACCTGCCCGAGCTCAAGCAGGCCGTGTGCGATTACTATGAGCGTCGCTTTGGTGTCTCCGGCATTACGCCGTCCATGGTGCAGTCGTGTAACGGCACGCAGGAGGGCGTGGGCCATTTGGGCCTGGCCCTGCTCGATCCGGGTGACACCATTTTGGTTCCCGATCCGTGCTACCCGGTCTTTGAGGCGGGTGCCAAGATCGCCGATGCCAAGCTCGAGTACTATCCGCTGGTTGCCGAGCACAATTACCTGCCCTATGTGGCGGGCATCGATCCCGAGGTGGCCGATCGTGCCAAGTACATGATCGTGTCGCTGCCCGCCAACCCGGTGGGTTCGGTGGGCACGCCCGAGATCTACGAGGAGATCATCGCTTTCGCCCGCGAGCACGACCTGTTGATCGTTCACGACAACGCATACTCCGACATCGTGTTCGACGGCGAGCCGGGCGGCAGCTTCTTGCAGTATCCCGGCGCGCTCGAGGTGGGCGTCGAGTTCTTCTCGCTTTCCAAGTCGTTTAACGTCACCGGTGCCCGCATCGGCTTTTTGGTCGGCCGAGAGGACGTGGTCTCTGCCTTTGCCAAGCTGCGCAGCCAGATCGACTTTGGCATGTTCTTCCCGATTCAGAAGGCCGCCATCGCGTGCCTTAATGGCCCGCGCGATGAGGTCGAGGCGCAGCGTCTGAAGTACCAGGAGCGCCGCGATGCCCTGTGCGACGGTCTTGAGGGCCTGGGCTGGGAGCGACCCAACGCGCATGGCTCTATGTTTGTGTGGGCCAAGCTCCCCGGTGGTCGCACCGATTCCATGGCGTTTTGCAAGGAGCTCATGGAGAAGGCCGGCGTTGTGGTGACGCCGGGCGCGAGCTTTGGTCCTTCGGGCGAGGGGCACGTGCGCATGGCGCTGGTCCTGCCGCCCGATCAGATCGCTTTGGCTGTCGAGGCCATTCGCGAGGCGGGCCTGTATTAGAAAGGTATTTTGGCTCGTCAATAGCTCGAAACCGATTTCGTGCAGTTATTTTACGAATCCTGCAAATAATTTAGGTAAGCGGTCGATATTTGGCTGCGAATAGGAGCATAATCAAAGTCCCGATTGGATGTATTGGGATTACGACAAGCCGCTCGGGTCGTTCCCGGGCGGCTTGTTTGTGGAGAGAGATGGGAGTTTCTAATGGTTAACGAGAAGAAGGTCGCTATTGTCGGCTGCGGTTTCGTCGGTTCGTCTTCGGCGTTCGCGCTGATGCAGAGCGGTCTGTTCTCCGAGATGGTCCTCATCGACGTGGACAAGAACCGCGCCGAGGGTGAGGCCCTGGATATCGCGCACGGCATGACGTTTGCCGAGCCGATGAAGATCTACGCCGGCGATTATTCCGATGTCGCCGACGCCGCCATGATCGTCGTCACCGCTGGCGCTGCCCAGAAGCCCGGTGAGACCCGCCTGGACCTGGTCAACAAGAACGTCAGCATCTTTAAGTCCATTATCCCCGAGATTAAGAAGTCCGGCTTCGACGGCATTCTGCTCATCGTCTCCAACCCGGTCGATGTTCTGACCTACGCCGCCATCAAGATGTCCGGCCTGCCCGAGGGCCACGTCATCGGTTCCGGCACTGTGCTCGACACTGGCCGCCTGCAGCAGATGCTTGGTGCCCACGTCGAGGTTGACCCGCGCGATGTCCAGGCCTATGTCATGGGCGAGCACGGCGACTCCGAGTTTGTCGCTTGGTCCAGCGCTCAGGTTGCCGGCGTTCCGCTGAACACCTTCTGTGAGCTTCACGGCCACCTGGAGCATGAGGCTGCTGAGAAGCGTATCGCCGAGGACGTCAAGAACTCCGCCTACACCATCATCGAGAAGAAGCACGCCACCTACTATGGCGTCGCCATGGCCGTCAAGCGCATCTGCACTGCCGTCATGCGCGATGAGCAGACCGTTCTGCCTGTCTCCTCGCTCATGGTGGGCGAGTATGGCCTGTCCGATCTTGCCATCTCCATGCCGACCGTCGTTGGCCGCGACGGCGTTGTCTGCCGCGTCCCCGTGCCGCTGGACGATGACGAGCAGCATGAGCTCACCGTCTCCGCCAAGGCCCTCAAGGACATCATCGACAGCGTCGATTTCTCCTGCTAAATTAAGCTCGCTAGAGCGAAAAGCTACAATGAAGGCGTCCGGGTCCACACGGCCCGGGCGCCTTTTTTGGTGCAAAGTAACCTGACCCCAATGCACCATCCCAATACACCATAGTTGATGGGAGGGCCATGTCGGATTCGCCTAATTTTTTGACCTATGCCCAGACGACGTTTGATCCGTTTGAGGAGCGGCCGTTCTGCGCGGTGGATAGCCTGGTCTTTGCGTGGTTGTCCTATTTGCGTTTGCCGGGTGATATGGCGGAGCTGACGAACTGGCAGGGCCTAGACGTACGCGAGCTGCTGCGTGCCGAGTGCTACCGGGACATGATTGACGACTTGTGGGACCCGGAGGGGAGCAGGGCCTTGTTAGAGGCCGTGGCAGCAAGTCCTCGCTACCGTGGCGTGCACGTTTGCGGCTATCGTGCCGTGAGCGATGTGGTGGCGACAGAGCAGTTTGCAGCCATGGCGTTTCGGTTTCCGGCAGGGTTTAGCTATCTTTCCTTCCGGGGGACCGACAGCACGATTGTGGGCTGGAAAGAGGACTTTAACATGGCGTTCCGGTGTCCTGTGCCGGCCCAGGAATCCGCGGCACGTTATGTGGACGAGGCGGCGGATGCGATTGACGGGCCGCTTTTGTGCGGAGGTCATTCCAAGGGTGGAAACCTTGCGGTGTACGGTGCGGCGATGTGCTCCAACATCGCCCGTGAGCGAATCGAACGGGCGTATTCCCATGATGGCCCGGGCTTCGTCGAGGAGTTTCTGAACGGCGACGCCTTTGCCGATCTTTCCGGTCGAATCGACAAGACGCTACCTCGGTCGTCGATCTTTGGCATGATGTTCGAGACACAGGAGGACTATGCCATCGTTGAGAGCACCGAGTTCAGCCTGCTGCAGCACAATCCCTTTAGCTGGGTGGTTGATGGTCGTGACTTCGCGTACTGTGAGCGCCTGTCCGCCGGTGCTCGATACGTTGATGGTTCCATTCGCGAGATGCTGCTTGCAGTGTCGCCTAGCGAACGCGAGCGTTTTGTAGATGCGTTGTTCTCCGTGTTTGAGGCTACGGGTGCTGAGCGGTTTGCGGATATCGCTGGGAATCTGCGCGAGAGCCTGCCCGTGATGCTCCAGGCTGCGCAAGGCTTTGACAAGGATACACGACGCTTTGTCTCGCAGACCATCGTGGCAATCCTTAAATGCGCACTGCTGCCCAAACGCCCTCAGATCGACATGCCCGCTGCCGGCAAGAGTTTGGCAGAACAGCTCGAGGCTTGGCAGTCCGAGCTCCTGCGCTAGCCATTGGCGCAAAGCAACCTGTCCCCGATGCACCAATCTTCGATGCGCCTGGGGCGGGCTCGACCGCTATACTGGTTCGTGCCGAAATCGATCTAGAACGGAATGCCGTATATGAAAATCAACCACGCGATTCTGCATATCCTGGACTTTGACTCTGCCGTCAACGTCATGAGCCAGCGCGAGCTCGATATCGAGAGTCGTACCGTGCGCAACTTCGTGACCACACATCTGCGCCGCGCACGTACCTCGGCCGACAATAAGCGCGCCACGTTTGCCGAGAACTCTGCGTTTGGCGGCGAGCTCAAGGGCTATTTCTTTGGCGAGCGCGAGTTCGTGGACCTGTCGCAGCAGATTGCGGAGTTTATTTCCTCCGAGCTCACCAAAGCCGAGAAAGCCGAGTCCACCGACGTGCTCGTGGCCGATTTTGACGACGATGAGGATGCCCGCTGGTTTGCCGTGATGCTGCTGGGCTCCAAGCAGGCTTTTATGCACGAAGTGGGCCGCGAGGAGGGGGAGGTGCGCAACGACATCGCGCGCCACTACGCCATTCTGCCGAACCCCTCGCAAAAGGTGCCGAGCTATGCCATCGTGCGCGCGAGTACCATGGAGATCGGCTATGTGGACAAGAAGCGCAAGATTGCCGGCGAGGACCGTATGCTTATCCCCGATGGCCTGTTGCAGTGCGACACGGGCGTATCGGGCAAGGAGGTCATCGACACCGTGACGCGTGTGGTCGAGGAAGTCGCCGAGGAGCACGGTGCCAACACGGCTGTAGCGCTTGCCAAGGTTAAGGCTGCCGTTGCCGAGAAGGTTGAGGATGACGAGGAACTGCCGCCTTGGGATATCGTCGACGAGGTCTTTGAGGACGAACCGGTTATCAAGGAGAGTGTGCGCGCCGCACTGACCGAGGAGAAGGTGCCTGAGCGTGTGCCCGTGGAGCGCAAGCAGGTCGAACGCGCGGCGGTGCGCAATCATAAGATTCGTACCGACACGGGTATCGAGATCAGCTTCCCGGCCGAGATGGGTTCGAACTCCGAGTACATCGAGTTCGTCAATGAGCCTAACGGCCTCATCTCCATCGAGCTCAAAAACATCGGCAGCATCGAGAACCGATAAACTGCGCTTGGACGCTGCGGAAAACAAAGGCCGAAACCCTTCGGGACTTCGGCCTTTTTGTTTTCGGCTTGGTCGCTGACATTGCGCCGTAGGTTGAGCATACGCCAGCGAAAACGAACCAGAGCGGCAATCTGTTACGCGGTTTGTCAAAACCGCGTAACTATTAAAGTTGACGTAAGCCCTCTTCGAGGCCGGTCTTGCTGTCAGTCTTCTCGTCGCGCATCTTGATGACGCGGGCGGGGACACCGGCCACGACGGCGCCGGCGGGGACGTCCTCGACGCACACGGCACCGGCAGCCACGACGGCGCCCTTGCCCACGCGCACGCCCTCCAGGACCACGGCGTTGGCGCCAATCATGACATCGTCCTCGATGATGACGGGCGTGGCGCTCGCGGGCTCAACGACGCCTGCCAGTACGGTGCCGGCGCCGATGTGGCAGTTCTTGCCCACGGTTGCGCGGCCGCCCAGGACGGCGCCCATATCGATCATGGAACCCTCGCCGATAACGGAGCCGATGTTGATGATGGCGCCCATCATGATGACGGCACGGTCGCCGATCTCGACGCGGTCGCGGATGATCGCGCCCGGCTCGATGCGGGCGTTGATGCCCTTAAGGTCGAGCATGGGGACGGCGGAGTTGCAGCAGTCATTCTCGACGTCGTAGTAGTCGATGGAGTCGGCATTGGCATCGAGGATGGCTTTGAGCTCATCCCAGTCGCCAAAGACGGTCTTGCCATGACGACCGCCGTAGACGTGTGCATTGCCCCACTGGACCTTCATGCCGGGCTTTTCGCGCACGTACAGCTTGACAGGCGTCTTTTTGGGCGCGGTGGCGATGTAGTTGATAATCTCCTGTGCATCCATCTCGGCTGCGTTGCTCATTTGCTATCTCTCCTTTGGGTGGATTCGGTTGATACCTGGTTAGGCAAACATGACCTGGTCGAACGTATAGAAGCCGGGTTCGCGGGTGACGAGCTTCTGCGCGGCTGCCAAGGCGCCGTTGACAAAGATCTGACGGCTCGTGGCACGGTGGGTGAGTGTGACCTCCTCGTCCTGGCCAAAGAAACTCACCTCGTGCACGCCGGCGACGGTGCCGCCGCGCAGCGAGTGCATACCGATCTCCTTGGGGTCACGCGCGCCGCACATGCCCTCGCGGCCATAGACGGGGTGGTAGCCTGCCTCGGGCTCAGCTTCGACGATGGCGTCGAGCAGTAGCTTGGCTGTGCCGCTCGGGGCGTCAACCTTTTGGTTGTGGTGCGTCTCGACGATCTCGCAGTCAAAGCCGGGCAGTTCGCGCGTGGCCTGGGCAACCAGATGGCGCAGGGCGGCGATGCCGATAGAGTAGTTGCCCGAGTGCATGACGCGGGCGTTCTGACCCAGCTCGCGCAGGCGGTCCATCTGATCGGGTGTGTAGCCCGTGGTGCCCGAGACCAACGCGGCGCCCGTGCGCTCGACATAGGCGACGACGGCATCGAAGGTCACGACGTTCGAGAAGTCGATGATGACGTCGGCTGCCGGGGCGTCCTCGAGCTCGGACAGATCAAAACCGATCTGGGCGACGATATCAAAAACGGGCTGACCGGCGGCGTCGACAACGCCCTCGGCGGTGGTGCGGATGAGCGAGCCCATGCGGCCCGTTCCCATAATGACGGTCTTAATCAAGCAGACCAGCTCCCTTCAGAGCATCGGTAAGTGCGGCACGCGTGTTATCGGCCATGGGGCAAAGCGGCATGCGGTAGTTGGCTTCGATCATACCCATCTGAGCGAGCGCTTCTTTAACGGGGATGGGGTTGACCTCACTAAAGAGGGCGTTGATGAGCGGCTGGCCGGCAATTTGAATATCGCGGGCACGTGCCACGTCACCGTCCAGATAGGCGCGGCACATGTCATGCACGAGCTGCGGCTGAACGTCGGCCCACACGCTGATGGCGCCCGAGGCGCCCAGGCTCATGAGAGGTACGGTGAGCGCATCCTCGCCCGAATACATGCGGAAGTCGTCGGACAGCAGGTGAGCGATCTTGGCTGCGTAGGCGACGTTGCCCGAGGCTTCCTTAATACCCATGATGTTGGGGTGCGCGGCCAAGCGCTCTACGTTGCGCTCGCTGATGCCGCAGCCGCAGCGGCCGGGGATGTTGTACAGGATGCAGGGGATGTCCACAGCATCGGCGACGGTCTTAAAGTGCTGATAGATGCCCTCTTCATTGGACTTGTTGTAGTAGGGGGTAATGAGCAGCAGGCCATCGACGCCCAAGCCCTGGTAGGTGAGCGACTTGGTGAGCATGGTTTGCGTGGAGTTGGAGCCCGAGCCGGCGATGACGGGGACGCGTCCTGCAACCTGCTTGACCACGGCGGCGACAACGGAGTTGTCCTCGTCATCGGTCATCGTGGCGCTCTCGCCTGTGGTGCCCAGGGTGAGGATGGCGTCGGTGCCATTTTGCAGGTGGAAATCGATAAGGCGCTCGAGCGCGTCGAAGTCGACACTGCCGTCCTTTTTAAACGGCGTGACGAGGGCGACGATTGAGCCCTCGAGATTGCGGATGTCCATGTTCTTCTCCTTCGCTTCCGCGATCTGGATGCGTTTGTTCCATTGGGCGGCGATGGCCAGGCGCTCGTCTTGGGCGCGACGACGAGCACTTTCGGCACGCGACTTTGCCAGCAGCTCGCGTCCGCACGGCAGCACGTCGAGCGTGGCAAAGTAGTCGCCCGGGCGCTCGGCGCGACGAATGAGATCTGCCGAGCCATCGGGGCGCAGCAGGACCTCGGCGGAGCGCAGGCGTCCGTTGTAGTTGTAGCCCATGGAGTAGCCATGCGCGCCGGTATCGTGGATCACAAGCAGGTCGCCCATGTCGATATGTGGCAGCTCGCGATTGATGGCGAACTTGTCGTTGTTCTCGCACAGATTGCCTGTGATGTCGTAGGTGTCCGTGACGGGCGCTGTGGTCTTGTCATCGCCACCCGGCTGGCCAATCACCGTAATGTGGTGGTAAGCGCCATACATGGCAGGGCGGATCAGATCGACGGCGCTTGCGTCGACACCGATATAGTCCTTGTAGATCTGCTTTTCGTGGATGGCCTTGGTGACCAGGCAGCCGTAGGGGCCCATCATAAAGCGGCCCATCTCGGTGCAGATCGCCACATCGCCCATACCGGCGGGGACCAGAATCTCGTCGTATGCCGCGTGAACTCCCTCACCGATGGCATGGATGTCGTTAGCCTGCTGCTCGGGCAGGTAGGGGATACCCACACCGCCGGACAGATTGATGAAGGCGACGTGTGCGCCGGTCTCATGCTCCAGGCGCACGGCAAGCTCAAAGAGGATACGCGCGAGCTTGGGGTAGTAGTCGTTGGTGACGGTGTTGCTGGCAAGGAAGGCATGGATGCCAAAGTCCTCGGCGCCTTTGGCCTTGAGCATGCGGAAGGCCTCGAAGAGTTGCTCGGTGGTCATGCCGTATTTGGAGTCGCCGGGGTTATCCATGATGCCGTTGGAGAGCTGGAACAGGCCGCCCGGATTAAAGCGGCAGCTGACCGTCTTGGGGATGGGCCCCGCAACGCGCTCAAAGAATTCGATGTGGCTGATGTCGTCAAAGTTGACGATGGCGCCCAGTTTATCTGCAAGGGCAAAATCCGCCGCCGGCGTGTCGTTGGACGAGAACATGATGTCGTGGCCGGTGATGCCCAGCGAGCGGGCAATCATGAGCTCGGTATAGCTCGAGCAATCGCAGCCGCAGCCGTATTCGTTGAGAATGGAGATGAGCGCCGGGTTGGGATTGGCCTTGACGGCAAAGTATTCCTTAAAGCCCGGGTTCCATGCAAAGGCGTCGCGCACCTCTTGCATGTTGCGGCGGATGCCCGCCTCGTCGTATAGATGAAACGGCGTGGGGAACTGCTCGACAATATGCTCGAGCGTTTCCTTGTCCACAAACGGCTGTTTGGCCGCATACGCTTCGTTGGGGGTCAATGCCATGTCCCGTAAACCTCGCTATCCAGACGGCGCCATCTGCGCATCGAATCCGCATAGCGTGGACCCAATGTCCGGATAGCGCTCCCGCATTGCTGCAGACAGTCCTGCGGGTGTTTCCCGCAGGCCCACCAGGCTGTTCGCGCCCGAAAAACCCAGTTCGGCGGGTTTCGCCTCCCCGCAGGGTCAAAGTCTGCCGACTCGCCCGCGGCTCTTCGTGCCCGCGCCTCTATCAAGTGGTAACGACCCTACCACGTTGCACTTTACCAAACAAGAGTATTCGTATATAACGTTTAAAAAATGCAGGGATATGCTGGAAATAAGGGTGCGGCAATCTTGCGGCACAATAAGATGGCAACTGGCGCGCACCTATGAAAGGAACCTTTATGACTGAGCTCCAAGAACTCCGTCGCTATCGGCGCGACTTGCACAGGATCCCGGAGCTCGACTTCGATCTTCCACAGACTATCGCCTATATCGAGGGCGTGTTGGCGCCGCTCGCCTGCGAGGTGACCCATCCGTGCCCCAGCTGCGTCTGCGCTTTCTTCGATGCCGGCACGGGCGCCGCGCATGCTACGGCGATTCGCGCCGATATGGATGCCCTGCCCATCGCGGAGGCAACGGGCGTTCCCTTTGCCTCGACTCATCCCGGCAAAATGCACGCGTGCGGACACGATGGACACATGGCCATGGCGCTCGCGGCGGCGACTTTTGTCGACCGAGCGATTCGTGAGCAACCGGGTGCCATCAAGCGCAACGTGCTCTTTGTGTTCCAGCCTGCCGAGGAGACGACCGGCGGCGCCAAGACAGTGTGCGAGAGCGGCGTATTCGAGCGCTATGTGGCAGATCGCATCTTCGGCTTCCATGTATGGCCCGATTTGCCCGCCGGTACGTTGGCGAGCTGTTCCGGTCCGCTGCTGGCGCGCTCAAGCGAGACGCACATTCATATCCATGGCACGAGCATCCATATCGCCAAGACCTACGGCGTTCCCGTAAACGAATCGCACGATGCCGCGCTGGCGGCGGCCAAGTTCTTAGTTTCCGAGCGCGAGCTCATGGACGAGTTGGGTGCCGACGAGCCTTGCATTGGTAAGTTCGGCCTGCTGCAGGCCGGCACCGTCTGCAATGCGGTGGCGGGGGAGGCCCATGTTGCGGGCAGCTTGCGCGTGTTTACGGACGATATGTTCGACCGAGCGCGCGAGGGCGTGCGCCATGTGCTCGATGAGGCATGCACTGCAACGGGTTGCACGTACGATCTCGACTTTGCCGAGGGCTATCCGCCAGTCGATAACGACCCCGAGCTGTTTGCCAACGTCGCGCCTGCCTTGTCCGAGCTGCAACTTGTGGACGAGCCGCTGCTAATCGCCGAGGATTTCGCGTTTTATCAGCGGCATTTGCCGGGCGTGTTCTTCTTGCTGGGCACGGGCGTGCCAGAGGGACAAGAAAACCCGAGCGATTCGGATGGCTGTCCCGCCTATGCCACAAGCGCCCTGCATACCGATACCATGCTCTTTGACGAGGAAATCCTGCTCAAAGGCCTCGATGTCTACAAACGATTGCTTTTGCTTGCTTAAGTGGCGAAGAATACCTGTTCTAGAAAATACGAACAGATGTACGGTATAATAGAGATGTAAGTCTATAGAAACGTTTGACGTTATTAACGTAAGGCGATACGATGATTGCATCGTAATGAGCGCTATCGGGTCTGTTTTGAGTGGAGACAGGGGATGGCTTGGAATGTCGAAATCGTCGATTATCACAAGTGATGAGACCGCGCCCGATTTGCTGTCGCCGGTGACTCCTGGTGAACTTCTCAAAGAGGAATTTCTTGTTCCTATGGGCATTTCTCAATATCGCCTTGCTAAGGAGACCGGGATTCCGGCACAGCGTATTGGGCAGATTATTTTGGGAAGGCGTCGTGTTACGGCTGACACCGATCTTCGCCTTTGCCGCTACTTTGGCCTAACGGATGGCTATTGGCTTCGCGCTCAGATGGCGTTTGACCTCGAGGCAGAGAAGAGGCGCATCGAGCCGGAGCTGGATAAGATCGTTCCCGTTCAGCGGGCCGTTGCGTTGTAGTGCTCAAAGATATTGAGGTTGGAGTGACGATGGAGCGACGCCGACAGACTGCCGTGTATAGTCCGGGTGGATGCGGGTGTGGCTTGCTGCTGATTCCGGTCATCGTCGTGAGCGTTGGCTTGATGTTTGCACTTGCCGGGCTTGCCGCGGCGGCGCTCGTGCTGCTGATTGTGGCTATTGGCGTGACGATTTGGCTCTGCCGCAATCGCGAGCAACGTCGTGCCGACGGTAAAACCAATGTCGGCTGGGTCGTCTTCCTGGTCATTGCGTACCCACTGAGTGTCGGCTATCTGGTGTTCTTTGTTCTGCTGATGATCAGTACCTTTACTGGGGAATCCGTCACGGTGGGTTGATACACTGCCAGCAGAAGGTCGCGCAAAGTGCGTTTGCTCGGCGTTTGGATAACTGCATTGGCCGTTTACCGCAACCTTAGCTCTCAGCTAATGAATTCAAGTTTAATCCTTCCTACGATGTGCTGTGTGCCGGCGCGGTAGCCGGATCGTAGGAAGGATGCATGATGAATAAGCTCGAAAACGAAGTGCTGCTGAGCCGTCGCGCTGCACTTGGCGCATTCGCCACTGTTACCTTGGGGACTGTCAGTCTTCTTGCCGGTTGCGGTAGCGATAAGGCGACCGTCACCGAGGATGCCGACGATGGCGACAAGAAGGAAGAGACGAAGAAGGAAGAGCAGCCTACGACTGACCTGGCTGTTGGTACGACGGTGACCACGGCTGCCGGTCTTTCCGTCGTTGTCGATTCCGTCCAGCCCGGCCTTACAAATTATGACGGTTCGACTATGACGGGTATTCACGTCACGTACGTCAATAATGGCGATGAGGGCGCGGACTACAATATCTACGACTGGAAGGGCGAGGACGCCAACGGTGCGCAGCAGAACCAGGGTTATTACAGCGAGGGCTCCGATGAGCTGCAGTCTGGCACCCTTGCCGCCGGTGGCTCCGTGGCGGGCAATATCTACTTTGATGGTGACATCAAGAAGGCTCTCTATTTTGCCAACATGTTTGATAAGTCCGCGACTGCGAGCTGGGTGCTGGCCTAACATGTGCGCTACCGTTGCGCCGTATGGGAGGTGAGGTCATATGCCCGATAAAAAGCTGACTGACGAGTTGCTCAATGAGCTTCTCGACGCGCCGAACATCGATGGCTATATCAAAGAACACGACTTTGCCGCCCCGTCGCTTTCGGACTACTTAAAGCAGTTGCTGCAAGAGAAGGGGCTCGAGCGTTCGCGCGTGGTGCGTATGGCCGACCTCAACGAGACCTTTGGCTATCAGATCTTTACCGGTTCGCGCAGTCCGAGCCGCAATAAGGTGCTGCAGATTGCCTTTGCAATGGCGCTGTCGATGAAGGAGACCAACCGCGCTCTGACGGCTGCCGGAGTGAGCGTCCTCAACTGTAAGGACCGTCGCGATGCAATCATTATCTTTTGCATCGACCGTGGCTGTAGCCTCCAAAAGGTCAATGAAGAGCTGTATCGCTTTGGCGAGGAAACGGTGAGTTAGTGGCCGATGGCTGAGCCGGCGGTGTCGCCAGAACAACCATGCAAACGATCGGGGTGCGGACACCATGGGGTGTCCGCACCCTGCGTTATGATGGACGCCATGGATACTCAGAGCCCAACATATTCCGATGACGAGCTGACTGCTTCACTTGCCGAGCATCTGGCGTCGCTCGACCGCGATGACAGCTATCGTGTGGAGCGCGTGCTCAAGCTCTCGGATGTCGAGACGACCGAGCTCGTCTATTTTGAGGGCTCTGGCGGCGGGTCTCTCGGTCCCTTTGTCCGCAAGCGCATCGATGCTTCGGCGCAGATTGGCGGAGCATATGAGCGCCTGTTTGCGGCCCAGCGCGCCGGTCGTCGTTTTGAGCACTTGCCCCGAATCGTCGATTGCCGCCGTGTGGGCGACGAGCTTGACGTGGTGATGGAGTATGTCGAAGGCGAGACGCTCGAGGCCCTGGTGGGGCGCTTGGGGGCGACGCCCGATTATGCCCGCGGGCTGTATCCCGTTCTGTGTGAAGCGGTGGGCGAGCTGCATGCTGGTTTTGCAGCTGCGGGGGAGCCGGGGGTACTGGTAATCCACCGCGACCTTAAACCCTCGAACATCATCGTATCGGGCGTGAGGCATGCGGCCGATGCCGGCATGACCTTTTCCTCGCTGGTGATTATTGACCTGGGAATTGCGCGCGTTTGGCGCGATGGCGCCGACGCCGACACCGTCAAGTTTGGCACGCGTTCCTATGCGCCGCCCGAGCAGTTTGGGTTTGGGCAGACGAGCGTCCGCAGCGATATTTACGCGCTTGGCGCGCTGCTGTTCTTTTGCCTGACGGGAACTGACCCCAAACCGGGGCGGGACATACGTGAGCAATGCGAGACGCACGGTATTCCCGTTCCGCTGGCGGATGTGATTTGCATGGCGATGGCGCTCGATCCCGCCAAGCGCTTTGCGAGTGCAAAGGCACTGGGGCATGCTGCGCGTGCGGCGTATGAGCTATGTCTCCCTGCACCGTCGCCCGTGACCTTTTCTGCTGCCAGTGTGCCCCGGGCCGCGGCGTCACAGGTGCAGCGGGTACAGCAGCCGGTTGCCCTCACGCTTCCGTCTTCCGCAAGCCGGCGTTCGATCGTCTCACTCGTGACGTCCAAATGTGCGCGTCTGCTCTCGCGTATCCCTGAGCCCGTGGGGCGCATATGGAATGGATGCGTCTATGCGACAACATTGTTGCTGCTGATGGGCAGCCATTTTGCGGTATTTACGCCGACGGGCGAAAACCGAAACTATCCAACGTGGTTTTTGGCGCTTGAGTATTTCTTTATGGTCGATGGCCTGGTGTTGCTCATTACATTCGGAATGCTCGACCGGCGTAGGCTTCGACGTCGTTTTCCCGTGCTCGATCGGTATCGGGGGAGTGCTTTTGTCGAACTGTGGTTCAAGGCGCTCGGGTTTATGTTTGCCGTCATGTGCGTCGTCGTTGTTATCGGCAACGCGACCGGTATCGTCTCCTAGAGAACTGCAAAGGGGCCCCGTTTGGGGCCCCTTTGCAGTTGCACTTAAATACGGTTCATTTGATTGGCAACCTTGTTGTACCAGTCCTGCCACGTGGGCGGGCAGTACTTCTTTGCGGCTGCCGGGGTAAGTGTGGAGCCATAGTTGGCGCCCAGGTAGGCAACGTGGGCGGAGACGCCCTCGCCCCAGCTGCCGAAGCTACGCCAACCACCGCCGCGGGCACTCCAGCCCCAGGCGTTATAGGAGCCGGCGCAATAGAGGCCCTTGCTGCTCTCGATGCAGGCGATGGCGGGAGACCAACGGGGATCGACGCCGGTGTTCCAGGCGGCGACGGCAAAGTTGTAGCCCTGGCCTGCCATGGGGGAACCGGCGAGGTAGTTGTCGATGCGGCTCGTCCACTCGTTAATGAACGAGTCGTAATCGGAGTTACCGCTATTCGAGCTGTTCACCGTGGTGTCGATGGTGGTGTTGGCGTTGTTGGCCTGGCTGTTGGAGTTGTTGCCGCTTACGCCCTCGCCCGAGATCTTCTCGGCGGCAGCGGCCTTGTCAGCCTCGAGCTTTGCCAGCTCGGCAGCATTTTCCTGCTCGGCCTTTGCCTGCGCCTCGCTGCGGAGCTGTTGAGCCTGCGCCAGTGCATCCTCGGCATTCTTTTGCTCGCCCTCGAGCTGAGACTTGGCCTGATCGAGCTCGGTTTTGTTCTGCTCGAGCTCGGTCTGCATTTTGTTAAGCTCTTCGATCTCGTCGACGCTCGAGCTCGTAATCTGGTTGGTGTATTTGCAGGTGGTGATAAAGTCACCCAGGCTCTGCGTGTTCACCAAAAAGCTCACGATGGGGCTGGTGCCCTTCTGGTACTTGTACAGATCGCGCATGGCGGAGCTTGCCTTGGCCTGCTGCTCGGGTAGCTCGGCCTCAATCTTATCGATGTTCGCCTCATTGGAGTCGATCTGCTTTTGCAGATCCTCGAGCTTGGTTCGGGCGTCGTTGTAGGCGCTCGTAGCGTCCTCGATTTTTTTTTGGGCGGCGGAAAGCTGATCCTGCGTTGCCTGCGAGGCGGCATAGGCCGCGACGGGGGAGAGCATGGGCGT
>CALBUZ010000120.1 GCA_937969105.1 uncultured Collinsella sp. | reverse complement strand
AAGCTGAAGAAATGTCTCGATCTGTAACATCTAGAAGCGGAAATTGGGTCTACTTGTTACAGATTGAGACAAACCAAAACCGTCCGGCAGAAGATCTCAATCTGTAACATCTAACAGTGAAAACGGGGTCTACGTGTTACAGATTGAGACAAACGGAGCTGTCCCTCGGAATGATCTCGATCTGTAACAGCTGACCGCCAAAACCGGCCCTTTGTGTTACAGATTGAGACATTCGGAGCCGTCTCTCAAAAACATCTCAATCTGTAACAGTAAGTCGTCGAAATTGGGTCTTCCTGTTACAGATTGAGATGTTTGAAGCGGTGAGCTTACAGGCCGAACTTGGGGCCCTTGTTGTCGCCCTTGAGGTCGGCGGCACCCACTCGCAGGGCGTGCGTTACGCGATTGTTTCGAAACGGGCGGGAAACACAACGGGCCGGCGATGCTCCTAGTATGCCTACTCAACTGACTGTCTCATATCTAGGGGAGGATCGCGATGCAGGCAGATTCCGCTCAGCAGCAGGGCCTTTATCGCCCCGAATTCGACCACGATGCATGTGGCATCGGCGCGCTCGCCGATATCAACGGTGAGCGCCATCACCAGATTCTGGACGATGCACTGTCCATTCTGGTCAACTTGGAGCACCGCGGCGGCACGGGACTCGAGAAGAACACCGGCGACGGCGCTGGCATCCTGTTCCAGGTTCCGCATCACTTTTTCCGTAAAGAGGCCCAAAAGTGCGGCCAGATTCTGCCGGCAGAGGGCGACTATGGCGTGGCCATGCTGTTCTTCCCGCAGGACGACAAGGGCGTAGAGGATGCCCGCCGCGTGTTTGAGGAGGGCTGCGCCGAGGCCGGCGTGCCGCTGCTCTTTTGGCGCGAGGTGCCCGTCGACCCGCACGACCTGGGCGAGACAGCCCGCGCCTGCATGCCTACTATCCTGCAGGCCTTCCTGGGCCGTCCGGACGACACGCCCGCCGGCGATGCCTTTGAGCGTCGCCTGTACGTGTGCCGCCGCACCATCGAGAAAAAGGCCGACGCCGAGTTCGCCCTGCGAGACAAGATCTTCTACGTGTGCTCCATGAGCTCGCGCACTATCGTGTACAAGGGCATGCTGGTCGCCACGCAGATGCGCCGCTTCTTCATCGACCTCAACGACGCCGCCGTCAAGACTGCTGTGGCGCTCGTCCACTCGCGCTACTCCACCAACACCACGCCCAGCTGGGAGCGCGCGCACCCCAACCGCTTTATCATCCACAACGGCGAGATCAACACCCTCAAGGGCAACGTCAACTGGATTCGCGCCCGCGAGCCTAACCTGTACAGCCCCGTGCTGCAGCACGATCTTGAGCGCGTGATGCCCATCATCAACCGCGAGGGCTCCGACTCCGCGATTCTGGACAATGTGCTTGAGTTTTTGGTCATGAACGGTCGTCCGCTCACGCGTGCCGCGTCCATGCTGCTGCCCGAGCCGTGGGACCACAACGACAGCCTGAGTGAGGAGCGCCGCGCCTACGACGCCTACCAGTCCATGCTCATGGAGCCCTGGGACGGTCCGGCGGCCATCGCCTTTACCGACGGTCGCACGCTGGGCGCCGCCCTCGACCGCAACGGCCTGCGCCCCGCCCGCTACTATGTGACGCGCGACGGCCGCTTTATGCTGGCAAGCGAGGTGGGCACCATCGAGGTGAGCCCCGAGAACATCCTGACGAGCGGCTGTCTGGGGCCGGGCCAGATGCTCGAGGTCGACTTTGCCCGCGGGCACGTTATCTACAACGACGAGCTGCGCGCCCGTTACGCCAAGGAAAAGCCCTATCGCGACTGGATCGCCGAGGAGACGCTGACCGTCGACGCGCTCGATAGGCCTGCCGCGGCGACGCCGGCCGAGGACGCCGAAGTGCCCGCTGCCGTGCGCATGGCAAAGCTCGGGTATCACTGGGATGATGTTGACGAGGTCGTGCGTCCCATGGCCCAGCAGGGCAAGGCGCCGCTCGCCTCGATGGGCATCGATGCGCCGCTGGCCTGTCTGTCCAAGAAGACGCGCTCCTTCTTCGACTATTTCTATCAGCTGTTCGCCCAGGTCACGAACCCGCCGATCGATGCCCTGCGCGAGCACATGGTCACCTCGACCACGCTCTACCTGGGCAACCACGGCAACCTGCTCGAGGATTCCCGCACGGCCTGCCAGCTGGTGCGCCTGGAGCGCCCGTTGCTCAACGAGGAAGAGTTCGAGCGTATCTGCGCCATCGATCGCGTGGGCTTTAAGACCCGCCGTTTCCGTGCCGTGTACCGCCGCGATGCCGGCGAGGGTGCGCTGCAGGCCGCGCTCAAGCAGCTTGCAGAGGACGTTGATGCTGCGGTCCGCGACGGCGTGAACATCGTGGTGCTGAGCGACCGCGCCGCTGCGGGCGAGGTGCCCGTGCCGTCGCTGCTCGCCGTGGGCTGCGTGCACAATCACCTGATTCGCGCCGGCGTGCGTACCTTTGCCGACATCGTGGTGGAGTGCGGCGACGCCGTGTCCCCGCACGACTTTGCGGCACTGGTGGGCTACTCCGCGAGCGGCATCTATCCGTACAACGCACATGCGTGCATCCGCGATCTGGCGGCGCGCGGCGATCTGGACGTGACGGCCGAGCAGGGCATCGCCAACTACAACAAGGCCGCGACCGCCGGCATCGTCTCCATCATGTCCAAGATGGGTATCTCCACGGTGCAGAGCTACCACTCCGCGCAGATCTTCGAGGCCGTGGGCTTTACGCCGGAGTTCGTCAACGCGTACTTCGCCGGCACGGTGAGCCGTGTGGGCGGTATGGGTGTCGAGGACGTTGAGCGCGAGCAAAACGAGCGCTACGACGCCGCACTCGCTATCCTTAAGAGCCCGGCTCCCGATCAGCTGCCCACGCTGGGTCTGACCAAGTGGCGCCCGCTCGGCGGCGAGGATCACCTTATCGATCCGCAGACTGTCTACCTGTTGCAAACCGCCTGCCGTGAGGACAGCTACGACACCTTTAAGGAGTACAGCGCCCGCCTGCATCGCACCGGCCGTGCCGTGCGCCTGCGCGACCTGCTGGACTTTGATGCCAGCGGCCGCACTCCGGTGGCACTCGACGAGGTCGAGCCCGCGCTCAACATCGTCCGCCGCTTTAACACCGGCGCCATGTCGTATGGCTCCATCAGCAAAGAGGCACACGAGTGCATGGCCATCGCCATGAATCGCCTGCATGGCCGCTCCAACTCCGGCGAGGGCGGCGAGGATCCGCGTCGCGAGACCCCGCTGGCTAATGGTGACTCCAAGAACTCCGCCATCAAGCAGGTGGCAAGCGCGCGCTTTGGCGTGACGAGCCGCTACCTGTGCAGCGCCTTCGAGATTCAGATCAAGATGGCCCAGGGCGCCAAGCCCGGCGAGGGTGGCCACCTGCCCGGCAAGAAGGTCTACCCCTGGATCGCCGAGGTCCGTCAGTCCACGCCCGGCATCGGCCTGATCTCGCCTCCGCCGCACCACGACATCTACTCCATCGAGGACCTGGCCGAGCTGATCTTCGATCTTAAGAACGCCAACCCCGGCGCACGTGTGTCGGTCAAGCTGGTCAGCGAGGCCGGCGTCGGCACCATCGCCACCGGTGTGGCCAAGGGTGCTGCCGACAAGATTTTGATCAGTGGCCATAACGGCGGCTCGGGTGCCGCGGCGCGCGATTCCATTTGGCACGCCGGCCTGCCGCTGGAGCTCGGCCTTGCCGAGGCTCAGCAGACGTTGCTGCAAAACGGCCTGCGCTCGCGCGTGGTGCTCGAGGCCGACGGCAAGCTCATGGACGGCACCGATGTTGCCGTCGCCTGCCTGCTGGGTGCCGAGGAGTTTGGCTTTGCGACCATGCCGCTCATCTCCATGGGTTGCCTCATGCAGCGCGACTGCCAGCAGGACACCTGCCCGGCCGGCATCGCGACGCAAAACTGCCGCCTGCGTCGCGGTTTCCGCGGCAAGCCCGAGCACGTTGAGCACTTTATGCTCTTTGTTGCCGAGCAGTTGCGCGAGGTCATGGCGAGCCTGGGCTTCCGCACCGTCGACGAGATGGTCGGCCATCCCGAGTGCTTACGCCAGATCGAGGTCCCGGGTAACCGCAAGGCAAATCTGCTCGATCTGTCGCCGGTGCTGGCGAGCGCGACCTGCGAGTTCGGTGCCCATATTCCGGGCGCCGACGGTCGCCACTTCCTGCCGCAGATGGCCGCGGACAGCGAGCTCGACAAGACGCTCGACTCCACGTTGTTTGTGCCCTATACGGCCGATGCCCGTGCGCATCTGCGTCCGATTCGCTTCCGCGCCGATATCGCCAACGTCAACCGCTGCGTGGGCACCATCCTGGGCAACGCGGTGACCAAGGCGCATCCCGAGGGCCTGCCCGCCGGCTCCATCACCATCGATTGCGATGGTTCGGCCGGCCAGAGCTTTGGCGCCTTCCTGCCGCGCGGCATTACGCTCAACGTGTGCGGCGACGCCAACGACTACTTTGGCAAGGGCCTTTCGGGCGGCGAGGTGTCGGTGCGACCCAACCCGCATGCGACCTACAAGTTCGACGAGAACATCATCGTGGGCAACGTTGCGTTCTTTGGCGCCACGAGCGGCCGCGGCTTCATTAACGGTCTTGCCGGCCAGCGTTTTGCCGTGCGCAACTCCGGTGCCACCGTGGTGGTCGAGGGCTGCGGCAACCATGGCTGCGAGTACATGACGGGCGGTCTGGCGCTCATCCTGGGCGAGGTCGGGCAGAACTTCGCCGCCGGCATGACAGGCGGCGTGGCCTACGTCTTTGACCAGTACGGCACGCTCGATGCCCGCGTGAACCACGAGAGCGTTGAGCTCAAGGCTCCGACAGCCGGCGAGCTGGCGCAGATTCGCGAGCTCATCCAGGAGCACGTGGACGCGACGCAGAGTCCGCGCGGCATTAAGCTGCTCTACAGCTTTGAGACGATGAGCAAGCACTTTGTGAAGGTCATTCCGACCGAGTACGAGCGCGTGCTGGCGATTGTCGCTGCGGGCGAGGCTGCCGGCAAAACGCATGCGCAGGCAGAGGAGCTGGCGTTTGACATTGTGACCGGTCGCGCGAGTGCCGCGGATGTCGTTCGCTTTGATGTCGCGGGCGGTGCTGCGGGCACTGCGTCCGTGGCTGCCAGCTCTGTTGCTTCGACCAAGAAGGAGGCGTAAGTGCCATGGGTAAGCCCGGTGCTTTTCTTGATATCGATCGCGTGACCCACGAGCTCCGCCCCGTGGAGGAGCGCAGCCATGATTTTGATCCGCTGTACGTGGAACTCGATGAAGACGCACGTCGCGCCCAGGCGAGCCGCTGCATGATGTGCGGTGTGGCGTTTTGCCAGATGGGCGCGAGCTTTGGCAAGGCACGCCCGAGCGGTTGCCCGCTGCACAACCTGATTCCCGAGTGGAACGAGCTGGTGTACCGCGGCCGCTGGGACGAGGCTGCCGAGCGCCTGTCGCTCACCTCGCCCATGCCCGAGTTCACGAGCCGCGTGTGCCCAGCGCTGTGCGAGGCCGCGTGCAACCTGGGCTCGGTCGACGGCCAGCCCACGACGATTCACGACAACGAGCGCGCGATCAGCGACCATGAGTGGGCCAACGGCGGTCCGCGCCGCTTTGAGCCGGCGGGGGAGGGCGCACCCACGGTTGCCGTGGTGGGCTCCGGTCCTGCTGGTCTGGTGGCAGCATGGGAGCTTGCGCGTCGTGGCGCCCGCGTGACGGTGTTTGAGCGTGACGACCGCCCGGGCGGTCTGCTCATGTACGGCATTCCCAACATGAAGCTCGAGAAGTCCGTGGTCGAGCGCCGCGTGGCGCTCATGCGCGAGCTGGGCATTGTGTTTGAGCTGGGTGCTGACGTTACGAACCCTGCGGTGGCGGCCAAGCTCAATGGCTTTGACGCCGTTGTGGTGGCTGCCGGTGCTCGCGCGCCCCGCGGTCTTTCGGCTGCGAACGTGGATGCTCCGGGCGTGGTGTACGCGGTGGACTACCTGACAGCTTCGACCGTCTCGGTGCTCGATGGCGGTGAGCCCGCGGTGAACGCGCGCGGCCTGGACGTTGTGGTCATTGGCGGCGGCGATACCGGCAACGACTGCGTGGGTACCGCCGTGCGCCAGGGTGCGCGCAGCGTGCGTCAGTTTGAGTTCTTGCCGGCCGCGCCCGATAAGCGTGCAGCGAGTAACCCTTGGCCGCAGTGGCCCAACGTTAAGAAGACCGACTACGGTCAGCAGGAGGCTATCGCTGCCATGGGCGGCGAGATGCGTGCTTGGGGCGTGGATACGCTCGAGGTGCTGCTGGACAAGAAGGGCGCGGCCGCGGGCCTGCGCGTGGTCGATCTGGACTGGTCGGCGGGAAAGCCCGAGCGCATCGCGGGCTCCGAGCACGAGGTGCCGGCGCAGCTGGTGCTCATTGCCTGCGGCTTTACGGGTCCCGAGCATGGTGTGTTCGATGCGGTGAGCGTGCCTGTTGCCACCGTTGGTCGTCCGCTGCCGGTGATGGCTGCCGAGGGCTCGCACCTCGCGGCTCGCACGGAGGGTGTCGCCGCGGATGCCGCGCCGGTGTATGTGGCCGGCGACGCCCGCAACGGCAGTTCCCTCGTTGTGAACGCCATGGCCGATGCCCTGGCCTGCGCAGCCGAAGTCGCCGAGGCGCTGGAGCTGTAAGGTAGTCATTCAAGAACGTCCCCAACGACTAGTCATTGGGGACGTTCTTTTTTGTCAAGTCGTTGGGGACACTCTTTGCGAGCGATTTGCTCGTTTGTCGACGTGTGGGTGTTCATTTGTTGACGTTTGGGGCTGTGGCTCTCTGCTGTTTCTGTGGTGGCAGCGGGTGTTTGGCTCAAAATGGCGGGTCGGTTGTCTATGCCTACCTGCCGTTTCTTTGCGGTGCGCTCATTCGGTCAAGTGTCCCGTCAAGTGTTTGGTTAGCATCTGGTTTGCAGTCGAGGGCCTATTTTGCCTGCGCTGACAGTGGCTGCTCGCCCTCCTCGTAAGCTCAAATTGAGGTCCATCAGTTTGAGGAGGATGCCATGACTGACCAAGTTTTTGACCGAGCACAGCTGGCCGAAGCCGTCGGCAACGATATTGCCGACATGGCTCACTTCTGGATGCTGCGGAAGTTTCAATTCCTGGAGCCGGCGCGCGAGCAGTTCGAGATTACCGTCGATCCGTGGCTCAGCTATTGCGAGGAACCTTCTCAAAACGAAATCATGGCCTACAACATGGCGTTTACCGATTGGCTGTTGTTTGAGCGTCCCTATTACCACGGCAAGACGCTGTTGGAGCTGTATGTGGACGAGCCGCCAGCGTCAATTTCTCCTGTTTCGCTCGGGCGACTTAAGCAGGTGCGCGACACGCAGTATTTCTCGCGTTTTGGCATTTTGGACAAGGATCCCGCGACTGGCATGGTCGTGCTGAAGGACACGCGCACCGACTGTCGCTTTGACGTCTACGACCCACATATCGTGCAAAAGGAGCACTGGAGCGATGGCGCGATTGCGGTGCGGCTCGCGTGCATCGACGATGTCTGGCTGACGGCGGGGCAGCTTTACCTGTATGACATCGCGCGCCTGAGCGACACGGCGGTCGACGGGCCGGGCGCGGTGCATCCCGAGGACCTAGAGGACGGTTTCGACACCTCATGCATCAGCTTCTTTTTGCGCCTGGTCCGCGACATCATGGGCGCCCAGGGGCGGTACGTGAAGTCGCTCAATATCTACGAGCAGGAGTGGGAGTAGGGAGTGGGCAGCTGTCGCTTGCCCTGCCTTCTGCCTTTATGTCTCGATCTGTAACGTTTAGGGACAAAAAACCGGTCTACCTGTTACAGATCGAGACGAACGCTTGGGCACCGCTGGTTTGTCTAAATCTGTAACGTTTGGGGGCCTGTAGAACGTCTTCCTGTTACAGATCGAGACGGAAGGTTGGCGCCTGCCGAAAGATCTCGATCTGTAACGGGAAGGGGCCAAAAAACGGTCTAACTGTTACAGATTTGAGACAAAGGTTGGACGCACGACTGAAAATCTCGATCTGTAACAACTAGAGGTTCAAAGACTGTCTTCCTGTTACAGATTGAGACGTTTGCCGACAGCGGCAACGGTGACAATGGCCCATTTCCCTGATGTGGTGATGAAAGTGTCTAATACCGTTTTCAAACACAAGCATGCAACACGTAACACCTTGGCGCGGAATAGGATGCTTGCCAGGCTCACGGAGGCGGCTGAACAAGGCGTGCTGCTTGTGACACACGACAATGCCGAGCTCATGTGGCTGCGGCGTCATGTGGGAACCGACGATATTGCGGAGCCCGAGCCGTATTTGTTTTGCTTTCAACATGATTGGGATGCGTTGACGCCGGCGGAGCGAGCGCTGCGCACCATCAAAGGGCTTGCAGAGTTTCATCCCGATTGGGCGTTTTGGGGTTATGACGCGGCACTTTTGTGGGGTCTGGAGGTGCCGAATGATCTGCTCGGGCCACGATATCTTGTTAAGACAGGTTGCTCGGTGCCGCTGAGTGCAGGATGCCGGCTGTTGCGTCCGCAGGCGGCGGGTGCGCTTGAACAAGTCGACGGCGTGCGGGCGACGCCGTTTTGGCGCACGGTTGAGGACTGCCTGCTGCGCGCGCCGTTTTCGTATGGCCTGGCGATCGCCGATTCTGCGTTGCGGACAAAGGGCGTATCGCGCGATGACCTGTGCGAGTTTCTCCGCTCCGATTGCGAGGGCAGGCGAGGGTATCGCAGGGCGCAGGTGATCGCGTCGTATGCGGACGGGCTGTCCGAAAACGGCGGCGAGTCTCGATTTCGGGCGTTCTTTATTGCGTACGGCTTTCCGGTTCCGGAGCTGCAGGTGGAGTTTCGTGATCCGCTCGATCCGAGCCAAGTGTTTCGCGTTGATTATTTTTGGAGGCTCGAGGACGGAACGTGCGTGATTGGCGAGCTGGACGGAAAGGGAAAGTATACCTTGCAGAACGACGAGGGTCGGGAATCGGTCGACCCATTCGTGGCAGAACGTCAGCGGGAGTCTCATCTGACGATGCTCGGGCACAAGGTGCTTCGGTTTACGTTTGATGAGCTCAAGAATCCGGGGAAGCTGGTTGAGAAGATGAGGCTGGCGGGTATTCCGCGACGGGCCGATTTGGCTGAGGAATGGAGACGCCAGTGGTATGGGCGCTGAGGGGTGCAGCTGACGCGGATGTGGTTGTTCCTGTCGAGTTTGTCTCAATCTGTAACAACAAGGGACCGTTTGGCCTCGTAACTGTTACAGATTGAGACAAAGGTTAGACGCAGTGCCGAAAGATCTCGATCTGTAACATTTGGAAGGTTAAAGACGGTCTACCTGTTACAGATTGAGACGTTTTGCTGGAACGACCGGAGCATTGCCGTGCTGTCTCCGTTTGCCCTCACATCTCTCTCGTCCCTCCGTTAGCCGATATGTCCGGCTTTAGTTTGTTACATTAGGTGATAATGGACAAATGTTCAAGTTAATCGTGAGGGAGGAGCTCGATATGGCGACTGCCGATCGTCCCACGTTGTTTATCAATGCGACCGTTCTGGATGGCTCGGAGCATATGGAGCCGCAGCCCGATATGGCCGTGACTGTTGAGCACGGCGTCATCACCTGGATGGGGCCGAGCGCCGTGGCACAGGCGCCGGCGGGTGCCGAGGTCATCGACCTGGCGGGTGCGTATCTCATGCCGGGTCTCATCAATATGCACGTGCATCTGTGCGGTTCGGGCAAACCGGTCTCGGCGGGCGATGCGGGCGCGCTGATGAAGAAGCTCGATAATCCGGTGGGGCGCGCTATCGTGCGCCACATCCTCAAAGGCAGCGCCCAGCAGCAGTTGGCAAGCGGCGTGACTACGGTGCGCGGTGCGGGCGATCCGCTGTTTGCCGATATCGCCGTGCGCAACGCCATCGATGCCGGCAAGCATCAGGGTCCGCGCCTGGTAGCGCCGGGAACGGGCGTCACGGTGCCGGGTGGTCACGGTGCTGGTTTGTTCGCCCAGGTGGCTAACAGCCCCGCCGAGGCGGCCGAACAGGTGCACGACTTGTACGCGCGTGGTGCCGATGTCATCAAGCTGTTCGTAACGGGTGGCGTGTTCGATGCGACCGAGGTGGGCGAGCCGGGCGTGCTGCGCATGCCGGTCGATGTCGCCGCGGCGGCGTGCAAGGCGGCGCACGAGGTTGGCCTTCCGGTCATGGCCCATGTCGAGAGCACCGAGGGCGTACGCGCCGCGCTTCAGGCCGGCGTCGACACAATCGAGCACGGCGCTCCGATGACCCCCGAGATCCTGGAACTGTACCGCGGCGCCGCGGGTACGCAGCTCGAGGGACGCGCGCCGAGCGTTACCTGCACGATCAGCCCGGCGCTGCCGTTTGTACTGCTCGATCCGGAAAAGACTCATTCGACTGACACGCAAAAGAAGAACGGCGACATCGTGTGCTCGGGCATTATCGAGAGTGCTCGTGCGGCGCTAGAAGCCGGTATCAAGGTAGGCCTGGGCACGGACTCGAGCTGCCCGTTCGTGACGCAGTACGACATGTGGCGCGAGGTGGCCTACTTTGCCAAGTACGTCAAAGTGAGCAATGCCTTCGCACTGCATACAGCCACGCAGGTCAATGCTGAGCTACTGGGCCTGGGTGACGAGACCGGTACGATCGAGTGCGGCAAGGCGGCCGATATTCTGGTGACGCGCGAGAACCCGCTCGATGACCTGTGCGCTCTGCGTGAGCCGATGCATGTGATGTGTCGCGGTGACCTGGTGCGCAAGCTAAAGGTCAAGCGCATCCCCGAGGTTGACGCCGAGCTCGACGCGATTATGGCCATGCCGGCAGAAGCGCTTGCCGAGGAGCTCGCTCGCGATGGCGTAGCGTAAGCGCTGGTGTGACGGGGCGACAGCTTTATCGAATGATGTCGCTCCATGCAAAAAGCCGAGGTCTCAACACGAGGCCTCGGCTTTTATTTTGTCCTATGGTGTAGCGGCTAGGAGCGGGTTTCCATCTTAGCGTGGCACTTGGGGCAGGTGACGCGGATCTTGCCTTTGCCCTTGGGAACAGAGAGCATCTGGCCGCAGTTGGGGCACTTGAGGTAGGCTGTGGTCTTGCGACCCTTCCACATCTTCTTGGCCGTTCGCTTGGCGCGCTCAAAGTCCTCCTTGCTCGTTCCGGCTGCGCGCGAGGCGTTGGCAGCCGCGGCGCCGCCACCCAAGCTCGCTACGAACTTGCCTAGGCCGGGGACGTTTGCGGTCGCCGTGACAAAGGCATCGTTCTCCTTGCGGCGCGCGTCGATGTTTTTGGACAGGCCGCGCAGCACGCCAATCACGATAACGGCGATGGCGATCCAGCTGAGCCACTGAATACGGGCCATCGATCCGATCATCGCGATGATAATGCCTGCGAAGCCCAACACGACGGTGAGTTCGTCGGCGCCGTTGCGACCCTTCATAAAGTCATTCATGCGAATTGCCTTTCGTTCGATATGCTGCACGCCTTTATACCCCTTTTGGTGCATTGGGGACAGGTTAATCTGCACCAAGGTGGTGCAAACGTACCTGTCCCCCTTGCACCAATTACTTGGCGAGCTTGTCGACGACGCGTTCGATCTCGGCGAGCTTGGCGGCTTTGAGCTCCTCGTCGCCCGATTCGATGGCCGAGGCGACGCAGCCCTCGATGTGTGCCTTCAACACATCGGCGTTGATGCGGGCGATGAGCGCCTGCGTGGCCATGAGCTGCGTGGAGATGTCGACACAATAACGGTCCTCATCGACCATCCGCAGGATGCCGTCGATCTGACCGCGTGCCGTTTTGAGCATGCGGGTCACCGATTTATGGTCTGCCATCATGGCGGGTCCTCGTTTCTGGTCAATCCTTCAAATACCTCGCCCTCAGTTGCGGTGAAATAGTTCTTGTTTGCAGGCTTGAAGCGCTAAAACAGGAACTATTTCACCGCAACTTCTGAGGATTGAGTAGGCGGCGTCTGCTACGCGGCGGTCACGGACAGGGCGTGGAACTTCTCGCCCGCGCCCTCGACGGCGGCGGCGAGCTGCTCGGCGGTCACGGTGTCGGCGCACTCCACCTGGACGGTCTGGGTCTCGTGGTCGGCATCGGCATCGGTCACGCCGGCTACGTTGAGCAGCGCGGTCTCGACAGTAGCGTCGCAGTGGCCGCACATGAGGCCAGACGTTTTAACGATGTAGTTCATGATTATCTCCTTTTCATTGAGTACCTAAAGTTGCGGTGGAATATGGACTAAATAGCGGTTTAGCTAAGCATGTTACGCCTTATTTCACCGCAACTGATGGCTTAAAGGTTCGCAGACGCAGCGCATTGCTTACGACGCACACGCTCGACAGGCTCATGGCCGCGGCGCCAAACATCGGCGAGAGCTGCCAGCCGGTGAGCGGGAAGAACACGCCCGCCGCCAGCGGAATGCCGATGCCGTTGTAGAACAGCGCCCAGAACAGGTCCTGCTTGATGTTGCGGATCGTGGCGCGCGAAAGCTCGATGGCGCGGGCGACGTCCATGAGGTCGCTGCGCATGAGCACCACGTCGGCACCCTCCTTGGCGATGTCGGCTCCGGTGCCGATAGCAAGGCCCACGTCGGCGCGCGCCAGGGCGGGGGAGTCGTTGATGCCGTCGCCCACCATGGCGACCTTGCCGCCCGCATCCTGCAGTTCGCGCACGTGGCGTTCCTTGTCGGCGGGCAGGACGTCGGCGATAACCTGCTCGCTGGTGAGTCCCACGCGGCGGGCGATGGCTTCGGCCGTCACGCGGTTGTCGCCGGTGAGCATACGCACATCGACGCCGAGCTTGCGCAATGCGGCAATGGCAGCAGCGCTCGTCTCTTTGACCTCGTCGGCCACGGCGATGGTGCCGACAAGCTCACCGTTCTTGGCAAAGAACAGCGGCGTCTTGCCCTCGGTGGCAAACTGTTCGGCAAGGTCCGTAGGCGCGGCGGCGCCCAACTCGCCCATGAAGCGCACGTTGCCGGCTGCGATGACATTCTGCCCCTCGCGCGCCGTAACGCCTCGTCCAGGCACTGCGGCAAAGTCCTCGACCATGCGCGCCACGATTCCGCGCGCCTCGCACTCGGCGATAATCGCCTCGGCCAGCGGGTGCTCGCTCGAGCGCTCCAGCGCGGCAGCGAGCTTCAGTAACGCTTTTTCGCTCATGGCGGGCGAACCGTCAGTGCGCGTGGCCACCACGATATCGGTCACGGCAGGCTTGCCGCGGGTGACCGTGCCCGTCTTATCGAGCACCACGGTGCCCACGCTGCGCAGGTTCTCCAGCGCCTCGGCGCTCTTAAACAGAATGCCCATCTCGGCGCCCTTGCCGGTGCCAACCATAATGGCGACGGGCGTGGCCAGGCCCAGCGCGCACGGGCAGCTGATCACCAACACGGCCACGGCGGAGGTGAGCGCCTCGTTTATGCTGCCGGTCAGTGCCATCCACACCGCAAAGGTCACGGCCGAGATCACAAACACCACGGGCACAAACACGCCGGCGACCTTGTCGGCCAGGCGGGCGATGGGCGCCTTGGTGGCGTTGGCGTCCTCGACGAGCTGGATGATCTTGGCGAGCGACGTGTCGGCGCCCACGCGCGTGGCACGGAAGGTAAACGATCCGGTGCGGTTGACCGTGGCGGCGTTGACGGTGTCGCCGGCGGTCTTTTCCACGGGGATGGACTCGCCGGTGAGCGCACTCTCGTCCACGGCCGAGCCGCCCTCGAGCACCACGCCGTCGACGGGGATAGACTCGCCGGGGCGCACGCGCAGCACCTGGCCGGGTAGGATACTGTCGACGTCGACGGTGGTCTCGGTGCCGTCATCGGCAACGACGGTCGCGGTCTTGGGCGCCAGGTCGATGAGTGCCTCGATAGCGCCGCCGGTCTTGGACTTGCTGCGCGTCTCGAGGTATTTGCCCACGGTGACGAGCGACAGGATGGTGCCTGCGCTCTCAAAATACAGGTTGTCCATGCCCGTCATCATAGCCTCGTGGACCTGCCCGGCGGCCAGCTGGTCGGCCATGATAAACATGGCGTAGAGCGACCAGGCAATGGAAGCGGTGGCACCGACGGCGATGAGGGCGTCCATGGTGGGCGCGCCGTGCACGAGCGACTTGAAGCCGTTGATAAAGTACGCGTCGTTGACGTAGACGATGGGGATGAGCAAGACGAGCTCGGTGAGCGCCAACGTCATGCTGTGGGTGTGGTCGGTGAAGATGCCGGGCAGCGGCCAGCCAAGCATGTGCCCCATGCCTATGTAGAACAGCGGAATGAGAAAGATGATTGAGATGATGAGACGGGTGCGCATAGCGGAGGCAGTGGCCTCTAGCTTTTTGGTGGGCGACTCCATATGGGTGGCGCCGGATCTGGCTTGCGTGCTGCCGTTTGAGCCGGCAGCGCCGGTGCCCGTACTGACGGGCGAGACCGAATAGCCCGCGCGATCGACGGCGGTGCAGATATCATCGGGGGAGACCTGCGCGGGGTCATAGTCGACCATCATGGAACCGGCGAGCAGGTTGACCGCGACGCTTTGAACGCCGTCGAGCTTGCTGACGGCGCGGTCCACATGCGCCTGGCAGGCGGCGCACGTCATGCCGCCCACGTCGAACTTATCTTGAGCCATGGTTTCTCCTTTCTGTGGCGTAGTGTTGGAAATGTTAACCTGCCGATACTATACACCCATACCCCCTGGGGGTGTACAGTACAGAAAGAAATGTATGACATTCCGATACAAATGAGGGTGGCTGCTCAATCGTTGACAGTCCCTGTCAAACATCTCAACCTGTAACATCTGGCGGGGAAAATGACCTCTAACTGTTACAGATCGAGATGTTGTTTTGCGTGGCTGAGCTCTGTCTTGATCTGTAACGGTTCGGCCGGTTTTTGCTGAGCAGCTGTTGCAGATTGAGACAATCGGCCCAGACCCGCCCCGTCCGCCCCGTCATCTGTGGTTTACGTGGGGGCATGCGAAGCGCGGGTATACTAACCGGCGGCGAATCTGCTCCATCGCTTAGAGCTGCTGCGTCTGGACGGCGCGTGATATGGCTGCCAAAGCGATCGCCAGCGTGCTGAGCAACGTCCTCTCTGTGCGCACCTGTTTTATGTATGTATTAGCGCACTACCAAGCACGCTCGCGCGGCCGCATGCCGTGCCCATAACGCGTGCAGATAAGGAACAACAACATATGCGTAATTCTGTATCCGACGTCACGGACGCCGAGATTCTGGACGAGGCCCGCGAGGCCATGACCCAGGCTGCCTTCGACGCTGCCGACGAGGCCAGCGCCGCCGAGACCGTCGAGTCCGCGACTGAGAACCTGCCCGCCTTTGACGAGCTGGGACTTTCGGACGAGATGCTTCGTGCCATCGAGAACCTAGGCTACACGGCGCCCACGCCTGTCCAGGCCGGCTCGATCCCCGTGGTGCTTGAGGGCCGTGACCTGCTTGCCGCCGCTCAGACCGGCACCGGCAAGACGGCCGCCTTCTTGCTGCCGACCATGAACAATCTGGAGCACATTGCTCCGCCCAAGCCCGTGCGCGAGCGTGGCGGCCGCAACCGCCGTCGCGGCGCCAAGAAGCCCGAGGGCAACGGCCGCGGCCCCGCGATGCTCGTCATCACCCCCACGCGCGAGCTTGCCCAGCAGATCGATGAGGTCGCCGGCAAGATTGCCGACGTCACCGGCCATGTCGCCGTGACCGTCGTGGGCGGCGTGAGCTACAAGCCCCAGACCGCGGCACTCAAGTACGGCTGCGACATCCTGGTCGCAACGCCGGGCCGTCTGGTCGACCTGATCGAGCAGGGTGCCTGCCACCTGGACGAGGTTAAGGTCCTGGTGCTCGACGAGGCCGATCGCATGCTCGACATGGGCTTTTTGCCCGCCGTCCGCCGTATTGTGCGCGAGACGCCGGCCGAGCGCCAGACGCTGCTGTTCTCGGCCACGCTCGACGAGGAGGCCGTAGGCGAGATCACCGATCTGGTGAGCGACCCGGCCCGCGTGGAGATCGCGCCTGCCACGTCGACCGCCGACACCGTCGACCAGTTTGTGTTCCCGGTGTCCATCGAGGCCAAGAACAACCTGCTGCCCGAGTTCCTCAAAAAGGAGGGCCCGGAGCGCACTATCGTCTTTATGCGCACCAAGCACCGCGCCGACAGCTGCTGCCGTCGTCTGGAGCGCAAGGGCATCAAGGCCGCCGCGATCCACGGCAACCGCAGCCAGGCCCAGCGCGAGCGCGCGCTCTCGGCCTTCCGCGACGGCACCGTCGACGTGCTGGTGGCAACCGATGTGCTTGCCCGCGGCATCGACATTAGCGACGTGCGCTACGTCGTGAACTTTGACGTGCCGGCCGAGCCGACCGACTACATCCACCGCATCGGCCGCACGGGCCGCGCCGGCGAGCTGGGCTGGGCCATTACGTTTGTGACCGAGCAGGACGTCGATGAGTTCTACGAGATCGAGAAGCTCATGGACAAGACGGCCGACATTTATGACGCCGGCGAACTGCATGTGGGTCCCAATCCGCCTGCAGTTGACCCCGAGCGCGACCCTGCGGCCTTTAAGGTGAAGAAGAAGACCAAGCGCGGCAAGTCCAAGAGCAAGAAGAAGCTTGAGCAGGCGCGTCGCGACGGCAAACGCAACGGCGACGATTACGGCGATGTTGCCGGTCGTTCCAACCGCGGTCGCGATGAGCGTCGCGGCGACGGTGAGCGCCCGAGCCGTCCCAAGCGTGGTGGCAAGACCCGCGTGCGCGAGGGCGTTCAGGCTCGCGTGGACGAGGCCGTGGAGAGTGTGGCCCGCGAGGTGGCTGCCGAGGAGCGCGCCGGTGCTGTTGAGCAGGGCCCGCGCGGCAACCGTGCCGAGCGTCGTGCCAAGCAGTTCCAGGGCGAGGCACACCGCCGTCGTCGTGAGGACGAGGACCGTGGTGGCCGTCGTCGTGTTGAGCGCGAGGACGAGGGTCGCGGTTCGCGCGGCGGCAAGCGCGGCTCGGGCGACCGTCGTCGCTCCGGTCGCGATGGCGAGCGCTCCGGGCGCGATGAGCGCCGTGGCGGCGAAGGCCGTGGCTCGCGTGACGAGCGTGGTACCCGCGGCGGCGAGCCCCGCGGCGGCAAGCGCTTTGACGAGCGCGGAGGCCGCGAGGGCGCCCGCGGTGGTGAGCGTCGCGAGGGCGCTCGTGGCAACGGCGGCCGCAGCGGCGCCGGTCGTTCGAATGAGTCGCGCGATCGTCGCGACCCGCGTGCCAGCCGCGATCGTCGCGATGACTGGCGCAACTACGACGACACCCGCGAGGAGCGCCGTGGCGGCTATCGTGGCGGGCGTGGCGGCAACCAGGCCGGCTCCCGCGGCGGTCGTGCCGGCGGTCGCGATAACCGTGGCAGCTATGGTAACAATCGTGGCGGCAAGCGCGGCGGCGGCTCCCGTCGTCCCGGTGACGGCGGCGGCAAGCGCAAGTAACATACGCATCGCACGCTAGCGTGAGACAAGCTAAGGGCCCGAGCAAACAACGCTCGGGCCCTTTTGTTTACCGCATCCGACCGTTGATCCGGTGTGATTTGCTCAGGAATGCACCTGGAGGATGCTGAAGGCCCGTTTTCAGCCATGGGGCAATGGGTCCCATGGGGTGCGCCGTGCATTTTTTGGAGTATTCTGCAGATCGAGTTGCCTGCATACGATTCGACGTCGCCAGCGGTGGCCTTCGGATATCCCTAGCGAGCGTTTTGAGTCAGACTTTTCCGTTTTCCGGTGCAAAGGTGCGTCATTCTCGTTATATCGGAACCCAAAATGATGCAGCGCCCTACAGTTTTGCCCGCTCGCGGCGGTGTTGGCACGAGCGCGTTGCAGAATATTCCGTTTTTTGCACGGTCCGGGATGGGGTACCTCAGGAGAACACAGCGGTATCATGTAAATATATGCAATCTGTAACGGAAATTATGCAAATCGATGAGGCAGACAGCATAGTTTGGTGCAAAGGGGCCAGGTTAATCTGCACCAGGTTGGTGGAAACAAACCTGACCCCTTTGCGCTAAACTGGGGTGTCCCCGCGCGCCGTATACTCTGTCTAAGCATGCGGGCGGCTTGGTGTGTTACCAAGCGTAGGGGAGGATGTTCGATGAGCATGTTCGAAATTGTATTTAGTCCAACGGGCGGAACGGAGAAAGTGTCTGGTCTTGTTACCGGGGCGCTGGATGGGAATATCGTTACTGTCGATCTGACCGATAGCGGGTTGGATTTCCACGGGGTCTCGATGGCGAAGGGCGACGTTGCGGTTATCTCCGTCCCATCATATGCTGGCAGGGTTCCAGCTGTGGCGGTTGAGCGACTGGGAATGGTGCGTGGCAACGGAGCTCGGGCTGTTTTGGTTTGTGTTTACGGGGGCCGCGCGTTTGAGGATACGCTTATTGAGCTGGAAGACGTTGCGAAGCGTGCCGGATTTAGGGTGGTTGCAGCGGTTTCTGCCATTGCTGAGCATTCCGTTGCTTGTCAGTTTGCTGCTGGGCGACCGGATGCGCAGGATGTGGCGCAACTTTCAGAGTTTGCGCAGCGAATCCGGCAAAAGCTACTGGACGGGGCTGCGTCCGAGCCCTCTATTCCCGGCAATCGTCCTTATAAACAAGCTGGAGGTCATCGCATGACACCCGAGGCAATAGAGGATTGCGTCTCCTGCGGTGCATGCGCCGCGGCGTGCCCCGTTTGTGCTATCGACAAGGGCGACCCCAAGCGAGCAGCTGGCGAGGCGTGCATCTCCTGCATGCGCTGCATCGCCGTATGTCCGCGAGGCGCTCGCAAGCTTGATCCCAACAAGCTATCCGCTGTTTCCCAGATGCTGGGCAAGGTCTGCGTCGTGCGGAAGGAATGCGAACTCTTTATCTAGCGCAAACGAGATTGGTGCAAGGAGTGTCCCTGGGTGCCGGCAGAAAAGGAACGTCCCTAAGTGCCGCATACCGTTTATCGAAGAAAAAATACCGTTCATCGGTCATAATGGTTGTTCCGGCTTTGGGCTTGTCTACAATAGCTCCCGTAAAAAGAAATGCGGAAGGTTACCGAGTCCCTCGGACGTGGGCCTAACCAAAGTCTTTGAACGGGTGTGTCTCAATGGGCGCATTCGATTGATTTTGGTTGGGCTATATTTATGAAGGGACATGTCACCATGGGTTTCTTTTCTCGCTTGATGGGCGGTTCGGATAAGCAGACGACTGCAGCTTCCGAGTTCGAAATCCTCGCTCCCGTTTCCGGCGAGCTTGTTCATCTAGAAAATACCAATGACCCCGCTTTTAGCAGCCGTGCTGTGGGCGATGGCGTTGCCGTGGTTCCCCAAGAGGGAACGGTGTGCGCTCCTGTTTCCGGCACCGTTGCGGCGCTGTTTCCGACTGAGCACGCGCTGGGCATCATGTCCGACGACAGCTCTGCTCAGGTGATGCTGCATATCGGAATCGATACTGTTAAGCTTGAGGGCAAGGGCTTCCATGCGCTTGTTGCCCAGGGTGACCATGTCGACGCGGGCCAGCCCCTCGTCGAGGTCGATTTCGACGCGGTCCGCGCCGCCGGCTTCGACCCCACGGTCTTCGTTATCGTGTGCGAGCGTTCGGAGAACTCGACTCTTCGTGAGCATGCTTCCGGCCCTGTTGCTGTTAAAGAGCCTGTCGTCTGGCTTTCCGAGTAAATTCTTGTGGTGGGTACCGTGGTTATCAAGCGAGTTTTTAACAACAACGTCGCAATGGTCACTTCGGACGATGGCTCCGAGCTCATCGTCATCGGTCGAGGCCTCTGCTTTGGCCGTCATGCCGGCGATGCCATCGACGAGGCGTCGATCGAAAAGACCTACGCGTTGCAGGAGGGAACTTCTCAGGACTCGCGTACGATTGACCGCTTGGCACATCTTTTGGAGTCCATCCCCACCGTCAACCTCGTGATTGCCGAGGACATTGTTCAGATGCTCCGTCGAGAGCTCAATGTTGATATCAACGACAAGATTCTCATTGCTCTCGCAGATCATATCAGCCTTGCTTTGGAGCGTGAGCGCAAGGGCGTCTCCTGTGAGAATCCGTTGCTGCTCGAGATCCAGCAGTTCTATCGCAAGGAGTATGCACTTGCGGGCCGTGCACTGCAGATTATCAAGGAGTATATGGGCATCCAGATGAGCGAAGAAGAGCAGGGTTTTATTACGCTGCATATCGTCAACGCCACCATGCCGCAACGCTCCGATCGTTTGATTGTTTCGGTCCAGCTTGTTCGCGACGTGCTCGCGATTGTTTCCAAGCGCTATGCTACGACCCTCGATGACACCTCGCTGCCTTACGAACGTTTCGTTCGTCACCTGCAGTTTTTCGCACAGCGAGCGCTCGATCCTACGGCCGGGCAAATCAACGGAGACGCGCTGTTCCGAATCGATGAAACGGCGTATCCGTGCGCATTCTCGTGCGCGGACGCCATAGCCGCCCACTTGTCGTCTACCTATAACGTTGTCGTTACCGATGCTGAGAAGAGTTATCTCGCATATCACATTGTTAACCTGCTTGGAGAACCTGGTCTCTAGGCATAACGTGCCCACACATCGATTGATATAAGGCAAGGCTCACGGTCTTGTCCAGGGCACATCTGTCTTAATTTGCGGAAAAGGAAGGGGAGTACCGCTATGACCGCAAAAAAGAAGTTCAATTTCAAAGCGCCGTTGGAGGTGTTCGCGAAGTCGATCGTTCAGCCGATGATGTATCTCTCGGTTGCCGGCATCCTGCTCATCGTGGGCATCATTCTGACCAACAAGACCATCTGCGCTTTGGTCCCCGTACTGGGCTCCGGTCCGTTCCAGCTCGTGGGCGCCGTTGTCTACCAGTCGCTGATGTTTATCATCAACAACCTCTCGATTCTGTTCTGCGTGGGCATCGCCGGCGCCATGGCAAAGAAGAACAAGGGCCATGCCTCGCTGATCGCCCTGATGTCGTTCTTCCTGTTCCTGCAGGCTAACAACATCGTGCTCAACGCCACCGGCTCTCTTGCCGATGCGAGCGGCATGCTCGGCCTTACCGGAACCGGCCAGGCCACCGTTATGGGCATTCAGGTGCTCGATACCGGCGTGTTCGGCGGCATTATTCTCGGTTGCATCACCGGTGCCGTGTTTAACAAGTACTCGAACAAGCAGTTCCCCATTGCCCTTTCGATGTTCTCGGGCGTTCGCTTCCCGTTCCTGATCATGATCATCATTTCCTGGATCATGGGCGCTGGCTTCTGCATCGTTTGGCCTCCGGTTCAGGGTGCCATCTCCTCCGTTGCCGGCATCATTAAGGAGTCGGGCAACATCGGTCTGTTTATCTACGGCATGCTCAACAAGCTGCTCGTTCCCACCGGTCTGCACCACCTCATCTACACCCCGTTCCAGTTCTCCGATGTGGGTGGCACCCTGACGCTGGGCGATCAGGTTATCGCCGGTGCCTACCCCATCCGTGTCGCCGAGATGGCAATGACGGGCCAGCCCTTCTCCGATAGCACCTACTTCAACAGCTACACCTTCAACAACCTGTGGCCCTACATCGGTATCGGTCTCGCCTTTATCTTCACCGCTTACAAGGGGAACAAGGATAAGACCAAGGCCGTTATCATCCCGCTGATCATCACCGCCGTGCTCTCCTGCGTGACCGAGCCTATGGACTTCCTCTTTGTCTTTGCCGCTCCCGTGCTCTTTGTCCTTCACTCGGTTCTTTCCGGCATCTTCCTGGTCCTGCTCAAGGTCCTCTCCGTGCCCGCTTCGACTGCAGGCGGCATCATCAACATCGTGGTTTCCAACCTGGTCCTCGGTGTCGACAAGACCAACTGGCCGGTTATGCTGGTGCTTGGAGTCGTCAACGCCGCTCTGTACTTCTTCCTCTTCACCTTCCTCATCAAGAAGCTCAACCTCCACACGCCTGGTCGCGAGGAGGAGTCCGAGCTCGCCGAGTCCGTTGCCGAGGGCGAGGCCGCCGCGTCTGTCGCGGTGAAGCAGGGCGCTGTTGCCGCAGCTCCCGCAGAGGGCGTCGATGCTGGTATTGCCGACCTGGTCGCAGGTCTTGGTGGCAAGGACAACATCGAGGAGCTCGAGAACTGCTTTACGCGTCTCCGCGTGAACGTTAAGAACCCGGACCTCATCAATGAGGACCTCATCAACCACGTGCCCAACAGCGGCATCAACCGCAACGGCAATAATATCCAGATCATCTTTGGCATGAAGGTCGCCGAGATGCGCGACAAGGTCGAAAACGCAATTGAGAAGGAGCAGTAAACAATGATCATTACTCTGTGTGGTGGCGGATCCACCTTTACCCCCGGCATCGTCAAGTCCATCGCCCTGCGCAAGGACGAGCTCGACGTTGACGAGATTCGTCTGTACGACATCAACGAGGAGCGCCAGCGCAAGATCGGCGTGCTCGTGGACTGGATTTTGCACGAGGACCTCGGCCTGGACATCAAGCTCACGGTGACCACCGACAAAAAGACGGCTTTTACCGACGCGAGCTTCGTGTTCGCCCAGATGCGCGTGGGCGGCTACGCCATGCGCGAGCAGGACGAGAAGATTCCGCTGCGTCACGGCTGCGTGGGTCAGGAGACTTGCGGTTGCGGCGGCCTTGCCTACGGCATGCGCACCATCTTCCCCATGGTCGAGCTGATCGATGACGTTGAGAAGTACGCCAAGAAGGACTACTGGATTCTCAACTACTCCAACCCTGCCGCCATCGTTTCCGAGGGCTGCCGCGTGCTGCGTCCCAACGCTCGCATCATCAACATCTGCGACATGCCGATCGCAATCATCGACGTGGTTTGCGCCGCGCTCGATATCGACAAGAAGGATGTCGAGTACGATTACTTTGGCCTCAACCACTTTGGTTGGTTCACCTCGATCCGCCACAAGGGCGAGGAGGTGCTCCCGCAGCTGCGCGAGTACATCAAGGAGCACCAGATCCTGCTGCCCGATTCCTACCTCAAGGGCATGGGCTCGCTGATGGCCAAGAAGCCCGAGGAGGCCACCGACGAGCACCCCGAGCAGAACCGCCACACCAAGGGCAGCTGGTACTACGTCTGGAA